>JBKJJF010000021.1:0-12093 GCA_046598195.1 Rhizobacter sp. | reverse complement strand
GGTCTCGGGCAGCATGTCGGCGACGGTGCGGCCGGGCACGTTGTAAAGCACCATCGGCACGTCGACCGCTTCGGCAATGGCCTTGAAGTGGGCGTAGATGCCTTCTTGCGAGGGTTTGTTGTAGTAGGGCACCACCGACAGCGTGCAATCGGCGCCCACCTTTTTGGCGTAACGCGACAGCTCGATGGCCTCGCGCGTGGAGTTGCCGCCGGTGCCAGCCATCACGGGCACACGGCCACGCGCCTGCTCCACCGCGACACGGATGATTTCGCAGTGCTCTTCGACCGACACCGTGGGCGACTCGCCCGTGGTGCCAACGACGCCGATGCAGTCGGTGCCTTCGGCGATGTGCCAGTCAATCAGGCGACGCAGCGCGTCATAGTCGACGCTGCCGTCTTCAAACATCGGCGTGATCAGCGCGACGATGCTGCCAACAATGGGTTTCATGCGGGTTCCTCGGAATCCGACGATTTTAGCCGCCCTGACGGGGCCGGCCCGGGGCCCAGACCGTGGCGGGGCCGGCCCGTGACATTGGCCCGCGGTTTCACCGCCGTGATGCGTTGCACATGGCGGGGTGGAGCGTCGAGAAATCCGTTTTCGTAGGCCACGATGTCCAGACCCTGCGCGGCCTGCAACAGTTCCCCGGGCTGCAGCAGGAAGTTGGGGTTGGAGGGTTTGCCGACCGTCTGGTTGCCGTCGGCGAAGGTTTCGTAGATCAGCACACCACCCTCGGCCAGGCTGTCAACGAGGGTGGGCAAAAGGGCGCGCCAGAGGTAATTGGTCACGACCACGGCATCAAAGTGGCTGCCGGTGAATGGCCAGGGGCCATTTTCGATGTCGGCGACCAGCACTTCAGCGATGCCCTTGAGCGGCTCGATCGCCGCCGCGTCACGCTCGACCCCGGTCACCCGGCAGCCTCGTGCGGCGAACCAGTGCACATGCCGCCCGCTGCCGCAGGCCACGTCGAGCACGCTCGCCCCTTCAGGTACCAGGTGCGACCAACGTTGCACCCACGCAGATGGTGGCAGCGTCATTGGGGGCGGGCGTGCTGGTTCAGGGCCTTCAACGCGAGTTTGTCGACCACCCCCGGCGCCAGCAGCTTGAGCCAGCGGCCTATGCGGCCCTTGGCCGTCATGACGATGTCGCGCTCGCGGGCCTCGGTGCCGTCGATGATGAGTCGGGCGCAGGTCTCGACGCTCATCGCCCCCGTTTCGTCGAGGCCGCTTTGGCCGGCGGCTTCGCCCTTGGCGTTGAATCCGCGGTAGCGAATTTCGGTGGCCACCACACCCGGGTAGGCGAGGGTGACGCTCACGCCGGCCGACACCAGCTCAACCCGCAGCGCCTCGAAGAAGCCGGTCATCGCAAACTTGGTGCCGCAGTAGGCTGTGCGCCCCGGCACCCCCACCAGCCCGGCCAGGCTGGAGACGCCGACGATGCGGCCCTGTGTGGCCTTGAGGTGAGAGAGGGCCGCGTGGGTGCACCACACGCTGCCCCAGTGGTTGATGCGCATCAGCGTTTCGTACCAGCCGAGGTCGGTGACGTCGCTGAACAAGGCTTGCGCTGACATGCCTGCGTTGTTGACCAGGGTGTCAATTCGCCCAAACGCCGCCACCGCTGCGTTGACCAGCGCCACACACTCGGCCTGCACGCCCACGTCACAGCGTTGCACCAGCACTTGGCTGCCGAAGGCTCGGCACTCGGTTGCCACCGCTTCGAGCTTGTCGACGTTGCGCGCTGCCAGCACCAGCGCGGTAGCCGCTTTGCCGCGCGATGCCCATTGGCGGGCCATTTCGGCGCCGATGCCTTCCGAGGCGCCGGTGATCACGATGACGTTCATGTCAGCACCTGCCCGGCCGTCCGAAAGGTGCTGAGCGCCCTCTCGGGGGCGCAGGGAACGAAGTGAGCTTGGGGGTTGTTCATCCTAGAAACAATTCCAGAGTTGATTGGCGAGCGTAAACGCCAGATCAGGCTGCAGGTAGGCGGCAAACACCAGCAGCAAGGCCAATGTTGCGGCCAACCAGGCGGCGGCGCGGCGCAGCTTCATCTCACGCTCTCAGGCCGCGCGGGGCGCCGCGCGTGCAATCGGGGCTTCGCGCACGGGCAGGTTGACGAGGGCGGCAAAAATGCCCAAACCCACCGCAATCCACCAGACCACGTTGTAGCTGCCGGTGGTGTCGTACAGCTTGCCACCCAGCCACACCCCCAGAAAGGAGCCGATCTGGTGGCTGAGGAAAACAAAGCCCCCCAACATTGACATGTACTGCACGCCGAAGATCTGCGCGATCACCGCGTTGGTGGGCGGCACGGTCGAGAGCCACAGGAAGCCGATCACCGAAGAGAAGATGTAGACGCTCCAGGGCGTGAGCGGCACGCTCAAAAACACCACGATCGCCACCGAGCGCAGCGCATAGATGGTCGAGAGGATGTACTTCTTGGGCATGCGCTCACCGAGCGAGCCCGCGGCATAGGTGCCAAACACGTTGAACAAGCCGATCAGCGCGAGTGCCGTGGTCGCCACATTGGGTGTGAGCCCGTTGTCTTTGAGGTAGCTCGGCATGTGCACGCCGATGAACACCACCTGAAAGCCGCAGACAAAATAGCCCGCCATCAGCAACTGGAAGCTCGGGTAGCTGAAGGCCTCACGCACCGCGCTGCCAATGCTTTGCTGGTGGCCACTGGGTTTTGCGGCGGCCGGCTCCTTCAAGCCGAAAGCGAGCGGCACGATGGCCAGTGCCAAGCAGCCCAGCAGGAAGAGCGCGTTTTGCCAACCAAAACTGCCGATCAGCCAGTTTTCCACTGGCACCATGAGGAATTGGCCGAAAGAACCAGCGGCTGCCGCGACACCCATGGCCCAGCTGCGCTTGTCGGGGGCCACGTTGCGGCCGATCACGCCGTACACCACGGCATAGGTGGTGCCCGATTGCGCCAGGCCAAGAATCAAGCCTGCGCTGCCCGTGAAGGCCAGGCCCGAGGTGGCCAGCGCCATCAGCACCAGCCCGCCGGCATAAAACAGGCTGCCGACGATGAGCACGCGAAACGCGCCATAACGATCGGCCAGCATGCCGGCCACCGGCCCGGCCAAACCCCAGGCGAGGTTTTGAATGGCGAGCGCAAACGCGAAGGTTTCGCGCGACCAACCGCGGTCCATGGTGATGGGTTGCAGCCACAGGCCGAAGCCGTGGCGTATTCCCATCGAGAGCGTGACGATCAAGGCGCCGCACAGCAGCACCTGTTTCATCGAAAGCTTGGCAGGCGCGGCGGCAGACGTCATCGCGGCACTTTAGCGACTTCGGTGCGCCCGCGTTGTCGCGCGGGGATCAGCGAGCGTTCAGAAACGCAGGCCGAATTTCACGCCGTAGCTTGCGGCCTGGCCGGTTTTGTCGGCCTCGAACACCACGTTCACGAGGCCGAAGTTCAGGTTCACTCCACCGAACACCTTGCTTTGCGAAAAGCTCTCGCTCGCCAGGCCTGCCCCATCGGGTGTGCTTTTCACTCTGACCGTGCCCGCGCCGACATAGGGCGTGAAAAAGGCAAAGCCCTTGGAGATGGACAGGTCGACACCGGTGGTGCGCAGCTTCAGGCGATCCACCCCCGACAGCGACGACACGCTGGCACGCACGGCCAGCGCCGGCGTGGCCACGCCGCCAGGCACAAAGGCCCAGCGCAACTCGCCGCCGGTGATCTGGATGTTGGTGGACGGCACCTTGGCGTACGACGCGCCGATGTCGATGTTGAACGGCAAGCCCTTGTGCACACGCAGCATGGGCACCGCCATCGTCGACGGCACGCTGGAGCCGGCGGCTGCCTTTTCCCACACCGGGCGGTTCTGCAGCTGGGTGCCGGTGACGGCGATGCCGACGTCGAAGCCGGTGATGCCCATGGCCTCGGCCGGGATCAGGGGTTTGAACGACACCACCGAGCCGAGGTCTTCCGACAGAAGTTTGAACTCGGCCTGGGTGAGCAAGAGCGGGTTGATGTCGGCCGCATGGGCCGTGAAGGTTGACAACACCATGGCGCTGGCCAGCAGCGCGGGGCGAATGAGGTGGGTGTGGGTGCGCATCGCAACTCCAGAGAGACACATGAAGTTGTGAGCGTACCGTGGGCTTTGTGGCCCCTGCAACGCGTGGCAGGCGGTCTGTCTCATGCAGCCAACGACACCCTGGCGAAGGTCACCGTGGGTGATGTGCCTAGAATTCCCGGCCATATGGCAACCAAACCCAGCAACTCCTACGGCGAGTCTTCGATTCGTGTGCTCAAGGGGCTCGAGCCCGTCAAGCAGCGCCCGGGCATGTACACCCGCACCGACAACCCGCTGCACATCATTCAGGAAGTGATCGACAACGCGGCCGATGAGGCCCTGGCCGGTCACGGCAAGCGCATCGACGTGACGCTGCACACCGACGGCTCGGTCAGCGTGCAAGACGATGGCCGTGGCATTCCCTTCGGCCTGCACCCTGAAGAAAAGGTGTCGGTGATCGAGATCGTGTTCACGCGGCTTCACGCCGGCGGCAAATTCGACAAAGGCTCGGGCGGCGCCTACAGCTTCTCGGGTGGCCTGCACGGCGTGGGCGTGAGCGTGACCAACGCGCTGGCCAAGCGGCTCGAAGTGCAGGTCAACCGAGAAGGTCAGGTCGCCAACATCGTGTTCGCGGGTGGCGACGTGATCGAGCCGCTGAAACTGCGCCGCATCACCAACGCCGATCGCAAGACCGGCACCACGGTGCGCGCCTGGCCCGATGCCAAATACTTCGAGAGCGCCGACTTTCCCAAGGGCGACCTGACGCACCTGCTGCGCAGCAAGGCAGTGCTGATGCCGGGTGCGAGCGTCACGCTCACCACCGAGAAGACGGGCGAAGTGTTGAGCTGGGTCTACAAGGGCGGCCTGCGCGACTACCTGATGCAGACGCTCAACGCCGACCCGGTGATCCCGCTGTTTGAAGGCGAGCACTACGCCGATGGCGGCGAGACCGAAAACTTCGCCGAAGGTGAGGGCGCCGCCTGGTGTGTGGCCTTCACCGAAGACGGCTCGCCAATGCGCGAAAGCTACGTCAACCTGATTCCCACGGTGAACGGCGGCACGCACGAGTCGGGCTTGAAAGACGGCCTGTTTGGCGCGGTCAAGGGGTTCATCGACCTGCACAGCTTGCTGCCCAAGGGTGTGAAACTGATGCCCGAAGACGTGTTCTCGCGTGCCAGCTTCGTGTTGAGCGCCAAGGTGCTCGACCCACAGTTCCAGGGCCAGATCAAGGAACGGCTCAACAGCCGCGATGCCCTGCGCCTTGTTTCCACCTATGTGAAGCCCTCGCTCGAGTTGTGGCTGAACCAACATGTGGACTTGGGCAGACGCCTCGCCGATCTCGTCATCAAGCAGGCACAAACACGCCAGCGCGCGAGCCAGAAGGTCGAGAAGCGCAAGGGCTCGGGCGTGGCCGTGCTGCCGGGCAAGCTCACCGATTGCGAGAGCCGCGACCTGACGCTGAACGAACTTTTTCTCGTTGAGGGAGACTCGGCCGGTGGCAGCGCCAAGATGGGCCGCAACAAAGAAACGCAGGCCATATTGCCGTTGCGCGGCAAGGTGCTCAATGCCTGGGAGGTCGAGCGCGACCGCCTGTTTGCCAACAACGAAATTCACGACATCTCGGTGGCCGTGGGCGTTGACCCGCACGGCGCCAGCGATGAGCCCGACATGAGCGGCCTGCGCTACGGAAAAATCTGCATCCTCTCTGACGCTGACGTCGACGGCTCGCACATCCAGGTGCTGTTGCTCACGCTCTTTTTCCGTCACTTTCCCAAGCTGATCGAGCGCGGCAACATCTACATCGCCAAACCACCGCTGTTCCGGGTTGATGCGCCTGCGCGTGGCAAAAAACCGGCGGCCAAGATCTACGCGCTTGATGAAGGTGAGCTCACCGCCACGCTCGATAAGCTGCGCAAAGAAGGCGCACGCGAAAACTCATGGAGCATCAGCCGCTTCAAGGGCCTGGGCGAAATGAACGCCGAGCAGTTGTGGGACACCACGCTCAACCCCGACACGCGGCGTTTGTTGCAAGTGGCGTTTGGCGAGCTTGATTTCATCGCCACCACCGACTCGCTGACCAAGCTGATGGGCAAGGGCGAAGCACAAGCGCGCCGTGACCTGATGGAGCTGCATGGCGACGATGTCGATGTGGATGTCTGACAACAACCAGGGCTGGGAGAAACCACGATGAACATGGATGTGATCAAGCCGCTGCTGAGCAACGGCGTGCAATACGTGAAAGAGGTGCTCAAGTGCAGCCTGGCTGGCCTGGTGGTCAGCGGCGCGGTGTTGCTGGTGCTGATTGCGGTGCTGCCTGCGCGCACCGGGCCCGTCACCCTGGCCGTCATGGCCGCCCTGTTTTTTGTCGTCTTTTACGGCTTGGCCGGGCACCAGCGCGGCATCTTTCGCATGCTGAGCACGCTGGCCCATAACCACGGCGGGTTGTTGTTCGACCAGACTTTGGGCCGCTTCATGCAGATGACCGAAGCGCGCCGCCCCGGCACGCTGGCCAGTCTGTTGTCTGCGCCCGGCAAAGTGACGGAGTCGTTCAAGGAGTTCCTGCGCAACGACGGCTCCGTCATTCCCCGTCCGCTGCGCCGGCTGGCGACCTACTACGTGGGCAAGTTCGATGCGAGCATCTCGCAAAGTGGTGCGCTGCCCGCGGGCGCTGTGGTTGACGGGCGAGTGCACGAAGAAGTGATCAAGGGCTGGGCTGTGCAACAGATGCGTGAACAGTTTCAGCCGAGCTGGAACGGGTTCTTCACGCTCCTTGGGGCGCAGTTGGTGTTTGCCGGCGCCTTGTGGTGGTTCACACGGTGAATGTGTTGGTCGCCGGCGTGAGGGCTTGGCTGCCGCTCGTGCTGCTTGCGCCAGGGTGGGTGCAAGCTCAGGTGTGGGGTTATGTGGATGGCGCCGGTGTGGCCCACGTGGCGCCCACGCAGGTTGACTCGCGCTACCGCCTGGTGCTGGGCAATGCCGCTGGCGGCGAAACGCGTGTGCCGGGCAAGACCGATGGTGCGGGCGGTTTGCTCACCTGGCTGGAGTTCGCGCCCGAGGTGAAGTCGTTGCAGGCCGTTCTTCGCGAAGCGGCCAAGGCGCATGCGGTCGACATCGAGCTGCTCAAGGCCATCATCGCGGTGGAGTCTGGGTTTGACGCCAAGGCCGTGTCGCCACGCGGCGCGGTGGGGCTGATGCAGATCATGCCCACCGGCGCCACCCAAGAAGCGCGCAAGCAAGAGGCTGAACGCCTGCTTGATGCGCGCCACAACATCCTCACCGGTGCGCGCATGCTGTCGCAGCTGATACGGCGCTTCGGCCGTGTCGACGTGGCGCTCGCTGCGTGGAATGCGGGCCCGACCGCCGTGGTGAAAAGTGGCGGTGAGATGCCCCCTTTCCCTGAGACCCAGGCCCATGTGCACCTGGTGCTCGAGCTGTATTGGGCGCTGCTGCAAAACACCATGCCGCGCCACGCCAGAGAAATTCAAATGCATGGGGCGAGCGTCGCGTCAGCCCCCAACTGATTGACCTTTTCGGATCACGATGACCACTGAGACTCCCGACAGCGGCAACGCCATCACCCTGGCGCACTACGCCGAGCGTGCCTACCTTGAATATGCCTTGAGCGTGGTGAAAGGCCGCGCCTTGCCCAACGTGTGCGACGGCCAGAAGCCGGTGCAACGGCGCATCTTGTTTGCGATGGAGCGGCTGGGCCTGAGCTTCGCCGGCGCTTCCGGCGCCAAGCCGATGAAGAGCGCGCGCATGGTGGGTGACGTGCTGGGCAAGTACCACCCGCACGGCGACCAGTCGGTGTACGACGCGCTGGTACGCATGGCGCAAGATTTTTCGCAGCGTTATCCGCTGATCGACGGCCAGGGCAACTTCGGCTCGCGCGACGGCGACGGTGCAGCGGCGATGCGCTACACCGAAGCGCGCCTTGCCCCCATCTCGCGTCTGCTGCTCGACGAGCTGGACGAAGGCACGGTCGACTTCACCGCCAACTACGATGGCTCGACCGACGAGCCGAGGCTCCTGCCCGCGCGCCTGCCCTTTGTGCTGCTCAACGGCGCGAGCGGCATTGCCGTTGGCCTGGCGACCGAAGTGCCCTCGCACAACTTGCGCGAAGTGGCTGCCGCTGCGGTGGCCCTCATCCGCAACGACCGGCTGAGCGACGATGAGTTTGCGGCTCTGATTCCCGGCCCCGACTACGCGGGGGGTGGCCAGATCATCAGCAGCGCCGAAGACATTCGCGCGGCCTATGCCACGGGCCGCGGCAGTTTGAAAGTGCGTGCGCGCTGGAAGTTTGAAGAACTGGCGCGGGGCCAATGGCAACTGGTGGTCACCGAGTTGCCGCCGGGCGCGAGTTCACAGCGTGTGCTGGAAGAGATCGAAGAACTCACCAACCCGAAGGTCAAGGCCGGCAAAAAAGCACTGAGCGCCGACCAGGTGCAGTTGAAGACCACTGTGCTGGGTGTGCTCGACGCCGTGCGCGACGAGTCGAGCAAAGACGCCGCCGTGCGCCTGGTGTTCGAGCCCAAGACCAGCCGCACCCTGCAGCAGGAACTCATCACCACGCTGCTCGCCCACACCAGCCTGGAAAGCTCGGCGCCGATCAACCTCACGATGATCGGCGCCGATGGCCGGCCCACGCAGAAGAGCCTGCGCCAGATGCTCACCGAGTGGGTGGCTTTCCGCGCCGAGACGGTGCAGCGCCGTTCGCAACACCGGCTTGACAAGGTGTTGGCGCGCATCCACATCCTCGAAGGCCGGCAGCTGGTGCTGCTCAACATCGACGAAGTGATTCGCATCATTCGGCACTCAGACGAACCGAAGCAGGCGCTGATCGACCGCTTCAAGCTGAGCACCATTCAGGCCGAAGACATTCTTGACATCCGCTTGCGCCAGTTGGCGCGGCTCGAAGGCATCAAGATTGAGCAAGACCTGAAAGAGCTGCGCGTCGACCAGGCCAAGCTTGAAGACATTCTCAACAGCCCCGCGTCGCTCAAGCGCACGGTGATCAAAGAGATCGAGGCCGATGCCAAACAGCACGGCGACGATCGCCGCACGCTGATCCAGGCCGAGAAGAAGGCCGTGGCCGAGATCAAGCTGATCGACGAGCCGGTGACGGTGGTGGTCAGTTTGAAGGGCTGGGTGCGTGCCCTGAAGGGCCACGAGATTGAAGCGGCGACGCTGGCCTTCAAGGCGGGTGACGGCTTGTATGGCGTGTTCCCTTGCCGCACGGTCGACGCCTTGCTCGTGTTCGGCAGCAACGGCCGTGTGTACTCGACCACCGTGGCGCAATTGCCGGGTGGGCGCGGCGACGGGCAACCGATCACCACGCTGGTCGAGCTGGAGACCGGCACGCAGCCCTTGCACTACTTCGCGGCTGCTGCGGCCACACCTTTGCTGCTGGCCAACACTGGCGGTTTTGGCTTGCTGGCGCAGGTGGGTGACATGATCAGCCGGCAAAAGGGGGGCAAGAGTTTCCTCACGCTGGAAGCCACTGACAAGGTGTTGCCGCCGGTGCCCATTGGCGCCACCCACAGCCAGGTGGCCTGCCTGTCCATGAGCGGGCGCCTGCTGGTGTTCAAGCTCGGCGAGCTGAAGCTGCAGCCCAAGGGCGGGCGCGGCTTGACGCTGATGGACGTGGATGCCAAAGACCCGCTGGTGTCGGTGGCCACCTGCGCCAACGCGATCAAGGCACTGGGCACCGGGCGCGGCGGCAAGGCCAAGGAAGAAGAACTCAAGGGTGCATCGCTCGCGGTGTATGCCGGCAAGCGGGCACGCAAGGGCAAGCTGCTGGATGCGGGCATGAAACCCCACAGGGTGGTGAGCGCGGGCTGAGAGGCTGAGAGCCTGTACACAAAGTCTCACCGCGCCGTTTGGGCGAGCCGCGTGGCCTCAAGTCAGCGCGTGGCGGGCCGATAACAAGGCCGATTCCGACCAGCGCGGGCGCATTGCGCCTGCGGGCAGGCGGCTCCAACCAAGGTGCCCCGTGAGCAAAATTCCAAGCGCAGAGAAAGACAACCAGGTCGCCGTTTCGCAGCTGTGCATCGGCATGCATGTGCACCTCGACCTGTCATGGGTCGAGCACCCGTTTACCTTCTCCAGCTTCAAGATCAAGAGCCTCGACCAGATCTCGACCATCCAGTCGTTGGGCCTGCAATCGGTGCGCTACTCGCCGGCCAAGAGCGACAGCCAGCCGCTGGCGCCCGCCGAAGCCGGCCACACACCGCCGCCCCCAGCCCCGGAACTCGACACCGCCACCCAGGCCAAGCGCGACCGGCTGGCCCGCGTCGAAACGCAACGTGCCAAGCTGGTCAACTGCGAGCGCGAATTGCTGTCCACCGCTCGCCGCGTCAAGAGCCTGACGCAGAACCTGTTCTCGCGGCCCGACGACACCCGCAACCAGGCGGTGGCCCTGATTAACGAGATCGCCGACTCGATGCTGGTGGACAGCGACATCGCCATGCACCTGATGGCCGACAAGATCGGCAACGACGAGGTGTACTTCCACTCGCTCAACGTCGCCCTGCTGTCGATGATGCTGGCGCGCGAGATGAAGGCACCTTCGCATGCGATACGTTTGCTCGGGCTGGGTGCGTTTTTCCACGACTTGGGCAAGGTCGATATCCCCGACCGTGTGCTCCACAAAACCGAGGCGCTGACACGCATCGAGCTGAACCTGTTGCACAGCCATGTGGGCATCGGCCTCGACCTCGCGCACAAGCTGAGCCTGCCGCCCGAGGCGATGGTGGTGATCGCCCAGCACCACGAGCGCGCCGATGGCACCGGCTACCCGAAGAAGCTGCAGCTGGCGGGCATCTCGCTGTTGCCGAAGATCGTTTCGGTGGTGAATGTGTACGACAACCTCTGCAACCCGACCGACCCGGCGAAGGCGCTCACGCCGCACGAGGCGCTGTCGACCATGTTCGGTCAGCAGCGCACGCACTTCGACGCCACGGCCTTGACCACCTTTGTGCGCTGCATGGGCGTGTACCCGCCTGGCACGGTGGTGGTGTTGTCGAACGGCGCGCTGGGCATGGTGCTGTCGGTCAACAGCAGCCGGCCGCTCAAGCCCACGGTGCTGGTGTACGACGCGGCCGTACCGAAAAAGCAGGCCATCATCGTGGACCTGGAAGACGAACCCGACGTGACCGTGACCCGCACCATGCGCCCGCAGACGCTGCCCCAGGCGGCGTTCGACTACCTCTCGCCGCGCAAACGCATCACCTACTACTTCAGCGCCGACGCGGACAAATCCGCGGGTTGAGCCTGCGGGTTGAGCCTGCGGCTCAGAGGGGTTCTCAGCGCTTGCGTGCCGCCGTGCGTTTGCGCGGGCTGGCGGCGCGCGGCGTGGCCTTGGGTTCAAGCACCAGTGGCTCGATGCCGGCTGCAGCAACGGGGCTCAGCGACGGTGCCGCCCAGCTCGGCATGGGCCACGTGGGTGCCACGGGCCAGGCAGACAGCAGCATCGACCACCAGGAGCGGCTGGCGCTCAGCAAGGTTTCCCATTGGCGTGCTTGCAGCGCAATCGCTTGCTCTGAAGTCCAGGGTGATTGCCACAGCGCAGGGTCATCGACGGCGGGTGGGTCACCGGGCCCAGGGGCCCAAAACGAGTTCCAGTGTTGCCACATGGTCTGTTCCTTGTCGGTCGGGTCGTTGCAGCTTACTGCGCAGCTGCAGCAAACACCAGCAACTTAACGGCGGCGCAGCAGCAGCGCACCGGCAGCGCCCAGCAGCACAAACATCGCCAGACTCCAGAACTCATACGGCACGCCCCACATCGACACCGCCGCATCGGCGCAGTTGGCACGTGGCAGAAAAACATCTGGCCACAGGCTGTCGAGCTTCATGGCGCTCACGATGTTGTCGGCCACCGTCATGGCGCATGACGACGAGGCTGCGGCCTTGAAGTGTTGCCACAAGGCAGCGGCCACGCCGCACAGCGCGAGCAACAGCACCAGCGCGCCGGCCAGGCGCTTCGCAAGTGCGCCGACCAGGCAAACCAGGGCGATGGCAAAAAAGATCACCCGCTGCAAGATGCACCAGGGGCAGGGCTCCATGCCGTAGACATG
>JBKJJF010000057.1:0-2372 GCA_046598195.1 Rhizobacter sp. | reverse complement strand
GGCTTTGCCATTTCAATCTCCTATGAAGTGGTTCTTCGCAAGGCCTCGTTTACTCCAACGTGGCTTGCTTGAACAGTCCTTCATAGCATCTGACCCTTCGACAAGCTCAGGACAGGGTTCGCTTCGCGAATCGAAGGGCAGCGAATGTGCACTGCGCACCCTTCGATACCTCAGGGCGAACGGGGGTGGGGCGCAAACCAAAAAACTCTCACACTCTCAGCCCGAACGGGGAGAGGCTGAAACCTTCGTGCCCTCAGAGCCCCGCCTTTTTTTTGTCCATCCAGCCCAGCGTTTTGGCATGCAGGCTCTGGATGTAGAGCCGGTCGTCGGTTTCGGTGACGGCGGTGGTGTCGGGGTAGGCGCCGCTCGGGTCTTGCAGATCGGCCAGCACCTTGCCCGACTCGTCGAAGGCAAACACATGGCCGTAAGCCGGTGGCACCGGCCACAGCGCCCTGGGCAGGCGCATCGACAGCGAGCGCAGCCAGGGTTTGCCGGCCGTGTTGTCGAGGAAGGCGCCGCGCGGTTTGACCAGGCCGACCCAGATCTTGCCGCCCTGGCCACGCATCAGGTTGTCGGGGTAGCCGGGCAGGTTGTCGAGCAGCACGCTGGCGGTGGCCACTGGCTGCTTGGCGCTCACGTCGGTGGCCGTCACCGCCACCTTCCAGATGCGGTACTTGCCGGTCTCGGCGACGAACACATGCTGTTCGTTGTCGCTCAGCGCCAGGCCGTTGGGGAAGCTCAAGTCGGCCAGCACCACACGCGTGACCTGCGTGGCCGGGTCATATTCGAGCAGACGGCCGCTGGCCTGGTGTTCAACGATGTCGAGCACGCTCGCGTTGAAGGTGCCGCCCGAGTCTTTGGCGCCAAAGCGCTGGGAGGCGTCGGTGAAATAGATCTTGCCGTTCTTGGCCACCACCACGCCGTCGGCATAACGGATCGGGCTGTTGGCGCCCTTGTGGTTGACGCTGTTGGTCAGCAGCTCAAGCTTGACCCCCGCGCCGCTGCCAGTGGCGCGGAACAGGCCGCCGTGAAGGCCTGCCATCGGGTCGGCAATCACCATGGCGCCGTTGGCGTCAAAGTCGAAGCCCAGCGGGCGCCCGCCGGTTTGCACCATCACCTCGCGCTCCGAGCCGTCGGGGCGCAGCCGCATGATGGCGCCGCTGGCCACCGCGGTGTAGAGCCAGCCGTTGCGCAGGACGATGTGCTCCGGCCCGACATGGCTGCCCAGCGAGATTGACGCGAGCCCGGCCAGCCGCGTGTTGGCCGCGTGCGGCCCCACGTAACCGGGCGCGGCGGGGGCGGCCCAGGCCACCGGCTTCACCGGCACCGGCCACAGCAGCAGGTAGCCGGCCAGCACCGCCACGGCGAGCAGCAACACGGTCAGAACACGGCGCATCGGGAATCTCCTGCGTTTGATTGGCCTGCGAGTATGCGCATGATGGGGGTATGAATCACCCCGTTGCTTCCCTGAGTTGGCGTTCTTTGACCTGGACACATGCACGTTTGCCCGAGCTGGGCGCCGTGGAGCTGGCCCGCATCTACCGCGCGCGCCAGGAGGTGTTTTCGATCGAGCAGAACTGCGTTTACCTCGACGCCGACGAGGCCGACGAACAGTCGCACCACCTGGCCGCGTGGTCGCCTGGGCAGGCCTTGCCGCTGGCCTATGCGCGCCTGGTCGACCCGGGCGTCAAATACGCCGAGCCCTCGATGGGCCGGGTGATCACCACCGCCGCGGCGCGTGGCAGCGGCCTCGGGCGCGAGCTGGTGCGGCGCGTGCTGGCCTTGTCGGACGAAGTGCACCCTGGGCAGGGCATCCGCATTTCGGCGCAGTCGCGCTTGCTGCGCTTCTACAACGAGTTCGGCTTCGGCGCGGTGGGCGAGGACTATCTGGAAGACGGCATCCCCCACATCGAAATGCTGCACCCCGGCGGGCGCTGATGCATTCAGTGTTCGACGCGGGCGAGCGCGCGATGCACCTCGGTTTGCCACGGCAGTGCGTGCACCAGCTCGTTGAGCCGCATCGTGGCCTCGAAGCCCGACAGCACCTCGCCATGCGCGCCGACCAGCTGCAGGTTGGTGACCAGGCCGAAGGGGTCGGCCATGGCGACCACGCCTTCCTGGATCTGCACCCAGTCCCAGGCGACGCCGGCGGCGCCATCACCCGACGGGCCACCCCAGAGGGTCTGCCCGGTGGTGGGGGTTTCGGAGTCACCCGGGTTCAGCACGCGGGTACCCAGGTGCACAAATTGCAGCCCGGGCGCCTGCACGACGTGGCAGGTGACAGGCGGCCACGCACAAACGATCCACGCGGGGGTCGTGTGAGGCGGGCGGGTGTGAGGACGCAGCATGATGATGACCTTTTTGTTGGTTGA
>JBKJJF010000319.1:0-29309 GCA_046598195.1 Rhizobacter sp. | reverse complement strand
ACGGCGCGCCTGAGTCGCGCGCGCCTCACGGCGCGCGCGTGGATTGAAACTCCGTTGTTGCGATGACTGCATCGTCGATTTTTTGTCGCGCGCGCCTCACGGCGCGCGCGTGGATTGAAACCACGTGATGGACTTCATGCCCGACGCACTCCAGTCGTCGCGCGCGTGGGTTGAAACGGCGAAGGACACGGCACGCTCAGTGCGCAACCCCCGTCGCGCGCGTGGATTGAAACAACATCATGTCCAAGCAACGGCTGAAAATCGTTAGGTCGCGCGCACGCGGATTGAAACCTGTTGGCGGCGGCGCAAACAGGTTGACAAATGGCTGCCAGAAAGCGCCTAGAGACCATGCGCTGCGCTCAGGTTATCCACCGCGGCGACCAACCTTGCCTATGTGGGGCATCGGTCGCCGCCGTGGATAACCCTGCGTTGGCGTTGCTCGACGAGAGAATCGGATGTGCAGCAGGCCCCATCTCATTTCCGCTGCGCTAGCAACTTGCCGCCGCCAGAAAAGCGCGTTTTCTGACAGCCACTAACAGGCGGCAAGAGCGCGCGCCATGATGTCGTCATGCGCGAAAAGAAGCGTTTGTTGGCGGAGCGCAAACTTCTGCATTGGAATGAGTTGCCCGGCGACGAGAAACCCGTTTTGCATGAATTGGTTCGTGCCGCGTGCTCCACGTGGCTCAAGGCGCGAGCCCAGCGCCCCGATTTCGATGCGGAAAGCCTCTTCGTCGAAGGGTATCAACAGCAGGTTGAGAAGCGTGGGCACTTGCGCTTCAGCACGGTGGATTTCGCCGGCACGCTCACAGTGATCGACCGGACGCATTCGGTGCCGCTCTGCGCGAGGGCATCGGCCACGCCAAAACCTTCGGCTGCGGCTTGCTCCTCGTGCGGCCCGTGGGCTAAGCTTGCGCCACCGTCTCCCGTCTGGAGCAACACCATGCACACCCTCACCGCTGATGAAATGAAGCGGCGGCCTCAGCGGCTGATTGATGCCGCGCAGCGCGGTGAGGTGGCGCTGGTCACTCGTGATGGCGAGCCGGTGCTGCTCTCCATCCCCCTGGGCAAAGGCATCGAATCGCAACAAGTGCGCATTGAACTTGCTGCCACCTTGTTTGATCGCGAACAAATCAGCTTGGGGCTGGCGGCTCGCATTGCTGGCTTGGCTTACAGCGAAATGATCGACGAGTTGGGCAGGCGCGAGATCTCAGTCATTCGGCTTTCTTGCGCTGATCTGGAGCTTGAGCTTGGCGCATTTGGCCACTAAGGTCGTCGTGTCAGATTCGGGGCCACTCCTTGCGTTGGGGCGGCTTGATCTGCTTGCACTCCTGGGCAGGTTGTTTGAGCAGGTGTGTTCCCCACACGCGTGGGGATGAACCGTCCACCTTGCTCGGCATCCGCACATCCCGCAAGTGAAGTCGTACCCCCAGCTCTCGCGAGACAACATTTTTTCGGCGCTGGCTTTTACGGCCGAACTGATGCGCGACGAGCAGTACGTCGCCATCCACGAAGCTACCGCCTGATGCCCCCGCAGCCGTCACACCTACTGTCTCGCGCTCGACGCAAAACGAGAGGTTCGCGCACGCCGGCGCAAGATCTCATCAGCAGCCAGCAGTTGCAAACGTGGAGCCGGCGGCCACGGCGTGAGCAGAGAGCGGCTTCAGAGCGGCTCGAACCCGGCGCCCAACGGGCAGACCACCGAGATGAACACCAGTGGCTTGGCTCCGCTGTTGAAGATGCCATGCACTTCGCCGGTGTGCGCGACCACCACGTCGCCGGCACCAATGCTGCGCGAAACGCCACCCGCTTCCAGCTGATATTCCCCCCGGCCAGAGAGCACCGTCCAGGTGTCTTGGCCTTGCGGGTGCACATGGGCGGCAATGCGCTGCCCTGGTTGGATATGCCAGCCCACCACCGTGGCCTCGGCAGACTGCGTGATGACCGATCGGATGGGCTCGCCTTCGCTGGGTTGCATGAAGGCGGCGCCGTGGAAAACTCGGTTCGTGCTCATCGCGGGCGGCCGGTGGTTGGGGCTCACCGGGACAGCAAGAACCGAGCCTCAGTTCAAGTGCACACCACCGACGCGGTGGCCACCAGCTCGTTGAACAGCGCCATCGACACCGCACCCGACACGGCATATGGGTCGAGCGTGGCGGTTTCCGAATACTTCAGCAGCAGCGATGCATTCAGGTGCGACAGGTTGACCTGCCCCATCGACCAGCCGGCAAACTTGCGCTCGCCGATTTCTTCGTAGCTGAGCAGCATCACGTCACGGTGGCGGGTGTCGTTGGCGATGCGGTTGTAGAGCTGGCTCACCGGCAGGCGCCCGCCTTCGAGCAGCTGCAGGAACAAACCTTCCGAGTAACACAACACGCCAGTCACCCCGGTGGCAGGGTTGTTCTGGCGCGACTTTTTGAGGATGGCGGCCAGCGCCTCGTGGTTGATGGAGTCGGCGGCGCGGCTGGCATACATCAGACGTACAAGCATGGTGAAACCCCTTCAGTTCTTCTTGCTGAGCAATGACAAAAACTCGCGTCGCAGGTTGGCGTCTTTCAAGAAGGCGCCGCGCATCACGCTGTTGGTCATCATTGAGTTGCTGTCTTTGACGCCGCGCCACTGCATGCAGAAGTGGTCGGCCTCCATCACGATGGCCAGGCCGTCGGGTTTGACGCGCGATTGCAGCTCGTTGGCGAGCATGGTCACCGCCTCTTCCTGGATCTGCGGGCGCGACATGATCCAGTCGCAGATGCGTGCGTATTTGCTCAGGCCGATGAGGTTGGAGTGTTCGTTGGGCAGAATCCCGATCCACACCCGGCCCATGATCGGGCACAGGTGGTGCGAGCAGGCGCTGCGCACGGTGACCGGGCCCACGATCATCAGCTCGTTCAAGCGCTCGACGTTGGGGAACTCGGTGACCGCGGGCATGGGCACGTAGCGGCCACGGAACACCTCGGTCAAAAACATCTTGGCCACACGCTGGGCGGTCTCGTGGGTGTTGTGGTCGCTGTCGGTGTCGATCACCAGTGCCTTCAGCACCTCTTGCATCTTGGCCGCCACCTCGTCGCGCAGCTCGTCGATCTCACCTTCGCGCAGGTAGGCCGCGATGTTGTCGTTGGCGTGGTAACGCCGCTCGGCACCGATCAGCCGGTAGCGGATGCGCTCGGAGGCGCTGAGCTGGGCCAGCTCTTCTTCGCTTCTGAAAATGGGGGACGGGGTGTCGCCGGGCATGGGCGGCTCCTGACGGGGGCTGGAGGGAGGCGACGATTGTGCAGGTGTTGCCCCACCCGCGTGCCAACGAGGCCTTGGCGAGCTCTCAGGCCGCCAGCAACACGCGGTCGCGCCCGGCCGTCTTGGCGCGGTAGAGCATGTCGTCGGCGCGGGCAATCGTCTCTTGCATGCTCTCGCCTTCGTGGTGGGTGGTGATGCCGCCCGAGAAGGTCACCCGCAGCTCGGGCCGTTCACGCCAGGTTTCGGCGCTGGCCAGGTGCTGGCGCAAGCGCTCGACCACACGCTCGGCATCGGCCAGGGGGGTGTCGGGCAGCAGCAGCAAAAACTCTTCGCCACCCCAGCGGGTGAGCACGTCGGTGTCGCGCAGCACCGGCTTGGCCTGGCGGGCGATCAGGCGCAGCACCTCGTCGCCGGCGGCGTGGCCCAGGGTGTCGTTGACACGCTTGAAGTGGTCGAGGTCGATCAGGCACAGGCTGAGCGGTGCGCGCTGGCGCTGGGCGCGCGTGGCCTCCTGCGCCAGCAGGTCTTGGGCATGGCGGCGGTTGGGCAGGCCGGTCAGTTCGTCGCGGGTGGCCAGAAGGCGGATGCGCTCCAGCGCTTCGCTCAGCTCGCCTTTTTGTGTGCGCAGGTCGATCCGCAGGCCGCTGAGCTGGCCCGCCAGCACGGCGATGGTCGGCAGCACCACCGCGGCAAAGAGAAAGTGCAGCGCCTCGATGGCGGGCGGGAAAATGTCGGGCGCAATCACCACGCCGCCGCCCATGGCCAGGCCCAGCGCCGCCACCGAGAACCAGCCCAGGCGCCGGCAGTTGCGCGGCGTCAGGATGAAGGCACCAAAGGTGAGCACCAGCGCCACGATCATCAGCAGCATGCCGCGCAGGAGCGGGTTGATCACATACGCACCGGCCAGGGCAACGATGGCAAACACCATCTGCGGAACCGTGAGCGCCGGGTCGGCAAAACGCCGGCTGAAACCGCTGCGGACGAGCACGTAAAACCCAGTGACTGTGAGGCTCAGCACGGCCACATAGGCGAACACACCCTGCGCCGGCACGAAGCCGGTCCAGCGGAAGACCTGCAGCTGCGCCAGCAGGCTGAAGGCGTACACGCTGGCGCCCATCAGGTAGCGGCTCAGGTGGCGACGCTGGCGGGGTTCGGTGCCCAGCACGAGCTGGTCCACATAAGAGAAAAACGGGTTCAACATGACGGGTCGGCCCCAGGCAGTGGCAGGGCGCGGCATGTGTGGGTTATCGGCCTGCAGCGCCGGCACTTGAGCCCGTCTGTGAGCCCGTCTGTGAGCCCGCAGATGAGCCCGCATAGAGCTAAGCCAGTGGCAAACCGCTGCCCGCGCAGGCTGCTGACACCACGTTGTCAGCAGGGGCCGCGCAGCATCACGGCTCCCACCCACCCCGAGGAGATTGCCATGCAACACACCCAACACCACGCCGTGAACTGGTTCGAAATTCCGGTCAAGAACATCGACCGTGCTCAAGCCTTCTATGAACAGCTGCTCGCCGCCAAGCTGAACCGCGAAACCATGGGCGAGCACACGATGGCCATCTTCCCGAGCGACGCCGACGCGGTCGGCGGCTGTCTGTTGGCTGGCGCCGGCACGCCCGAGCCCGCCGTCAGCGGCACCCTGGTCTACCTGAACGCCAAACCCACACTCGACGCCGTGCTGGCGCGGGTAGAAGCCGCCGGTGGCCGCATCACCACGCCCAAGGTGCAGCTGCCCGGCGAGATGGGCGTGTTTGCCCACATCACCGACACCGAGGGCAACCGCGTCGGCCTGCACTCCCTCGCGTAGCATGACCACCCAGCGCCCCCCGGAGATCGCCATGCAGCTTGGCTACACCATCGTCTACGTGAGTGACGTCGCCAGTTCGCTGGCCTTCTTCGAGCGGGCCTTCGGCCTGCCACGCCGCTTTTTGCACGAGAGCGGCACCTATGGCGAGGTGGAGACCGGTGCCACCACACTGAGCTTTGCGCAGCACGCCACGGCGCGCGAGAACCTCGGCCACGACTATGTGGCGGCCGATATCTCCAAGCCGCCGTTGGGCATGGAGATCGGCCTGATCACTGCCGACGTGGCCGCCGCTTGCACACGCGCCGTGCAGGCCGGCGCCACCTTGCTCGCCGCTCCCGCCACCAAACCCTGGGGCCAGACGGTCGCCTACGTGCGCTGCCCTGACGGCACGCTGGTCGAGCTGTGCACCCAGGTCGGGGGCTGAAACACACATGCGCCGCGCTGACCGCCTGTTCCAGATCGTTCAGCTCATTCGCGGCCGGCGCTTGAGCACCGCGCAGTTTCTGGCGCAGCGGCTGGAGGTGTCAGAGCGCACCGTCTACCGCGACATCGCCGAGCTGATGGTGCAAGGGGTGCCCATCGACGGCGAGGCCGGGGTGGGCTACCGCATGCGTGCGGGTTTTGACTTGCCACCGCTGATGTTCACCCACGAAGAAGCCCAGGCCGTGGTGGCCTCGGTGCGCATCGCCCAGCCGCGGCTCGACGCAGCGCTGGCGGCGCAGGCCGAAAACGCGCTGTCGAAGATTCTCGCGGTGCTGCCGGTGGCCGCGCGGGCGGCGGCCGAGAGCCTGGCGGTGTATGCGCCACCGATTGAGTTTGACCCCGGCACACGCGCGCGGCTGGAGCCGCTGCGCCTGGCCGCCGAAGCGCGGCGCAAGGTGCGCCTGAGCTACCGCGACTTGAAAGACAGCGAAAGCCAGCGCACAGTGCGCCCGCTGGGCTGTTTTTATTGGGGCGCGGTGTGGACGCTGGCCGCCTGGTGCGAGGCGCGAGCAGAGTTTCGCAACTTCCGGGTTGACCGCATCCAGACCCTGCAAGTGCTCGAAGAAAACTTCCGCGACGAGCCCGGCAAAACCTTGCCCGACCTGTTTCGACAGACCCACAGCGAGATGCCCCACCGGAGCCAGGGCATCAGCCCGTGAGCGCGGTCAGGCCGGCGGCGCCTTCAACCAGTTTCAGCCAGTTTCAACCAGCGCAGGCCGGCATGGGTGGGGCCGTGCGAGCCCGCCCACACCAGGCAGCCGGCCACGGCCTCGACACGCTGCACCCATTCGGCCACCGAGGCCAGGGGCTGCGGCCGGTAACGCGGCTCGGCGTGTTGCAGCACCGAGGCCAACCACGCCTGGTGAGCCAGGTCGTGCGGGGCACCGAGTGGCAGGCGCGACACGGTGCCACCCCCCGGGGTGCCATAGGCCGAACACCACTTGAGCGGCGGGCCGGCGTCCAGCGCGTCGAGGTGGCTGACCAGCAGGCCGTGCAAGGGGCCGGTGGCATCGAGTGCGTAACGCAACAGCACCGCGTCGGGGTGGCCGCGGCGAAAGGCGCCTTGCCAACCGCCTGAGGTGTTGTGCGGCTCGCTCAACACGTCGAGCGCGGGGTCGTGGGTGGGCAGCGGGCCCGCACCGTGGCGGGTGAGGTAGCTGCGCAAGAGGCCGAGGTGCAGCACCAGGCCGGGCACGCCCAGATCGGCCAGCACGGACTCGGCGGCTGCCGGGCCCACGCTGCTCCAGCTGGTGTGCGGGTGAAAGCCGCGCCACTCGTCGAGCAACACACCTTGAGCCCCTTCGAACAACACCGTGCCGGGGCGCTGCAAACGCTCGGCGAGGGCCGTGGGCCGGGCGGGCGGCACGGCACGCAGCAGCGCTTGCACCCGCGCCAACCACAGCTCGGCCACACCATCGTCGGCCAACAACTTCGCTTCAGCGGCCCAGGCACTGACACGAAACGCCCGCGCCAGGTCAAGCTCGGCAGCGAGCGTGCGGCGCAGCGTGGCGAGCTTGTCGCGTGCCAACGCCGGGCGCAACAAGTCGCCGTAGTGCAAGGCCTGCGCGGGGTGCTGCAAGGCGTGCCGCACGGTCTCGCCCACGCCCACGCCGCAGCTGCCATGGGCGGCACTGCCACGCTGCCACTCGCGCAAGCGGCCGGCGGCCTGGTGGTAGGGCGTGGTGATGCGGCAGCGGGCGTCGATCATCAAGCGCGCCAGGGCGTCGTGCACACCCACTTGCTGCAGGCACTGCGCTTCGACCAGCAAGGCGGTCGGGTGCACCACCACCGGCGCGGCGAGCACGCTGGCCACCCCGGGCACGAAGCTGCCGGCACCGAACTGAGAGAAGGTGTGGTGGCGCCCATCGGGCAAGACCACGTTGTGGCCGGCCTGCGCACCGCCGTTAAACCGCACCACCGTGTGGGCCTGCCAGTGGCGGCACAACGCGTCGGTGAAGAGGCCCTTGCCGCAGTCGCCAAAACCCAGGCCAATCAGCGAGACGAAGCGGGGCAAGGTCAGGCTCAACCGAACTCAGCCAAACAAACGCCGCCACCAGCTCGACGGCGCTGCCGCACCGCTGCTGCTGGGGTGCACCCGCGCGGGTGCGCTGGGGTCGAGCAAATCGGCGTAAGGCCGCAATGCACGCACGATGGCGCCCACACGGTCACGCGCGATGCCTTCGGCCTTGAGCGCGCTGGCCACCGCATCGGTGTCGGGCAGCACACGCTCGGTCAGGCCGACGATGGCGGCGGCCACCGCGCAGGTGTCGTCGGGCGACTCCATGCAGATCACGTGGTCGCCCAGCAGCTCGCGCCAGCGCGCTTCGCAGCGGCCACGGCGCTGCAGGTCGGGAATCAGGAAGAACAGGTGGTAGCTCTCGGCCGCAGCGGCGATGGCCTCTTCGATCGGAATGTCTTCGTCAAGCTTTTCACCCATCAGCGCTTCAATCTGGTGGCGCGAGACCGCCGGGTAGGGCAGCTCGTCACCCGTCATGAAAAGGTAGCCGCGTTTCTTGCGCTTGGTGATGGCGTCGAGGTCGGTGTGCTGGGCAAGCACGTAGAACGCCAGCTCGTAACTTTCAGAGCCGCTGCCCCCGCCACCGCCTTCGAGGTAACTCCAGGTGAGCCACTGGTCCATCAGCTCGGCGGTCGATTCGAACTGGCCCACCTGCAATGGCGCGTGGTCGGAGGTGGCGTCGCCGATGGCCATGAACATCAGCTGCGGGTCGGCGATGTGGCAGGCGCCCAGCAGCTTCATGAAGTTGGGCAGCTCGCGCCGCGCCAGCAGCTGGGGGATGTCGCCCATCGAGCCGGTGACGTCGAGCGCGAACACGATGGGGAGCGAGTTCGGGTGGTCGGCGCTGTCGCGTGACTCGCGCACCTTGAGGCCGCGTGGGTCCATCAGTGCGTGGCAGCCACGCTGTGAAAACACTTCGCCGGCTGACTGTGAAGCGCGGTCGGCCACCAGGGCGGCGTGGGCCGTGTGCGAGTAGTTTCCGTGTCCCATGGGGGTGTGGTCCTTGGTGGGGCGCTCAGGCTCTCAAGCGCGCAGGGGGTTGAAGGGAATGAATTGTGGCGGCCCGAAGGCCTCGCGCGCGGCGGCCACCAGCGCTTGGTGAATGCCTTGCGCGCCGAGGCGGGCGCACCAGGCGGCGTCTTCGCTGGCGGCACACAACACGTCGGCCAAGGCAGTGGGCAGGTGCGACGGGATCGGCGGGCTTGCGGTGGCCTCGCCGCTCAGCAGCGCGCGCATCACCCAGGCCGATTGCATCAGGTCGCGGGTGGTGTCACCACCTTGATGGGCGCGCGACCAGCCGATCACCAGCACGCCGTGGTCACCGGGGTGCAGCAGCCAGTGGGCCGCGCGCAGGTCACCGTGCACCCAGCCGGTGGGGTGGATGTAACCCAGCAGCTCAAGCACCCGCCGCCACAACCACACCACATGGCGCGCGTCGGCCAGGCCGTGCGGGTGCGCTGCTTGCACATCGGCCAGGCTGCCCCAGAAGCCCGTGGGGTGGCGCAGCACCAGGGCCTCACGCTCGTGCCCGGCCTCACCGGTGCGCCCGATCGCCACCGGCTGCGGCAGGCGCTGGCTGAAGTAGGCCGAGCCGGCGACCTGCAGCGCTTGCAAGCGGCGCAGGGTGTCGGCCTCGGCGGCCAAGGTGGGGTGTGCGGTGTGCGCCAGCTTGAGCGTGACCCGCTGCGCCAGCGCACCACAACGTTGGGCCAGCAGCACCTCGCTGTGTTCACCCTGCCCCAGCGGCGCGAGCACCCGGTAACGCTGGCCAGCGATGGGCAGCACACGGCCGCTGCCGATGCTGAGCGAGCGCTGGTAAGCCGCCTGATACGGCGCACGCTCGACCACGCTGGCGCTGCGTGTGACCATGGCGCGGCAGTACGGGCAGGCGACCATGCGCCACAGCGCCTGCCGCGGCAGCGCGCCGCCACACTGCGGGCAGGTCAGTGCGGTGAAACCCATCACTGCTCTTTCGGCCAGGCGCCGTTCACGTTCACCAGGCGGCACTCGGTGGTGTAGGGCTTGCGGTTGGTGTCACAGGCCGACAAGGCCCTGGACATGGCCTCACGTTGCGAGGCCTGGCCGGCATGCCAGCCGAAAGCACCGCCGCCCCCCGTGGCAAACGCCTTCTGGTTCGGCTCGCGCACGTAGGTGGCATGAGCGTCGAGCGCGGCAGGCGAGCTCAGGTGCTGCGCGGCGCGCTCGCTGTGCTGGTCGTAGCTGCTCACGATCAAGGTCACGACCGGCACCAGGCCATTGCCCAGGGTGGCGAGCTTGGCCACGTAACGTGCGCCCTCGCCCGCCGGCAGCGAGCGTTTGAGCACGGTGCGCTCACCCGAAAACATGGCGGCCAGCCGCACGCCTTCGATCTTGAAGGCCTCGCCAAAGCGGCGCTTCACTTCAGCCGGCTGAAAGCCGTCGAGCACCTCGCCGGCAAACACCAGCCTGACCTGAGCCTCTCCCTCCATCGCGCGCTCCTGCGTTTTTGTTGGTGGCGCAAGCATATAAGGAGAGCCCTGCCCCGCGCTCCCGGCACACAACGGAGGGCCACCCCAAACTCACACCAAAGTGCGCAATTCCGCCAACATCACCGCGTTGTCGAGGTCGAAGTAGTGGGTGTGGGCATCGGCGCCGAGGCAGAGGTCGCGGTAGTCGGGGGCGTGCTGGGTGGGCTTGCCGTCATAAGCCGCCGGGTCGACCGAAAGCGCCGGCAAGGCCGGGTCACGGGCGGTGGTCCACAACCAGCGGCCCACGTAGTCACCGGCCGCCCACACATTGACCCAGTGCGCCACACCCAGGTCGGCGCGCGGGTCGGGGCCGTGGCTGGCGCCCTTGCCCAGCACCCAGCCGTACTGGCAGGGGAAGCGCAACGCATACAACTGCCGCAGCGGGCTGCCACAGGTGAGCAGGCGCACGTTGCGTGATGCCAGCTCGCGGCCCAGCCGCAGCAGGCGGTCGTCGCTGCTTTGCGCCAGATGCGGCGGCAGCAGCTGCTCGCGGCGCTGCAGGTAGCGCAGCAGGTCGGCGGTGATCACCGTGCCCTGGCTGTGCGCCACGATCACGATGCGGTCGTGGCCCTGTTTCAGCACATGCTCCAGCACCGCCACGTAACGCTCGATGATCATCACCCGCGGGATGGCCTTGCGCGGGAACTCGCGGAAATGGTTGTCCACATCGAGCGCGGCGTCGAGCGGTGCGCGCAAGGCCTGGAGCTGCTTGAAGGCCACGCCGCCGATGGCCACCAGGCCGACCGCGCCGCCTGCCACCAGCACCACCAGCGTGCCCAGCAAGTTGCCCGACCAGGTGCCCACCGGCAAGGCCACCACACCCAGCCACGGCAATGAAATGCCCAAGCGCGCGAGCTGGCTGCCCACCAGCAGCACGGCCACGCCGATCAACACCACGGTGATGAGCCAGCTCCACCAGCGCACCAGGCGGTCGAGCGCGCGGTAGCCGGCGGTGAGCCAGTGGCCCAGTCGCGGCGCGGCCGGGCCCTTGACCAGGCGCAGCTCGAGCAGCACGCCGGGCAGGAACACCAGCGCCACAAAACCCAGCAAGGCCAGCAGCATCACCGCGATCACCGCAAAGGTGTCGGTGCTGGCGCTGAAACGCAGGGCCAGAAAGCGCCCCGACTGCAGCCGCCCGTCGACCGTGACGTCGGCAAACCACCAGGGTGCGTAGTGCAGCCCTTCGACCAGCGCTTCCATCGGGTGGGCCACCAGCGCCCACACCGTCATCACAAAAGCCAGGAAGATGCCGACCGACACAAACAAGCCCAGCCGCGCGGTGACGATGCTCTGGCGGCGCGCCGCCGAGTTGTGCGCGCCGCTGCAGGCCCACTCGCCCAGGCTCACCGCGGCGGTGACCAGCAGCGCCATCAGCACCCAGCCGCTCAGCTGCGCCAGCAGCAGCACCTCGACCGCGCGCAACACGCCGGCCACGATGCGCTCGCCGGCGCCCGCCACGTCGTGCCCCACCGCACCCCAGGCGATGGCGCCCAAGGTGAGCGCCATCAACAACAGGCCCACGCCATACACCGCGCGAAAGCGCTCTTCGCAATAACCCAGAAAGCGCTTGTAGGCCCACAGCAGCAAGGCCCCGCCGAGCAGCATCACCACCCACGCCCCCGCGGCCGGCTGCTGCAGCGCTGCCCAGGCGAGCGCGCCACCACCCAACAGACCGACCCAGAAACCCCAGACCCAGGGCCGGCGCAGCAGGTAGACGCAGCCCACCGCCAACGCCGCGCCGGCGAGCACAGCCGCGCCCAGGCTGACCGAGCGCTCGCGCCCCACGATCAAGGCCGCCGGGATCAAGAAAAAGGCGCACATCAACAGCTGCAAAAACAACAAGGCCAGCACCCGCGAGAACACCCAGTTGGCCCCGCGGTGCATGCGCGCGAGCCAGCGCATGACCCCACTCGGGCCGAGTGCCACGTCGGCCAGCGAGAGCGTGTCGGAGCCCAGCTTGGAAAGGTGGAACAAGAGCGTGAACAGCTCGGTGAGGATGCGTGTTGCACTGCCACTCAGGCGCGACAGGTCGGCCCAGTGCATCTCGAACACATCGGTCTGGCGCTGCACGCTGCTCACACGGTGGCAAGGCATGTCGTAGTGCTGCGGCGTGATGTCGCCACGGCGCACCGAGGCCGCCTTGGCCAGCAGGTAGTCGGTGAACCGCACGCCATGGTCAACCCCGCTGCCACTGGCTGCGCTGTTGGACAAGGGCGTTTTGTGGTCGCCCGCAGCGTTTGGCGTAGGTGCGGGCCGCTCGCCAATCTGGGCATCAAGAAAGTCGCTGCGCAGCGACTGGCGCAGCGACTTGCTGCTGCGCTCGATCCAGCCGCGCGGGTTCCAGCGTTCAAAGGGCACCGCGGGGGTGAGCGCGCTGACGTCGATCGGCGTGTCACTGCGTGTCACCGGCGCGTGGTGGCCCGCCGCCAGCTGGGCCGCCACCTGGGCGCCGGTGACGCCGCGCACCTGGTCGGCGATGCCGTGCACCACGATCACCGCCACACGCTCGGGCCGCTCGGGGGTGGGGGCTGGGTTCATGGTGACCAAGCGTAGGCCTCACACCCCTTGGCTGCATCCCTAAGGTGTGGGGCGCCCGATCAATCCATCGGCCACGGCCGTTGTGCGGGCCGCAGCTGCTCCCAGGCGCGGGCCATTTGCAGCACCCCCAGGTCAGCGTGACGGGGGCCCACGATCTGCAGGCCGATTGGCAGGCCGCCCGAGGTGTGGCCGCAGTTGATGGTGGCCGCCGGCTGCTCGCTCATGTTGTAAGGCAGCGTGAACGCAATGTGCTCGAAGGGCTGCGCCGGGTTGTTGGTCGGGCACGGCAGCTCGGCGGCGTAGGCGGCAATTGGCGAGGTGGGTGTGAACACAAAGTCAAACGGCTGGCAGGCCGCGACCGCCGCTTCGCGCATCACACCCATCTGGCTGAAACCCTTGAACACCTGCTCGCCACTCAGGCCCGCGCCGCCGCGCGCCCATTCAACGATGAAGGGCAGCACCTTGGCACGGCGCTCGGGCGGCAGGGCCGAGATGTCGATCCATGCGCGGCAGCGCCAGAACTGGTCCATGCCTTCTGCCATGCCGCGTGTCATGAAGGGTGCGAGCGGCTCGACGATGGCGCCAGCGGCTTCAAACGCCTGCGCCGCACTTTGCACGGCGGTGGCCACTTCGGGGTTGACGGCCAGGCCCCAACCGGCGTCCATCATCAAACCGATCTTCAGGCCGCGCAGCGGGCGGGCCAGCTCATGCCACGAGATCGGCTGGTAGGGCAGGCTCATCGAGTCGCGCGCATCGGGCAGCGAGAGCACCCGCATCATCAGCGCCGCGTCTTGCACGCTGCGAGTCATGGGTCCGGCCACACGCCCGGCATACGGTGGGTAGATGGGAATGCGGCCCAGGCTGGGCTTGAGCGCAAAGATGCCGCACCACGCGGCCGGCAGGCGCACCGAGCCGCCGATGTCGGTGCCCAGGTGCAGCGGGCCGTAACCGGCGGCCGACGCGGCGGCGGCACCGGCGCTGCTGCCGCCGGGGTTTTTGCTCACATCCCAGGGGTTGCGCGCAAGCGGGTGAAAGCTCGACAAGCCCGACGACAACATGCCGTAGTCGGGCATGGTGGTCTTGCCCAGAATCACCGCGCCGGCCTCACGCAAGCGCGCGGCCGGCGGGGCATCACGCTCGGCGGGCAGCAGCTCGGTGGCAGCAGTGCCGAGCGGGATCGGCACACCCCGGGTGGCGATGTTTTCTTTGATGGTGACCGGCACCCCATCGAGCGCGCCCTGCGGCTCGCCCTTGAGCCAACGTGCTTGCGAAGCCGCGGCCTGGGCCAGCGCGCCGGCTGCGTCGATTGCGTAGGTGGCGTGCACCTGCGGCTCGCAGCGCTCGATCTGCTGCAACACGGCGCGTGTCACCTCTACGGGCGACAAAACTTTGCTGCTGTAGGCCGCGAGCAGCTCGATGGCGCTGAGGGTGTGCAGTGCGTTGGTCATAAAGGCCTCGCGGTCGTTGAAGCGCCGGATCATGGCGCAAGTCGCCCGTCGTCATTCCCACGCAGGCGGGAATCCATGGGCGGTGCTCTCCGCCCGCCACGGGCGGATCGACATGGCGGTGCGTTGCTAGGCCCGGGGCTTCGCGGGGCGGATGATGGTTTGCTGAAACCACGCTTCGTTCATGCTGCTCAGGAACGGCGCATTGATGGGGTAGCCCGACTTGTCGCCCAGCACCGCTTCTGTACCGCACCTCGGGCACATGGCGGTTTGTTTGTCGATGGCCGCGGGGTCGTCGAGGTTGTTCATGTCCAAGCCCGTCCAGCCGACGATTTCATCAGCGGGAAAGATCTCCACGCAGTTGCAGCAGCCACACAGCTTGCTGCCCTGGATCAGCGCCCAGTTGTTGGAGGTGTAGCGATACGCTGCCAGAAGATGGTTGTTCATGGGCTGCTTCACTCGCTCAGTTGGATTTCAGGGCATTCCCCGGACGCGGCGCCCGGAGAATTCACGAACTTGAACAACGGAACCAGCCTCTTCACCGCTGCGGTGCGAGACCCGAACCATTCATTGAGTTGATCTTTCTGGGCCGTGTCGACTCTTGCGGCAGAAGCGCAGATTTCAGCAGGAACCCAATTCCGCTTGCGCAGGCACTGGGCGATCGGGCTGGCGTCAAATGTCTCCCAGCCAGAAAAGCCTGGCGAAGACTCCATCGTCTTGCCGAACGGGCTGCTCCGATGTGCGGGATCTTGGTGAATGCACACCCTGGAGACAAAGCCGAAAAGGGCGGGGCGCATGTCACCGGAGGCCCACGCATGCGGGGGAAGCACAAGCGTCAGCAGGGTGATCAGAGAAACCACGGGGGTGCGCATAGCTTGCTTGTCTCAGGTTAGCTTCGGGCGTGAAATTTTTCACCAGCAGGGTCAGGGCCAGCTGGCTGGCTGGTTGCGCAGCCTAAGCTCAGATCGCCAGGGGGTCGACGTCCAGTGCCCAGCGCAACACCGCCTTGTGTTGACCGCGCAACGAGGGCAGCTCGGCCACCCACGGCGTGAGCACACGTTGCAGCGCGCCGCGGGTGCTCGCCTCCACCAGCATTTGCATGCGCTCGATGTTGGCCACCCGCGCCACGCTGGTGGGCACCGCCGGGTAGATCAGCAGCTCAGCCGCGCCAGGGATCTGCGCGGCCAGCTCGGCCGCGGCCTGCAGAAAATCGCGCGCCGCTTCGGCGCTGCGGGCTTCGGCACGCATCAGCGCGAGGTGGGCAAACGGCGGCAGGCCAGCCATCTCGCGCTCCTTCAACTGGCTGGCCGCAAAGGCGGCGTAGTCGTGCTGGCGCAGCGCGCCGTACAGCGGGTGGGTGGGGTGCCAGGTTTGCACCCACATCTCGCTGCGCTCGGACTGGGCGGCGTCGCGCCCGGCGCGGCCGGCGGCTTGCATCAACAGCGCAAACAGGCGCTCGGGCGCGCGGAAGTCGCTGCTGAACAAGGCGCTGTCGGGGCTCACGGCGGCCACCAGCGTGATGCGGCGAAAGTCGTGGCCCTTGGCGATCATCTGGGTGCCGACAAGCACGTCCACCTCACCGGCGTGCACGGCCGAGAGCTGGGCTTCGAGCGCGCCCTTGTGCTTGGTGCTGTCGGCGTCGATGCGGGCCACACGTGCGCCGGGCAGGGCCGCGGCGAGCTGCTCTTCCAGCCGCTCGGTGCCGCGGCCGAGCGAGCTGATGTCGGGGTTGCCGCAGTCGGGGCAGGCGCGCGGCACGGCCTGGGTGAAGCCGCAGTGGTGGCAGCGCAGCGTGCGGTCGAGCTTGTGGAACACCCGCCAGGCGCTGCAATGTGGGCAGCCGCTTTTCCAGCCGCAGTCGGTGCAGTGCAGCACCGGCGCGTAACCGCGGCGGTTGAGAAAGACCAGGCTTTGTTCGCCGTGTTCGAGCCGCTTGGCCAGCGCTGCCACCAGCTGTGGCGAGAGGGTGGACGTGACACCCGTGGCCTTGGGCATCAGGTTCATGTCGACCAGCCGCACCCTCGGCAGCGCGCCGCCGCCCACCCGGTGCGCCAGCGTGAGCCGTTCGTAGCGCCCTTGTTCGGCACGTTGCCAGCTCTCCAGCGAGGGCGTGGCCGAGCCCAGCACCACGCAGGCGCCTTCGAGCTTGCCGCGGTAGATGGCCAGGTCGCGCGCCGAGTAGCGGGCGCCTTCTTGTTGTTTGTACGAAGGGTCGTGCTCTTCGTCGACCACGATCAGCCCCAGGCGGGGCATCGAGGCAAACACCGCCAGCCGCGTGCCCAGCACCAGGTCGGCCAGGCCCAGGTGGGCGGCCAGCCAGTTTTTCAGCCGCTGCGCCGGGGTCAGGCCGCTGTGCAGCGAGACGATGCGGCGCGGGGTGGCGCCCTGGCAGAAGCGCTCGGCAAAACGCCCTTCGAGCTGTGGCGTGAGGTTGATCTCGGGCACCAGCACCAGCACCTGGCGACCCGAAGCGAGTGCCTCTTCGGCGGCACGCAGATACACCTCCGTCTTGCCGCTGCCGGTCAGGCCGTGCAGCAGCACCACCGGCGCGCTGCCGGGGGCGCTGAGCTCGGCCAGGCGGGCGAGTGCGGCGGCCTGGTCGGGCGTCAGCTCGGGGCGTGTGGGCGCGGTGCCGGCCGGCGCGGGCGCGTTATCAAGCGCCTTGTGCAGGCGGGTGATGCGGTTGGCGAGCTGGGCGTTGTCGAGTTTGCGCAGCTCGGGTGGCAGCACCGACAAGGCCACTTCTCCTAAACCACGCTGGTAATACGAGGCGGCAAAGCCGACCAGCTCGCACCAGCGCGCTGACAGGGGTGGCAAGGCCCCCAGCACCTGGGTGACGGGCTTGAGCGCCAGCGAAGGTTCGTCTGACGGCTCACCCGGCCACACCACGCCCGCCACTTCGCGCCGACCCAGTGGCACACGCACCAGGGTGCCGGCGGGGAGCACGCGCTCACTCAAATAATCGAGCGCAGTTTGCAGGCCGCTGTGGGCCGGGGCGTCGACCGCGACACGAAGGCGCTGGGGTTCATCCATGTCGCGCTGGCTTCGAGTTAACGGGCACAGTTCAGACCCTGGTGAGAGAACAGCGTTAAGTGTCTGATTTTCAAAGGCTTTTGAATCTTTCCACGGTTGCTGTGGATAACTTTGTGGGGAACCTGCAAAAAATGCAGCTAGATCGTTGATTTTTGGGGCCTAGCGCCACGTTGCTCACTTTCGAAGCAATTTTCGCCCTCAATGAAATCAATGACTTAGCAATCGAAATACGAATACTGGTGCTGCGATGCACGAGAGTGCGCCCAGAACCGTCACATTCAAGCATTTGGGGATAAGTCAAGCCCTGAGTGATTGCTCACGGGGGAAAGCCCTGTCCCGCGTTTCGAAAAACTGCAACCAGCTGCAACCGGTTTCAGCGGCGGGTGTGCATCCGGGGTGAGTGCTCATGCACCGCGTCCACCAGCGCCGACACGCTCTCGGGCGGTGTGTGCTGGCTGATGCCATGGCCCAGGTTGAAGATGTGGCCGGCACTCAAGCCGTCGCCCTGGTGCCAGGGGCCGAAGCTGTCGAGGGTTTTCTGCACCTCGGTGCGGATCTGCTCGGGCGACGCAAACAACACATTGGGGTCGAGGTTGCCTTGCAGCGCGGCCAGGTGACCGATGCGCTGGCGGGCTTTGGCGAGGTTGACCGTCCAGTCGAGGCCCACCACGTCGGCGCCGGCGGCGGCGATCTCTTCCAGCCACAGGCCACCGCCCTTGGTGAAAACAAGGTGCGGGATGCGCTGGCCCTCGTGTTCGCGTTTCACCTGAGACAGCACGCGGCGTGTGTAATCGAGGCTGAAGGTCTGGAAGGCGCCGTCGGCGAGCACGCCGCCCCAGCTGTCGAAAATCATCACCGCTTGGGCGCCGGCGTCGATCTGGGCGTTGAGGTAGGCGGCCACCGCGTCGGCGTTCACCTTCAGCATGCGGTGCATCAGGTCGGGCCGGCTGTAGAGCATGGTCTTGACCAGGCGGTAGTCGTCAGACCCCGCACCTTCGACCATGTAGCAGGCGAGCGTCCAGGGGCTGCCCGAAAAGCCGATCAACGGCACACGGCCGTTCAAGGCCTTGCGGATGGAGGTGACGGCGTCGAACACATAACGCAGCTTGGCCATGTCGGGCACTTCGAGCTTGGCGACCGCCGCTTCGTCGCGCACCGGCGAGGCGAACTTCGGCCCTTCACCCAACGCAAAGCTCAGGCCCAGGCCCATGGCGTCGGGCACGGTCAGGATGTCGCTGAACAAAATGGCCGCGTCGAGCTTGTAGCGCTCCAGTGGCTGCAGCGTCACCTCGGTGGCGAAATCGGTGTTGGTCGCCAGGCCCATGAAGCTGCCGGCCTGGGCGCGGGTGGCGCGGTACTCGGGCAGATAGCGGCCTGCTTGACGCATCAGCCACACGGGCGTGTGGTCGGTGGGCTGGCGCAAGCAGGCGCGCAAGAAGCTGTCGTTTTGGAGGGGCGCAAACATCGCGGAATTATCGCGCCCATAATTTGCCTTCCTTCCAGGAGACACCCATGCTTGCTCAAAACGTTTTGCAGACCATCGGCAACACGCCGCACATCCGCATCAACCGCCTCTTCGGCAGCACGCACCATGTGTACGTGAAGAGCGAGCGCGCCAACCCGGGCGGTTCGATCAAAGACCGCATCGCGCTGGCCATGATCGAAGCGGCCGAACAAAGTGGCGAGCTCAAGACGGGTGGCACCATCATTGAGCCAACCTCGGGCAACACCGGCGTGGGCCTGGCCATGGTGGCCGCCGTCAAGGGCTACAAGCTGGTGCTGGTGATGCCCGAGAGCATGAGCATCGAGCGCCGCCGGTTGATGCTGGCCTACGGCGCGAGCTTCGTGCTGACCCCGCGCGAGAAGGGCATGAACGGGGCCATCGCCAAAGCCACCGAGCTGGTCGCCGAAACCCCGGGCGCCTGGATGCCGCAGCAGTTTGACAACCCGGCCAACATCGACGTGCACATGCGCACCACCGCGCAAGAGATTGCGGCGGCCTTTCCGAGCGGCGTCGAGGCGCTGATCACGGGCGTGGGCACCGGCGGCCACATCACCGGCTGCGCCAAGTTGCTGAAAGCCATGTGGCCCAAGCTGAAGGTGTTTGCGGTGGAGCCGAGTGCCTCGCCCGTCATCAGCGGCGGCAAGCCCAGCCCGCACCCGATTCAGGGCATTGGCGCGGGCTTCATCCCGAAAAACCTGCATGTGGATTTGCTCGACGGCGTGATCCAGGTCGAGGCCGAAGCGGCACGTGAATACGCCCGCCGCTCGGCGCGTGAAGAAGGCCTGTTGGTTGGCATCTCGTCGGGCGCCACGCTGGCGGCGATTGCACAAAAGCTGCCTGACCTGCCCAAGGGCGCGACGGTGCTGGGTTTTAACTACGACACCGGCGAGCGTTACCTCTCCATTGAAGGCTTCTTGCCGGCCGAATGACCAGAGCGCAACATAACGCGGGCGGGCCGAGCGCCGGGCCGCTCCCAAGCCGTCCCGCATCCCCGCGGGGGATCGCTTGCCGTACACGGCGAGCGAGGGGCTGACATGAAACCGCGAGTCCTCATCGTCGAAGACGAGCCGGGCATCGCCGACACCCTTCAGTACGCATTGCGCACTGAAGGGTTCGAGCCCGCCTGGGTGGCCACTGGCGAAGAGGCCTTGGCGCAGCTGAAGCTGCAGCCACCGGCCCTGGTGATTCTCGACGTGGGCTTGCCCGACACCAGCGGCTTCGAGGTGTTCAAACGCCTGCGCGAGTTCACCGATGTGCCGGTGGTCTTTCTCACCGCCCGCAGCGACGAGATCGACCGTGTGGTCGGCCTGGAGCTGGGCGCCGACGATTACGTGGCCAAGCCCTTCTCGCCGCGAGAGCTGGTAGCGCGTGTGCGCTCGATCTTGCGGCGCAGCGCCAAACCCCCCGCACCACCGCCGATGGCGCCCACCTTGCCGCTGGTGGTCGACGAAGGCAAACGGCAGATCCGCTTTTACGGCGCCTTGCTGGAGCTGTCGCGCTACGAGTTCGGCCTCTTGCAGACACTCGCCTCGCGCCCCGGCCATGTGTTCAGCCGCGACACCTTGCTCGACAAGGTGTGGGACGACTCCGACAGCCTCGACCGCACGGTCGACGCCCACGTGAAAACACTGCGCGCGAAGATGAAACTGGTGGCACCCACGCTGGAGCCGATTCGCACCCACCGGGGCAGCGGCTATGCGTTGGCGGAAGACTTGCCACCGTTGTTGCCGACGTGAGCGAGACCGAGCGCCGGGCCGCCCCAAGCCGGGCTCGATTCCCCCCGGGGGGATCGCTCACCGTACTCGGTGAGCGAGGGGCTGACATGAGCGAGACCGAGCGCCGGGCCGCCCCAAGCCGGGCTCGATCCCCTCGGGGGATCGTTCACCGTATCCGGTGAACGAGGGGCTGACATGACCAAGCGCACGCGCATCTTCCTGGGCATCTTGCTGGCCTATGTGGTCGGCGTGAGCCTGCTGATGTACCGCCAGCTCGAAGAGATCGACCCGCGCTACCGCGAGTCGGCCGAAGAGTCGCTGGTTGAAACGGCGCAGTTGCTCGCCACCCTGGTCGAAGGTGTGTCGCGCGATGGCACGCTGCAGCCCGATGCGCTGGGCCCGGTGTTCCAGGCGCTGTACGCCAAACGTTTTAAGGCCGACATCTACGGCTTCGAAAAAACGCGGGTCGAGCTGCGCCTCACCGTGGTCGACCGTGGTGGCCAGGTGGTGTTCGACTCCACCAACCGAGCCCTCGGTGACGACCACTCGCAGTGGCGTGACGTAAAACGCGCGCTGCGGGGTGAATACGGTGCGCGCACCTCACCCGATGTTGACAACGACGCCAGCACGTCGGTGATGTACGTGGCGGTGCCCATTCGGGTGGCCGACCAGATCATCGGTGCGGTGAGCGTGGGCAAGCCGGTGCAAAGTTTCGGCCAGTTTGTGCAGGCGGCACGCCGCAAGACGCTGCTGGTGGGCACCATCTCGGTGGTGGCGGTGGTGTTGCTGGTGGTGATCGTGTCAGTGTGGCTGGTGCGACCCTTCGGTGTGTTTGCCGACTACGCACGCTACGTGCGGGCACAACGTTCGTTCAGCCTGCCGCGCCTGGGCCGGCGTGCGCTGGGTGCGGCGCGGGCGGCGTTTGATGAAATGCGCGACGCACTCGCCGGGCGCAGCTACGTGGCCGACTATGTGCAGACACTCACACACGAAGTGAAAAGCCCGCTCTCGGCCATTCGTGGTGCGGCCGAGCTGCTGCAAGAGCCCATGCCCGACGCCGACCGGGCGCGTTTTGTGGCCAACATCGCGCGCGAGACACAACGCATTCAGGAGCTGGTCGACCGCATGATGGAGCTGACCGCGCTTGAATCGCGCCGCAGCCTCGACGCCACCGCGCCGGTGGCCTTGCGGCCTTTTCTGCAGGAGTTGGTGGCGAGTGCCCAGCCCGCGGCCGAGGCGCGTGGCCTGCACATCGTTTTAGAAGACGGCCCGACGAATGCGACGGTCGAGGGCGACGCCTTCTTGCTGCAGCGCGCGCTGTCCAACCTGGTCGACAACGCGCTCGACTTTTCACCCCCTGGCGGCACGGTGACGCTGGCGCTGCAGCGCCACCGCCACACGGTCGACCTGACGGTGCGCGACCAGGGCCCTGGCATTCCCGACTACGCCGAAGACAAGGTGTTCGAAAAGTTCTACTCGCTGGCCCGGCCGCAGACGCACAAAAAAAGCACCGGCCTCGGCCTGCCTTTCGTCAAAGAGATTGCCGAGCTGCACGAAGGCCGCGTCACGCTGCGCAACGCGGCCGAGGGTGGCGCAATCGCCACCGTGTCGCTGCCACTCAACCAGTAGGGCTCACGCTCACTTGGCTCGGGTGTAGACGATCTTCTTGGCTCCACCTTCGCAGCTGCCGACCACCTTGCGCTCACCGACCTGGTCGTTGGCAACGATCTCCAGCGTGTAGCCGGTGACACTTTTGGCGTCGAGCTTGGTGGCGATCTCGGTCTTGAGTTGGTCGCAAGACTTGGCAGCGAACACGGGGCTGGCGGCCAGCAGCAGGGCACAGGACAAGGCAAACACTTTCATCTCGGTCTCCTCAGGGTTGTAGATATGGGGGTGAAGCGCCGCCAGTATCGACCAAGCGAACGAGTTCATACAGGCTTCACACAGCGCCCCTCAGGCTTCAAACGCGCTTCTCACCGGCGCCCGATCCTTGGCCCCATGCCCACCGTGTTGGTGGCGCCGCCAAGGAGAAACTGTCATGCCTCGCCCGCTGCGCTCTGACAACAGAGCACCCATCAATCCACTCACCAGCGCAGGCCGCGTGCTGTGGTGTGTCGCACTCTCGCTGTTTTCAGCCGTGCTGATGTTGTTCTGGTCGCCCGCGCATGCCGACGACTCCGAGGCGCGCCCTGGCGAGAGCCCGTACTTTGCGGTCAACAGCCACGAGCCGGGCACCGACCGCCTGCCGCTCAAGTCGACCCAGGTTGAGGTGCGCATCGTCGGTGTGATCGCCGACGTGACGGTGACGCAGCACTATCGCAACGAGGGCCAGCGCCCGATCGAAGCGCGCTACATCTTCCCGGGCTCGACGCAGGCGGCGGTGTATGCGATGAACGTGCGCCTGGGCGGCCGCCTGCTCACCGCGCGCATCAAAGAAAAACAACAAGCACGCATCGAGTACCAGGCCGCCAAGGCCGAGGGGAAAACCACCGCCTTGCTGGAGCAGCAGCGCCCCAACATCTTCGAGATGAACGTGGCCAACATCTTGCCCGGTGACGACGTGGCGGTGGAGCTGCGCTACACCGAGCTGCTGACACCGCGTGACGCGGTCTACGGCTTTGTGTTCCCCACCGTGGTCGGCCCGCGTTACAACAGCCCGGACCGTGCCGCCTTCAATGGCCATGCGATCGGCGGCGCGTACCTGAAGGGTGGTGAGCCGTCGGCCACCACATTCAACATACGCGTCACGCTGGCCACGCCGGTGACGCTGAAAGAGATTGCCTCGCCGTCGCATGACGTGATGGTCGATGGCGCGGGCACGCAGCACGCGGCCGTGTCGCTCAAGACCTCAGAAAAACCAGCCAACAACCGCGACTTCATCCTCAACTACCGTCTGGCGGGTGAGCGCATCGAGTCGGGGTTGATGCTGTTCCGCGGCGCCGACGACGGCGGCGAGAACTTCTTTCTGGCGATGGTCGAGCCACCCAAGCTGATCGCCAGCAAGCAGATCAACCCGCGCGACTACGTGTTCGTGGTCGACATCTCGGGCTCGATGCATGGTTACCCGCTGGAGACCTCCAAGGTGCTGTTGCGCAACCTGATCGGTGGCTTGCGCGCCAGTGACACCTTCAACGTGTTGCTGTTTTCGGGCAGCAATCGCATGCTGTCGCCCACCTCGGTGCCGGCCACACGCGCCAACATCGACCAGGCCATCAAAACCATCAACGCGATGGGCGGCAGCGGCAGCACCGAGATCGTGCCGGCCATCAAGCGGGTGGTCGCCTTGCCCAAAGCCGAAGAGGTGTCGCGCAGCATCATCGTGGTGACCGACGGCTACGTGAGCGTCGAGGCCGAGGTGTTCCAGCTGATCCGCCAGAGCCTGAATCAGGCCAATGTGTTTGCCTTCGGCATCGGCAGCAGCGTCAACCGCCATCTGATCGAAGGCATGGCGCGTGCGGGCCAGGGCGAAGCGTTCATCGTCACCCAACCCGACCAGGCCGCAGCGCAAGCCGAGCGCCTGCGCAAGATCATCGAAGCGCCGGTGCTCACGCAAGTGAAAACCCGCTTCGAAGGGCTCGACGTGTACGACGTGGAGCCTGCGCAGTTGCCCGACGTGCTGGGTGGCCGCCCGGTGGTGGTGTTTGGTAAATGGCGCGCCGATGCCAGCAGCAGCGGCTTGCCGGTCAACAGCAAGCTCATCATCGAAGGCCGCGCCGCCGACGGCCCGTACCGTCACGAGCTGACCACCAGTGGCCGGGAAGACGCCAGCGCGTCGGCGCTGCGCCACCTGTGGGCCCGCCAGCGCATTGCGGCCTTGAGCGACCAGGAAGCACTGGAAGGTGGCAGCACGCAAAAGGCCGCCATCACCGAGCTGGGTTTGAACTACGGCCTGCTCACGCAGTACACCAGCTTCATCGCGGTCGACCAGCGTGTGCGCAACCCCAACCCGGCGTTGATGCCGAGCGTGGATCAGCCCTCGCCGATGCCCGAAGGTGTGAGCAATGCGGCGATCGGCGCCGAGGTGCCGAGCACACCGGAGCCAGCGGTGTGGGTGTCGCTGTTGCTGGTGCTCGGCATCGTGGTGGCGACGGTGTGGTCGCGTCGGCGCCGGGTGTGATGTCATGGGCGCCGTTGTTTTCTCCACCCACTGCGCAGGCCGTTGGCGGGGCCGCGTGGAAGCCCTGTCGCCCTTGGTCTGGCTGGCGCTGCAAGCGGTGGCGTTGTGGCCGCACTGGCGCTGGGCCGCTGCGCGTGTGGCCGATGGGTCGGACGACCCGTTGGGCCTGGCCGCACTCGCCGCCCTGGCGGTGGTGGTGTTCAAGCTGGAGCCGCAGTTGCGTGCCTCACCCAAGCCCGCGTGGTTGATCGCCGCGATGGGCGCAACGCTGGCCGCCACGCTGGCGAGCTTCTATCTGCCGCCCCTGATCGGCGCGCTGCTGGCGGCGCTGGCCATGGCCGCCGGCCTGCGCTCGTTGATGCCGTCGGGCCACGCGGTGTTGCCGATGGCCGGCCTGGCGGTGCTGGCGCTGCCGGTGGTGTCGTCATTGCAGTTTTATGCCGGCTACCCGCTGCGGGTGGTGACGGCGCAGCTGAGCACCTGGTTGTTGCAACTCGTGGGCATGACGGCCGAACGCACTGGCAGCTCGATGACGGTGCAGGGGCGATTGATCGTTGTCGACGCGCCGTGTTCGGGGGTGCAGATGGTGTGGATGGCGTACTTCTGTGCCTGTGCCGTGGCGGCGTTCAGCGGCCTGCGCGATCGGCAGTTGTTGGCACGTTTGCCGTGGGTGGGCGCGCTCGTGCTCGCTGGAAATGTGCTGCGCAACAGCGTGCTGGTGGCGTTGGAGGCGCAGCACGAGCAGGTGTCCGAGGCAGTACACCAAGGGGTGGGGCTGGTGGTGTTGGTGGTGGTGTGTGCGGCCGTGGTGGCGGTGGTGCGTGGAGGCCGTGATGCGCGTGTTTGATGGCTGGGTTGGCAGAGCGATGTGTGTCTCGGTGCTGATGGTGTGTGCGCTCGCGCCCTTGGCGCAGCGCTCGCCAGTCGACAGCGAAGTTTCGAGGCAGTCGCCCGAGTGGCCCACGGTGTGGGAGGGCAACGCGCTGCGGCCCCTTGCGCTGAGCGCGGTCGAGAGGCGGTTTGCAGCGCGCTTCCCCGGCCACATCGCGCGCCTGACCGATGGTGAGCAAGTCGTGGTGTTGCGCCAAGTGCGCCAGCCCACGCGCATGCTGCACCCGGCCGCCGACTGTTACCGCGGCCTCGGCTACCGCATTCAACAAGCGCAGCTGGAGCGTGATGCACAACAGCGCCTGTGGCGCTGCTTCGTTGCCGAACGCAAGGGCCAGCGGCAGCGGGTGTGCGAACGCATCGTCGACGCGCGTGGTGACGCGTTCACCGACACATCGAGCTGGTTCTGGGCCGCGCAGCTGGGCCAGTCGACCGGGCCGTGGCAGGCCATCACCACCGCACGGGCGTTGTAGACAAACACACGAGGGCACTGTGAACAAGTGGATCAAGATTTTTCTCGGCCTGCTGCTGGGCGTGTTGCTCAGCGGGGCTCTGGTGGTGGCGGTGGTGTTGCGCTCGCTCACGCCTGCGCCGGGCGACTGGACGCACAGCGTGCGCTTCGGGCCGTTGTCGCGCGAGATCAGCGTGCCGGCGGCGCTGCAGATTGCCAGCCACCCGATCACGCTGCGCCTGCTCGAAGGCCGCAGTTTCAACACACCCTATGGCCCGGTGCAATGGCAGGCCGTCCATGCGCCCAACACCTGGCGCGCAGTCTGTGCGCCTTGCACGCTGAGCCTGGGTGAGCTGGGGCGTGAGCCGATCCGCCTGTCGCGCGTCGAGCTCACGGTGGTGCCTGACATGGCGATGAAGCTGCAAGGCACGTTTGCGCTCGGTGATGCGCCGCATGCCTTGCAAGGGCGCTGGGCCTCGCGCATCGAGCGGCAGCAGCTGGTGTTGAGTTTCAGCGTGGTCGACGAGCCGGTGCAACGTGCGTTCGCGCTGTTTCGCCACCAGCTGCCCGAGCTGGCGCAAGCGCGTGTCGAAGGCCGCCTGAACCTCAAGGCGCAGTGGCGCCTGCCCTCGCATGAGTTCACGCTCAAGCCGCGCATCGAGGGCTTGTTTGTCAGCGGCCTGGGCACCGAGGCCTTGTTGCATGCGCAGCCGGCGTGCGGCGAAGCGGGTGACTTCGGCACCTGGTTGCCACGCGCCGTGATCGCCGCCGAAGACCAGCACTTTCATGAGCACCCAGGTTTCGATCTGGGCGAGATCATGTCGGCCTGGGCCAGCAACCAGCGTGGGGGTGAGGCGCTGCATGGCGCCAGCACCTTGCCGCAGCAGCTCGCCAAGCTGCTCTACACCGGTGACAACCGCAGCCACGGGCGCAAGCTGCGCGAGCTGCTGTACGCCGTCGAACTCGACCGCACGCTTGGCAAGGCAAGGCTGCTCAACCTCTACCTGGCGATGGCGCCCTGGGGCGACGGCCAGTGTGGCGCGCACGCGGCGGCGCGGCACTACCTCAACAAGCCGGTGAATGAGTTGTCGCCGATGGAAGCGGTGTGGCTGGCCACGCTCTTGCACAACCCTGACCGTGAGCTCGCGCAACTGGCGCGCGACGGCCAGGTGAACGTGGAGCGGGTGGCCTGGGTGGCCGACCAGCTGCGCCCGCTGGCGCAGCGTGAGCGTGATGCCATGGTCAAGGCGGCGACCCGCTGGTCGCCACCGCGCCAGGCACTCAAAGCCGCGATGGGTGTGGCGGCGTCTCAGGCAGCGGCTGGCCGCTGAGCCATCGCCTGCCTCTTGAATTGCCCGATGAGGCCCACACCTTCTGCGCGGGGTAGCATGCACCCCGTCACCTGCTTGGAAGGACACCTCATGATTCGCTCACTCTGGCTCGCCACCCTCGCTCTTGTCACGGCACTGGCTCTCAGCGGCTGTGGCTACAACGATTTCCAGCGCCTGGATGAGCAGACCAAGGCCGCCTGGTCCGAGGTGCTCAACCAGTACCAGCGGCGCGCCGACCTGATCCCCAACATCGTGGCCACCGTCAAAGGCGAGGCCAACTTCGAACAAGAAACCTTGACCAAGGTGGTGGAAGCGCGTGCCAAGGCGACGAGCATCCAGGTCACGCCCGAAACGCTGAACAACCCCGAAGCCTTCAACAAGTTCCAGAAGGCGCAGGGCGAGCTGAGTGGCGCACTGAGCCGCTTGCTGGTCGTCACCGAGAACTACCCCAACCTGAAGGCCAACCAGGGCTTTCAGGATCTGCGTGTGCAGCTCGAAGGCACCGAGAACCGCATCACCGTGGCGCGCAACCGCTACATCAAGGCGGTGGCCGAGTACAACGTGCTGGCGCGCCAGTTCCCGAGCAACCTGACCGCCATGATGTTCAGCTACGCGCCCAAGCCCAGCTTCACGGTGCAGAACGAAGCGCAGATTTCCGCGCCGCCGGCGGTCAACTTCGACAAGCCCGGCGCCAAGTAAGCAGACCGCGTGATGCGCTGGCTCCTGGTCTGCCTGGCGTGGCTGCTGGCAACGGTGGCAACGCCGCTGCAGGCGCAAGACGTGTTGCCGGTGCCGCCGCTGTCGGGCCGTGTGATCGACCAGACCAGCACGCTCACTCCCGCGCAAGTGCAGGCGCTCAGCGCGAAGCTCGAGGTCATCGAGCGTGAGCGCGGCTCGCAGTTGGTGGTGTTGATGGTGGCGACGACGCTGCCCGAAGACATCGCCTCCTACGCGCAGCGAGTGGGCGAGGCATGGAAGCTTGGCCGCAAAGATGTGGGCGACGGCCTGGTGATCGTGGTCGCCAAGAATGACCGCAAGGTGTGGATCACGGCGGCCAAGGCGCTCGAAGGCGCCATCCCCGACCTGGCGGCCAAGCAGATCATCACCGACCGCATCACGCCGGCGTTTCGTGCGGGTGACTTTGCCGGGGGCCTGAATGCTGCGGTGGACAGGCTGGCTGCACGCATCGGCACCGAAGGCCTGCCCGAGCCGACGCAGCGTGCCACAGCGCAGCGCAGCGGTGGCAGCGGCTTCGACCTCGAAGACATGGCCATCTTTTTCTTCGTCGCTGTGCCTGTCTTGGGCGCGGTGCTCACCGGCATGCTGGGCCGCAAGCTCGGCTCGCTCGGCACGGCCGTGGCGGCCGGTGGCCTGGGCTGGTGGTTGACCACCAGCTTGCTGATAGCGGGCGGCGCCGGGCTGGTCGCCTTGGTGCTGGTCGGTGTGCTCGGCTTGGGCTCGCGACGTGGTGGCGGCAGCGGGCCGGTGATCTGGGGCGGCGGTGGCGGTGGTGGTTTTGGCGGTAGCTCCGACGGTGGCGGGTTCAGCTCCGGCGGCGGTGGTGACTTTGGTGGCGGTGGTGCCGGGGGAGACTGGTGAAAATGAAACCCCCACGCTCATTTCATTCGTTGCCCCCCGAGGGGGCGCTGTGATGAACCTTTGGCTGCGCATCATCAAACACCGTTGGCTCGACGAAAGCGACGTGCGGCGCGCACTCGACGCCAAGGCTTTGCGGCGCTTGCAAGAGCGTGTGGCCACCAGCGAGCGGCAGCACAGCGGCGAAATCCGCCTCTGCGTGGAAGCCGGTCTGCCTTGGTCTTACCTCTGGCGCGGCGCCTCGGTGCGCGAGCGTGCGGTGGCCATGTTCGGCAAGCTGCGTGTGTGGGACACCGAGCACAACAACGGCGTGCTCATCTACTTGCTGCTGGCCGAACACCGCATCGAGATCGTGGCCGACCGTGGTTTGAACCGCCATGTGACGGCGGCGCAGTGGCACGGCTTGACCGATGGCATGGCCGCCGCCTTCAAGGCCGGCCAATATGAGGCGGGCTTGAATGCAGCCGTCGATTCGGTGGGCGCGATGTTGGGCGAGCACTTTGCCGTGGCCGCCCATCTGGCAAATCCCAATGAGCTGCCCGACGCGCCTGTGATCCAGTAGAGCCCTGCACTTGTCCTGGAGATTCCGATGATGAACACCTCGCTTCTTCGCCCGCTCTCGCTGGCTGGCCTGCTGGCGCTCAGCATGTCG
>JBKJJF010000268.1:0-5120 GCA_046598195.1 Rhizobacter sp. | reverse complement strand
CCGCGCGGTGGAAGGCATTCAGTTCATCTACCGTGGCAAGCGCATCCCCATCAGCATCAGCCTGGGTGTCGTGGCCCGTGTGGCCCTCGCGAACCAGCCGGTGGCTGATTTTGTATCGGAAGCCGACCAGGCCTTGTACGCTGCGAAGGATGCTGGCCGCAACCAAGTGCAGTTGGCGGCCAACGGCTGAACCCGCTCAGCGCTCGCTCAGGGCGTAGGCCTTGACTTTGAGTACCGGTTTGAGCAGGTAGGTCAGCACCGATTTGCGCCCGGTGAGCACGTCAACCTCGGCGGTCATGCCCGGGATGATGGGCAGCTTCTCGCTGAAGTTGGAGCGTGTGGTGCGCACCCGCACCAGGTAGTAGGCGTTGCCACGCTCGTCGATCACGGTGTCGGGGCTGATGTTTTCGACCTTGGCGTCGAGCCCGCCGTAGATTGAAAAATCGTAGGCGGTGAACTTGACGGTGGCGTTCTGCTCGGGGCGGATGAAGGCGATGTCTTTCGGCGCCATGCGCGCTTCGAGCACCAGCTGGTCATCGAGCGGCACGATCTCAACGATGTCTTTGCCCGCCTGCACCACACCACCCACGGTGTTGGCCAGCAGGCGCTGCACCCGGCCGCGCACCGGTGACTTCACCTGCGACTTGGCCACCTTGTCGGTGAGCGCGACCTGGCCTTCGTTCAAGGCGTTGAGCTTGCCCACCACCTCGGCCAGCTCCTTGCGGGCCTCGTTGCGGAAGGCGATTTCGGTCTCTTCGATCTTGCGCTGGGCTTCACCGATGGACGCCTGCACCCGTGCGATCTGCGCGCTGGCTTGCTCTGACTCGCCGCGGCTGCGCGAGATGTCGCGCTCCAGCCGCAAGATGTCGACCTCGCTCACGGCGCCACTGGCGAGCAGCGGCTTGGTCTTGGCGAGTTCTTGTTGCCCCAGCTCCAGCGAGCGCTCGGCCGAGCTCTTGCGTGAGCGCATTTCGGCCAGCTCCTGTTGGCGCTGCTGCAACTGCTGGCCATTGATCGACAACAGGGTCGACAACTCCGAGCGTTTGGCTTCGTACAGCGCTTGTTCGCCCTGCAGAATGCGCGCTTCTTCGGGGTCGCTGCCGATCGGCGGCGGCTTGAAGGCCGAGCCTTCGGCCAGCGCCGTCAGCCGGGCCTGGCGTGCACGCAAGGCCAAACCCTGGGCTGCACTTTCGCGCACACCCGAGGTGGCGCGGGTTTCGTCAATCTTCAGCAGCAGCTGGCCGGCTTCGACCACCTGGCCTTCCTTGACCAGAATCTCCGAGACCACGCCGCCGTCAAACGACTGCAGCACCTGCAGCTGCCGCGATGAGATCACCCGGCCCTCGCCGCGGGTCACTTCGTCCACTTTGGCGAGCGCCGCCCACACGATGAGCAGCAACACGATCACCGCCGAGGCGCGCACGATCTTCTGCGCGCGCTGCGTCTGGCTGCGCGACATCACTTCATCGGCTTCTTGCTCAAAGTTGCGAAAGCCGGCCTGGTTGGCCTGCTGGTCGGTGGCGGTGCTGCCAAACACACGGTCGCTGATCGGGGCCAGCAGCACACGCAGCTTTTCCAGCACGGCCAGGATGCGCCGGCCGATGCGAAACAAGAGCGCGTTGGTGCGGCCTTCGGGTTGTTGGGGTTCGGTGTTCATGCGGCTCTCGCAATCCGGCCGGTCGACAGCGCTTCCATGATCCGGTCGCGCGGCCCGTCGGCCACGATCTTGCCGCCGTCGATCACGATCACGCGCGTGACCATCGACAGCAGCGAGGTGCGGTGCGTTACCAGCACCACCGTTTTGTTGTGCGCGAACTGGGCCAGGTTTTGCGTGATCTGCGCTTCGGTGGTGAAGTCCATCGCGCTGGTGGGCTCGTCGAGCAGCAGGATGGGCGCGTTGTGCAGCACGGCGCGAGCGAGGCCGATGCCCTGGCGCTGCCCACCCGAGAGTGATTCGCCACGCTCGCCCACCGGCATGTCAAAGCCGCGCGGGTGGCGGTTGATGAAGCTCACCATGCCAGCCAGTTCGGCCGCGGCCACCACCGCCGAGTCGTCGGCGTAAGGCAGGCCGAAGGTGATGTTGTCGCGCAGCGTGCCGTAGAAGAGCGTCACGTCTTGCGACACGTAGCCGAGATTGCGCCTCACGTCGGCCGGGTCGAGCTGGCGCAGGTCGATGCCGTCGAGCAGCACCGCGCCGTCGGTCGGTTGGTACAAGCCCATGATCAGCCGCTGGATGGTCGACTTGCCCGAGCCCACCCGCCCGATCAGCGCCACCCGCTCGCCGGCGGTGATCTTGAAGCTCAGGCCATCGAGCGCCGAGTCTTGCCGGTTGGGGTAGCTGAACTTGACGTTGCGAAACTCGATGTCGCCGCGCAACTGTGGCCGTTGAATGAAGTTGCTGCCCAGCGGCCGCTCGACCGGCTTTTCCATGATCTTGTCGAGCGACTCCATGGCGGTGCGCGCCCCTTGGTACTGCATCAAGAGGCCCACGATCTGCCCGGCTGGCCCGAGCGCACGCCCGGCCAGCATGCTGGCGGCGATCAGCGCGCCCATGGTCAGCTCGCGCTGGCCGATGAGGTAGACACCGATCACGATGATGGCCACCGTGACACCTTGTGAGAGCCAGCCCGTCACATAGGTGGCCGAAGACGACAGCGCGCGCATGCGCACATTGGTGCGCGAGAGAAACACATTGGCCCGCTCCCAGCGTGCCTGGATCACGCTCTCGGCGCCGAGCGACTTGATGGTCTCGATGCCGGTCAGGCTCTCGATCAGTGTGGCGTTGCGCTGCGCTGCGGCCTGGTAGGTGGTTTGCGACAACTCGTGCAAGCGGTGCTGCAGCACATAACCCACCACCAGCAGAATCGTGAAGGTGGCGACCACCGGCACGGCCAGCCACGGAGAGATCCAGGCCAGCACGCCGATGAAGATCAGTGCGAAGGGCAGGTCGATCAGCGCGGTGACGGTGCTCGACGCGATGAAATCGCGCACCTGCTCGAAGCCGCGCAGGTTGGAGGCAAACGAGCCCACCGACTCGGGCCGGTTCTCGAGCTTCATGCCCAGCACCTTTTCCATCAGCGTGGCCGAAATCTGCACGTCGATGCGCGCGCTGGCCTCGTCGACAAAATGGCTGCGCAACATGCGCATGAACACATCGGCGCACATGATGAGCACCACGCCGACCGACAGCGCCCACAGCGTTTCGGTGGCGTTGTTGGGCACCACGCGGTCGTAGACGTTCATGCTGAACATCGGGAAGGCGAGCGCAAAGAAGTTGATCAAGAGCGCCGCCCACAACACGTCACGGTAAACGAAGCGCTGCTCCAGGATGGCGCTCCAGAACCAGTGTTTGGCCTTCACGCTGCGCACTTCGGGTGTGCGCGCATCGAAGCGGAAATGGGGGCGCACAAACAGCAACACCCCGGTGTAGCGTGCCTCCAGCTCGCCGCGGCCGAGGTTGATCGAGCCCTGCGAGGTTTCGGGCAGCAGCACGCGGGCGATCTCGCCGCCACCTTCCCAGCCCATCAACACGCAGGCATGGTTGTCTTTCAGTATCAGGATGACCGGCAGCGCCGCTTGGTTGATGCGCGTGAGCGGCATGCGCTGCAGCTTGGCCGACATGCCCGCGCGTGCCGCGGCGCGCTCGGCCAGCTCCAGCGTCAGAAGGCCTTTGCCGGTTTCGGTCTTGCTGTCTTTGCCCAAGGGCAGGCCGGCCGAAAGCGAAGCGCGCGACGCGGCCTGGCCGTGCAGACGGCACACCTCGACCAGGCAATCGAGCAGCGGGTCGGGGTTGATCAGGTCTTCGCGCAGGTGCGTGGTCGCAGCGCTGGCAGCGGGTGGTGGGGGCAGGGGCGTTTGGCCGGTGTGGGGCATGGGGTGAGCCTGATCAGCCGATGTCGGCGCAATGCAGGCCGTACTGGCCCTGGCGGCGGTCTTCGAAGTAGTGCTTCAGTGTCTCGCGCACGGTGCGGAATGCAAGCTCATCCCAGGGGATCTCGGCCTCGGAAAACAACTGCGCCTCGATGGTCTCGGGCCCGGGGGCGAAATCGGTGTCGAGCAGGCGGGCGCGGTAGAACAGGTGCAACTGGCCCACACGTGCCACGTTGAGCAAGGTGTAGAGGCCTTGCAGCTCAACGTGTGCGCCGGCTTCTTCAACCGTTTCGCGGATGGCGCCTTGTTCGGTGGTTTCGCCCAGCTCCATGAAGCCTGCCGGCAGCGTCCAGAAACCATGGCGTGGTTCGATGTTGCGGCGGCACAGCAGCACCTTGTCTTGCCACACCGGCAAGGTGCCCACCACGTTGAGCGGGTTTTCGTAGTGGATGGTGGCGCAGGCGGTGCAAGTGGCGCGCTCGCGGTTGTCGTCGGCGGGTGTCACGTACTGCGCGGGCGAGCCGCAGGCCCTGCAATGTTTGATGCTTCGCGGCTGGAACATGAGCGGCAGTTTAGGGCCAGTTCATGCCTCGCGAACACCCGCGCAAGCCCTGTCTTGCCAGGGGTGTAGGGCCGCGTGGCATCATCGATCGCACCTCGACCCATGCCCTTGTGGAGACTCCTTCAATGAGCTACGTGCTGCCAGTTCCCCGTGTGCCTGCTGTGCCTGTTGCGGGCGGTGAACCCGGGGCCCTGTTCCCGGTGCATCGCATCTACTGCGTGGGCCGCAACTATGTTGACCACGCCATCGAGATGGGGCACAGCGGCCGCGAGCCGCCGTTCTTCTTCATGAAGCCCGCCGATGCGGTGCTGCCGGTGGCCGAAGACCAGACCGGCCAGATGCGCTACCCGAGCCTCACCCACGACCTGCACCACGAGGTCGAGCTGGTGGTGGCCATTGGCAAGGGCGGCAAAAACATCTTGGCCGCCGACGCGACCAGTCACGTCTGGGGTTACGCCGTCGGCCTGGACATGACCCGCCGCGACCTGCAAGGCGAGGCCAAAAAACTTGGCCGCCCCTGGTGCATCGGCAAGGGTTTTGATCAATCGGCGCCGATTGGGCCGGTGCGCCCGGCGGCGCAGTGTTACTTGAACGCCGCCACCCGCATCGAGCTCGACGTGAACGGCGCCAAGCGGCAAAGCAGCGTCATCGGCAAGCTGATCTGGAGCGTGCCCGAGATCATCGAGCA
>JBKJJF010000228.1:0-10468 GCA_046598195.1 Rhizobacter sp. | reverse complement strand
GTTTTGCGGTGGTGTGGATGGCGATCTTCCACTTCGCCTTCGACCTCGCGCACTTCGGCTTCACGCGCCAGAATTTCTACGCCGATCCGTTCTGGACGATCCAGCGCAGCATCATCGTCAGCCTGTTTCTTCTGTGCGCTGGCATCGGCCAGGCGATCGCGCACGAGCAGCATCTGAGCTGGCCGCGCTTCTGGCGCCGCTGGTTGCAAGTGGCGGCCTGCGCGCTGCTGGTCACCGCCGCGACGCTCGTCATGTTCCCGACCAGCTATATCAGCTTCGGCGTTCTGCACGGCCTCGCGGTGATGCTGCTCGTCGCGCGGTTCAGTGCCGGTTGGGGCCTCTGGCTGTGGCCGCTGGGACTCGTCGCCATCGTGCTGCCGCGGCTCATGGCCGACCCCTACTTCGACACGCGCGCGACCAACTGGATCGGCCTCGTCACGCGCAAGCCGATCACCGAAGACTATGTGCCGCTGCTGCCCTGGCTCGGCGTGCTGTGGTGGGGGATGGCGGCCGGCGGCTTCGTGCTTGCGCGCCGACGCGTATGGCTCGCCGGGTCGTTGCCGCGCGGCCTCGCGCCGCTCGCGCTGCTCGGCCGCTGGTCGCTCAGCTTCTACATGCTGCACCAGCCGGTGCTGATCGGGCTCTTGCTGGCCGTGCGTGCCTTGCAGTGAGCCCGATCGCGGCCTTCACTCGCGCTCGCAGCGCCGCTCGTTCACCAGGCAGCGTGCGTAGCCCGGGTCGGTCTTGAGCAGGTGCATGGCCCGCGCTGCGAAGGCGGTGTCGGCGAAGTCGCTGAACAGGCCGTCGACGCCCAGCGCGTAGAACGCCAGGTACTCGTTGACCGCATTGCCTTGGTAGTTGCTCGCCAGGCGGCGCTGCTCGTTGCGGAAGGTGTAGGGGTGCACCACCAGGCCGAGCTTGTGGGCGTTGCTCACCACGTCGGTGGGCGGCAGCAGCTTGCGGTCGCGTTCGTCGATGACACCGTCGCCATTGGTGTCGGCGCAGGCGCCGTTGACGATCGTCTTGCAGGCACTGCTGATCAGGTAGACCTTCCAGGGGCCAATGCCGTCGGCATAGCTGCGCACCTCGGCCAGGCCGGCGGGCGTGAGCAAGTCATTGAACAGGCCGGCACGGCCCGAGACCACCCAGTCGTAAGGTTTGTCATAGGGTTTGTTCAGCGCAATCGAGCCATCGGGGTTCACGTCGTCGGCGTCGACCAGCTGCACCAGGCGCACGCTGGTGCGTGAACGCAGGTATTTGAGGTTGGCCGTCTCGAACGACTGGATGAACACCGGCGCATTGCGGTGGTTCCAGCCGGCCTTGTTCAGCACCTCCAGCAAACGGTCTTCGAGTGGCAACCCCAGCTGCTGGTGGAAGGTCGGGTGTTTGGTCTCTGGGTAGATGCCGACACGCCGGCCTTCTTCACGCGACTTGCGCTTGACCAGCTCGATCACTTCGCTGAGGGTGGGGATCTGGAATTTGCCGTTGAACGAGGCATCACGCTCGGCGAACGGCTGCACGGCGCGCAGTTGCTTGATCTCGGCCAAGGTGAAGTCGCTGGCCCAGAAGCCGTCGACCTCCACACCGTCGAGCATCAGCTTGCGGCGGCGGTTGGCAAACTGCGGCAGGTCCCGGACGTTGGTGGTGTCGATCAGGTTGGGCTCGTGGCGCGCGATCAGGTGGCCGTCTTTGGTGGCCACGAGGTCGGGCTCGACAAAGTCGGCCCCGAGCTGGATGCCCAGTGCATAGGCCTCCAGCGTGTGCTCGGGAAGGTAGCCGTTGGCGCCGCCCCGGTGGCCGATCACCAGGGGTGCGGCTCCATTGCCATGGCGATAGGAGGCCGGGTCTGCCGCGGCAGGTTGGGCACAGGCCACGCAGGCGATGGCGATGGCAAAAGCCAATTGTGCGGCGCGTGCGCGCTTCCAGTCTTTCATGAACAAGCTCCTTAAAAGTGTTGGGACCGTCTGACCTTAGAGATGGCAGATGACATCGGCGTGAAACGGAGCATGCTACGGAGGCTGTGTGTGCGTGTCACCGATTGACCATGTTGGCACTCGCCCTGACACATGTGTCAGTTGAAGGGGCTGGGCCCCGGGGGTACGGTGCGGCCTTCAGGGAGATTCGATGAAAAAACTGTCGACTCAACAATTGGCCATGGTCGGCATGCTGGCCGCCGCAGTGGTGGTCATCGTGCTGGCGGGTTTTGCCTGGAACTTTGCGCGGCAGACCGTTGCCGCGGCGGCCTATGTGAGCCACACACACCGGGTCAAAAGTGTCATCAACGACCTGGAATCGAGCCTCTACCGCGCCGAGGCCGACCAGCGGGCTTACCTGGCCACACGCAACGCGCTCTACCGCAGCGAGCGCAACGTGGCCATCGAGGCGCTGGGCATGGGCCTGGCCGAGCTCACGCGGCTTTCGGCCGACAACCCCGACCAGACGGCCCGGCTGCGCGACCTGCGCCGTGAGCTGGAGGTGCGCCAGCATCTGTACCGCCAGAGCGAAGCCCTGATCATCAACGGCACCGACTACTCGCCCGAGCAGCGCATCGACCTTGGCGCGCAGGCGCTGAACAGCATTCGCCCGCTGATTGACGCGATGAATGTGGAAGAAAACCGGCTGCTCACGCATCGTGAAGCCACCGAGCGTGATCGGGCGCGCGCCACGACGGTGGTCTTCGGGGCGTTTGTCGCCTTGCTGTTGATCCTGCTGCCGACGATCTTTTGGCGCATGTACCGCGAGTTGCAGGCGCGTGAGAAGGCCGAGGTGCAGGTGGCCGAAGAGCGTGCCTACGACGCCACGCACGCGAGAGCGCTCACGCTCTACAACGCTGAAAGCAAGCGCGAAGTGGTGCTCGATGGCACGCTGGCGCTGCTGGCGGAAAACCCGCTGTTCCCGGTGGGTGCGTTCTACACCCATGAAGAGTGGGGCGGGGCGCTGCGGCTGGTGGCGTCGCGTGCAGCGCCGGCCGACATCAAAACGAGCTTGCGCATGGACGAAGGCCCGATCGGTGCCGCCGCACGCAGCGGCCAGCCGGTGTACATCGAAGGCTTCGATGCCAGCACCGGCTTGCGCATCGAGACCGGCCTGGCCACTGTGCGGCCCGCTGCGATGTTGATGTGCCCGGTGCAGCACCAGGGCCGCTTGCAGGGCGTGCTGGCCCTCGCCACGAGCACCCGCCTGTGCGAGCGCGACCGCGAGTTCGTGAACCGCCTGTGCGCGCAGCTCGCCGTGGCCTTGCACAACCTGGAGCAGCTCGAAGAGCTCGCCTTGCTGGCCGAGCAGCTGCGCAGCCGGGGTGAAGACATCCAGCGCAAGAACGCCGAGCTGGAGCGCGCGAACCGCATGAAGAGCGAGTTCCTGGCCAACATGTCGCACGAGCTGCGCACGCCGCTGAACGCGATCATCGGCTTCTCGGAGATCATGAAAGACGGGCTCACCGGGCCGCTCGCTGCCGAGCAGCAAGAGTACGTGGGTGACATCCACACGAGCGGCAAGCACCTGCTGTCGCTCATCAATGACATTCTTGACCTCTCCAAGGTCGAGGCCGGCCACGTGCCGCTTGAGCTGGAAGCGGGCGAGCCGTCGCAGCTGGCCACGAGCGCGATGTCGGTGCTGCGCGAGCGTGCGTCTTCGGCCCGTGTGCGCTTCACCAGCGTGTGCCAGCCCGAGCTCGGCCGCCTGCGCATCGACCTGCGCAAGGCCAAGCAGATCGTCTACAACCTGGTGTCGAACGCGCTCAAGTTCACCCCAGAGGGCGGCACCGTGGGCTTGTCGTTCGACCGTGTGCGCGCCGAGCAAGTGCGGGCGGTGCAGGCCACGCCCGACACCCGGGTGTTCCCGCCGGTCGAGCTGGGTTGCGCGCACTACCTCGAGATCCGCGTGAGCGACAGCGGCATCGGCATCTCGCCCGGCAACCTGCAACAGCTGTTCCAGGCCTTTGTGCAGATCGATTCGTCTCTGTCGCGGCAGTACACCGGCACCGGCCTCGGCCTGACCATGGTCAAGCGTCTGGCCGAGCTGCATGGGGGCGGCCTGATGGTGCAAAGCCGTGAAGGGGGCGGCTCGGTGTTCACCGTGTGGCTGCCGTGGCGCGAGGCGGGCGACAGCGTGGCCATCGCGGTTCAGCCGCCCCTGGTGGCGGCCACGCCGGCGCACAACGATGCGGTGCAGGGTGTGGGGCCGCTGGTGCTGGTGGTCGAAGACGACCCGCGCGCCGCCAACCTGATGCGCCTGCAACTGCAGTCGCAGGGTTACCGCGTGGAGTTTGCGCGCAGCGCCGAAGACGGCCTGGCGCGTGCGGCCGAGCTGCACCCCGCCGCACTGGTGCTCGACATCATCCTGCCTGGCATGGATGGCTGGGAGATGCTCTCCCACCTGAAAGACCGCAGCGACACCAGCCACATCCCGGTGGTCATCGTCTCCATCACTGACGAAGCGCAGCGCGGTTTTGCGCTTGGCGCGGCGCAGGTGCTGGTGAAGCCGGTGACCCAGGCCGAGCTGCTGGCCGCGCTGGCGGCGGCAGGGCTCGACGAGCCGCCCACCGACGCGCGTGTGCTGGTGGTCGACGACGACCCCAAGGCCGTGGCCCTGGTGAGCAAACACCTGCAAGTGGCCGGCTACACCCCCATGGGTGCGTATGGTGGGCAAGAGGCACTCGACCTGGTGCGCAGCAACCCGCCCGCGCTGATCGTGCTCGATTTGATGATGCCGCAGGTGTCGGGCTTCGATGTGGTGCAAGGCCTGCGTGGCCACCCCGGCACCGCCGGCATCCCGATCATCGTGCTCACCGCCAAGCTGCTCACCCGCGACGACCGAGCCCAGCTCAGCGGCAAGGTGCAGCAGGTGATGGAAAAAACAAACTTCCATTCGCTCAGTTTGTTGGCCGAGGTGAAGCGTGCCCTGGCACGACAGCGCCCGCCCAAGGCGCATGACACCCTGTTGAACTGACGAGCCCTGATCTGATGAGCCCTGAGACAACCCGCATGCCAACCAGCCCCGCCATCCTGATCGTCGACGACAACGCGGCCAACCGGCGCCTCTACCAGGCCACACTCAACGACCTCGGCGCCGAGATTTACAGCGCCGCCTCGGGCGAAGAGGCGCTCGCGCGTTGCGGCGAACGGCACTACGCGATGATCCTGCTCGACGTGCACCTCTCGGGCATGAACGGCTTCGAGGTGGCGCAGACGATCCGCGACAAACACGAGGGCATCGACACGCCCATCGTGTTTGTGTCGGCGATGTACGTGCACGAGAGCGACACCTACCGCGGCTACCGGCTGGGTGCGGTCGACTACATCCTCTCGCCGGTGGTGCCCGAGATCTTGCGCGCCAAAGCGGCGGTGTTCATCCGCCTGCACCGCATGCGCATGGAGGCGCAGCAACAGGCGCAGGTGGTCGAGAAGGCCTACCGGGAGCTGCGCACTGTGCATACCGAGATGGAAGGGTTCAGCTATTCGGTGTCACACGACCTGCGCACGCCGCTCGGGCAGGTGGCCGGTTTTGCCGACCTGCTGCAGCTGGGCCACGCCGGCGAGCTGAGCGCCAAGGCGCACGAGTATGTGGGCCACATCCAGACCGCAGCCCAGCGCATGCACAGCCTGATCGAAGACATGCTGTTGCTGGCCAACATGACGCGCGCTGAAATGCAGGTGCAGCCGGTCGATTTGTCGCACATGGCGCAAACGCTGCTCGCCGAGCTGGCCGCTACCAAGCCTCTGGCCCACGCCGAGAGCCAGGTGCAAGCCGGCTTGCATGCGCAGGGTGATGCACGCCTGCTGCGGGTGGCCCTGTCGAACCTGCTGTCGAACGCCTGGAAATACAGCGCCGGCGTGCCTCGGCCTCGGGTGGAGTTTGGCCAGGAAGATGGCCCCGAAGGCCCGGTGTTCTACGTGCGCGACAACGGCGCGGGCTTTGACGCACGCGCGGCCGGCGAGCGCCTGTTTCGACCGTTCCAGCGCTTTCACTCCGACTCGGCGTTTCGGGGCAATGGCGTGGGCCTGGCCATCGTCGAGCGGGTGCTCGACAAACACGGGGGGCGCATCTGGGCCGAGTCGGCGCCGGGGCGGGGGGCTTGTTTTTTCTTCACCCTGGGACAGGTGTCGAGCCTGCCTACGGCGATTGTTTGAAGAGCACATCCATGGCAACCATCTTGGTGGTCGAAGACAACCTGCAAAACCTCAAGCTGGCCCGGTTGGTGCTGCAGCGGGCCGGGCACGAGGTGTTGTTGGCCGACAGCGGCGAAGCGGCCCTCGCCCTGGCGCAGGCGCAGCAACCCGACCTGATCTTGATGGATGTGCAGATGCCGGGCATGGACGGTTTGTCGGCCACGCGGCTGCTCAAGCAAAACCCGTTGACCGCACACGTCAAAGTGGTGGCGCTCACGGCGTTGGCGATGAAGGGTGATGCCGAGCGCATCTTGGCGGCGGGGTGTGATGCTTATCTTGCCAAGCCGTACCACTACAACGACCTGATCTCTGCGGTGGACAGGGCACTGGGCCGAGCGCTGGGCTGAAGGTAGCGCGGCTACCATCCGGGCATGAGCAACAAGATCCTTTTCGGCTTTCATGCCATCACGGTGCGGATGAAGACCGCACCCAAGTCCATCATCGAGCTGCACGTTGACGCCACCCGGCGCGACCAGCGCATGAAACAGTTTGTCGAGCGTGCCCGCGAGGCCGGCGCCAAGCTGGTCGACAGCGACGACGACCGTTTGCACAAGATGTGCGGCACCCACCGCCACCAGGGTGTGGTGGCGCGGGTGGAGGTGGTGGCCATGAGCCACTCGCTCGACGACACACTTGATGCCGTCGAAGGCCCGCTTTTGTTGCTGGTGCTCGACGGCATCACCGACCCGCACAACCTCGGCGCCTGCCTGCGTGTGGCCGATGGCGCGGGTGCGCACGCCGTCATCGCGCCAAAGGACCATGCGGTGGGCGTCAACGCCACCGTGGCCAAGGTGGCCAGCGGCGCGGCCGAGACCGTGCCGTACTTCATGGTGACCAACCTCGCGCGCACGCTCAAGGAGCTGAAGGAACGCGACATCCGCATCATCGGCACCTCCGACGACGCACAAAAATCGCTGTACGACCTTGACCTCAGCGGCCCGGTGGCGCTGGTGCTCGGCGCCGAAGGCAGCGGCATGCGCCAGCTCACCAGCAAGACCTGCGACGAGCTGGTGCGCTTGCCGATGAAGGGTGCAGTTGAAAGCCTGAACGTGTCGGTGGCGTCCGGGGTGTGCTTGTACGAAGCCGTGCGCCAGCGGGGCGGGTGATACGGCACGCTTGTTGCCTGCACGTGGTCACCTGACAAGAGAACACCCGCATGCCCGTGATCGAAGTCAATCACCCACTGGTCAAACACAAGGTCGGCCTGCTGCGCGAGAAAGACATCTCGACCAAGCAGTTCCGCGAGCTGACCAACGAGCTCGGGCGCTTGCTGGCTTACGAGGCCACGGCCGACTTTCCGCTTGAGAAGACCCGCATCGAATGCTGGAGCGGCCCGGTCGAGATCGACCAGGTGCGCGGCAAGAAAGTGACGGTGGTGCCCATCTTGCGTGCAGGCCTCGGCATGCTCGATGGGGTGCTCGACATGGTGCCCAACGCCAAGGTCAGCATCGTGGGCCTGAGCCGCAACCACGAGACGCTGCAACCCGAGCACTACTTCGAGAAGTTCGTCGGCCACCTCAACGAGCGCACCGCACTCATCGTCGACCCCATGCTCGCCACTGCGGGCTCGATGATCGCAACCGTTGACCTGCTCAAGCGCCGCGGTTGCACCGACGTGCGCGCGCTGGTGCTTGTGGCCGCGCCGGAAGGTGTGGTTGCCTTGGAGCGTGCTCACCCCGACGTGCGCTGCTGGACGGCCGCGATCGACAGCCACCTGAATGAGCTGGGTTACATCATCCCGGGTCTGGGTGACGCAGGCGACAAGATTTTCGGTACCAAGTAGGGCCTTCAATCTCCCACGGCTTTGGTGGGTTAAGCGCTTGTCACATCCATACCGCACATTCGGTTTTCTGCCGATTGCCGGGGGCTGAAAAAGTTGCTGCGCCGCGATAGCCAGCGTTACTTTTTCGGGCCCGCAAATGCCTTGACCCTCGCCATGTCGGGCCGTATGGTCTGCCCCTCAAGCGCAAGGAGATTTCTGATGAAGAACCCGTTTCGCTTCTGGATGACCAGTGGAGTTGCCATCATGGTGGCGGCCGCAAGCGGTGGCCGCAGCGTCGCCGGCGAAGGGCGTTTGACGCTCACCCGCGTGAGCCCCTTCAGCGTGTCTGACACCCTGCGTCGCATCGAGGCCAGTGCCCAGCGGCACGGCATGCATGTGCTGGCTTGTTTGCCGCAACAGGTGGACGCCATCACCGGCGAGTCGCGCTACGTCATCGTGCTGGAGTCGTCGCAAGGTGGCACGCCGGTGCAGATGGAGACGCCCGATGCGCCGCCTCATTTGCTGTTGAGTGTGGTGCTGCGGCGTGGCGTCGAGGGCCGCACCGAAGTTTTCTTGCACCAGGGCGCGCTCGGCGATTTGCCGGAGGGGCTTTCCGCGCAGGTACAAAACGACCTGGCCGACTTGCCGGCGATGCTTGAAGAGGCGCTGGCGGCCTGAGCGTTTTTGTAGCGCGCTAGGAGCCTGTCGGACTCCCCAAGTCCGACAGGTCTCCTAGACCCGCCCGCCGAGCTTGATGCTCTGGCGCTGCGCCCAGACGCTCACCACCAGGGCCAGCAGCATCCAGCCGAGGCCGATCCAGTGCAGGCTGCCGTACAGCTCTTTGCCGGTGTGCCCCAGTGCCGAATGCGCGGCCACCACCACACCGCCGCCGCCCGCGCCAATCGCCTGGCCGAGGTAGATGGCCGAGGTGTTCAAGGCCATCAAGGCGGTGGCGAGTTCGGGCGCGGCCTGGCCCAGGCGCGCTTGCTGCGCAGAGTTTGAAGCGAAGCCGCCCAGCCCCCAGGGCACCGCCACCAGCGCGATCAACACCACACTCGTGGCCAGTGGCCACAGCAGCAGGCTGACGGCTATGGCAGCCAAAGACACCGCGACGATGCGCGCCGCTCCCACGCGGTCGATGTAGCGCGAGAGCAGCAGGTTGCCCAGCAGCCCGAACGCGCCGAACCAGAAGAACATGAAGCTGGTCTCGGCCGCGTTGGCACCGATGACCTGGCGGTAGTAAGGCGCCATGTAGGCGAAGAGCGAAAACTGGCCCGCGCCCGACAAAGCGGTGACGAGGATGATCGCCATCAACACCGGGTGCGTGAACACCTCACGCCAGGCGGCCATGCGCATGGCCGGCGGTTTGACGCCATCGGGCATGACGGCCCAGACCCACCACGCCGCGCCCGCCGACAGCACGGCCACCAGGCCGAAGGCCCAGCGCCAGCCGAACTCTTCGCCGATGAAGCTGTGCACCGGCATGCCCACCACCGAGGCCACCGACCAGCCGAGGAAGATGAAGATGATGGCGCGGCCTCGTTCTTCGGGCGGGGCCACAAAGCCGATGGCCGCGGCGGCTTGCGGCGTGTAGACCGCAGCGGCGATCACACACAGCGCGCGCAGCGGCAGCAGCACAGCGTAGTTGGGCGCCACCGCGCTGAGCGCGTGGCCAACCGCAAACCACACCAGCGAGAGCGTGAGCAAACGGCGCCGATCCCAGCCACCGACCAGTGCGGCCAGCACCGGGGCACCAAAACACATCAGCACCGCGGCCACCGAGATCAGCTGCCCGCCGAGCGCCACGCTGACCTCCAGCGAGCGGGTCAGGTCGTTGAGTGAACCCGCCACCACCATCACGCCGCAACCGATGGCGAAGTTGCCGAACATCAGCGCCCAGCGGGCGCGGGTGAGTTGTTGGTGGGGTGTGAGCGTCTCAGTGGTCAATGGGCACCCCACGGCCTGCGGCCGACCCCGCCAAGCGGGGTGAGCCCTCTTTCGGGCGGCCGTGCAGCGGGCTCATCCCCGCAACACTTTCAAGGCTGCGGGGTTGACGATGCCTGTCGGGTTGCCGTTGACGAAGTTGATGACGTTGTCAAACGCCGCGCCGAAGTAGAGCTCGTAGCTGTCTTGCTCCACATAGCCGATGTGCGGTGTGCAGACGGCGTTTTCCAGGCGCAGCAGCGGGTGGCCTTGCAGGATGGGCTCGGTCTCGAACACATCGACCGCCGCCATGCCGGGGCGGCCACGGTTGAGCGCCGAAACCAGCGCGCCTTCTTCGATCAGCTCGGCGCGCGAGGTGTTGACCAGCAGCGAGGTCGGTTTCATGCGCGCCAGGTCGTCGAACTTCACCACGCCGCGCGTGGTGTCGGCCAGGCGCAGGTGCAGGCTCAGCACGTCGCTGGTCTCGAACAAGGCCTCGCGCGACTCGGCAATGGTGTAACCGGCAGCCTGCGCCCGCTCGCGCGAGGTCTCGCTGCCCCACACGATCACGTTCATGCCGAAGGCCCGGCCGTAGCCGGCCACCAGCTCGCCA
>JBKJJF010000029.1:0-5081 GCA_046598195.1 Rhizobacter sp. | reverse complement strand
AAGGTCACTTTGGGCATGGCAAGGTACTTGATCTTTAGGTGGAGCGTTGCCAAAGGGGGCGCGAGCACAGTCGGGGTCGGCCCTGGCGCGCAAGTTTCTGAACGATCAAAGGCGAACAACGATGCCGGCGATTCCGACTCTCTTCAATGAAGTGAAACCCTCGGTGATCGGGCACACGGTGATCAGGCATGAGAGGCAGGTCTCGGTGTGCCACGACGCACGCGACGCAACCGAACGGAGCTAGCCGCGCATCTTCAATGAGCCGGGCCGCAAAAAGCGCTGCTGGCGATCCGCGTGATGGCCGAGGCCCTGGGCGTTTCGCCCGAGCAGGCGGTGGCCGACGCGCTGCCGCTGCAATACGTGGTGCGGGCCGTCCCGGCCTGACACCCTGCGTCACTTCCGCCCGAGGCGGGAGTGACGGTGTGACCGCGTTAGGCCGCGGCCTTCTTGGCCGGCTGCTGGCGGTCTTGCTTCTTCAGGGTTTTCGCACGCTTTTGCTTCTGCCTGCGGACGGCTCGGTCTCTGTCTGCGCTCATGTGAACCTCATGGTGGTTGGAGTGGTAATTGCCGCCTTCGCATCAATGAGATGACGGCCGGGCCATGGTTGTACCACTCCTGCTGCAAGAGGCCCTGCGCGCGCCGCCGCTGAAGGCTTGTCGGCCCTTGACGACGAACGGGCCGCGAAGAAGGCGCGCAAGGCGCAGGGGCGTTGCCCGCGTGGCGGTGCGGGTTCTCCCCGGGCGCTTTTAGTAGAGAACATTTTTACTATCAGCGAACTTCATCGGTGAGCTTCAAGGAGTTGGTGTGACTCGTCCCTCATTGTTTGTGGCCGCTGCGCTGGCCTTGTCACCTGCCTGGGCTGCGGCCCAGACCTCGCCCGCAGAGAAGCCCCAACCGGGCGGCGCGCTCAACATCGGCACGCTGATGTACACGCTCAACGCTCAGTCGTTTGACCCGGCCGATTGGTCGTGGAAGCTCAACAACGACGCAGGCCTGGTCTACGAGCAGCTGATTTCAGCCGACCTGTCCAAGGCGCGCAGCCGCGGTGGGGCGCACCGCTTCATTGCCGATGCCTGGCTGCCACCCGACGGCATGCGCGGCGAGCTGGCCGAGAGCTGGAAGATGCTCGACAACCCGCTGCGTGTGGAGTTCACGTTGCGCCGTGGTGTCATGTTTCCGGCCAAGCCCGGCGTGATGGAAGCGCGCGAGCTCATCGCCGAAGACGTGGTCTACAGCTTCGAGCGCTTGAACAAGAGCCCGAAGAAGATCCCCGGTTACTTCGACCACGTGAGCAAGGTCGAGGCCACGGGCAAGCACACGCTCGTCTTCAGCCTGAAAAACTACAACAGCGAGTGGGACTACCGCTTTGGCTGGGGCTACTACTCCGCCATCGTGCCCAAGGAGGTGGTGGCGGTGGGTGCAGGCAACTGGAAAAACGTGAATGGCACCGGGCCGTATGTGCTGAGCGACTTCATCCAGGGCAACTCGTCCACCTTCACCAAGAACCCCCATTACTGGGACAAAGAAACGATCGCAGGTGCTGACTACAAGCTGCCCTATGCCGACAAGATCAGCTACCGCATCATCAAGGAAGAAGCCACTGCGCTCACCGCGCTGCGCACCGGCAAGCTCGACGTGCTGGAGCTGGTGAGCTGGAGCGCCGTCGACGAGCTGAAGAAGACCGCGCCCAAGCTCAAGACGGCGCGCTGGCTGGGCATCTCGGGCACGGTCATCGGCATGCGGGTCGACACCAAGCCGTTTGACGACGTGCGGGTGCGGCGCGCGCTCAACATGGCGGTCAACAAGCAGGAGATCGTCAAAGGTTTTTACGGCGGCCACGCCGAGCTTTTTGTGCACCCGCAGCACCCTGACCATGCGGGCTACTACGAGCCGCTGTCGGCCATGCCCGAGTCGATCAAGGAGCTCTACACCTACAACCCGCAGAAGGCCAAGAAGCTGCTGGCCGAAGCCGGCTACCCCAACGGCTTCGAGTTCAAGGTGCAGGTGAGCGGCAACACGCAGAACCACGATCTGGTGACGCTCGTGTCGGCCTACCTTGAGAAGGTGGGCGTGAAGGTCAAGCTCAACATCACCGAAAGCGGCGCCATGCAGAAGGCGCTGTTCACCGGCACCAACGACCCGGGCTTCTACATGGTGAGCACCATCACCAACCCGACCACCTCGCTGCGCAAGAACTTCAGCAGCCGGGCCACCTTCAACCCCTCGCGCTGGAAAGACCCGAAGTTCGACGCCAAGATGGAAGAGATCGTGGCCGAGCCCGACGAGAAGATTCGCCAGGTGAAGGTGCGGCTGCTCACGCGCGAGATCGTCGAACAAGCGCCCTACATCTGGCTGCCCACGCCTTACGTCTACACCGCATGGTGGCCATGGGTGAAAAATTACGGTGGCGAGCTGCGCGCCGGCGCCGAGCGGCCGGGCCCGATCCACACACGCATGTGGGTCGACCAAGAGCTCAAGAAGAAGATGGGCTACTGACCGAGAGGCACAAAACGGGGTCGAAGCCCCCTCGTGCACGGGCGCCGGGAGATCGGCCACCCTGATGGGTGATGAGCCTCAGCCAAGCACCGTTCTCCGGAGTTGTTCAGGGTGTGCCGCTCAGGCCGAACAGCTCGGCCAGCGCCTGCCGGTAAAGCGGCTGGCCCAAAGCATTGGTGTTGTGGTGCGAACCCCCCTCGACCAGCACAAAACGCTTCGGCTCGCGTGCGCGCTTGAACAAACCTTGCCCCAGCGCGGGGCGGATCAGCGTGTCTTGGCTGCCGTGCACCACCAGCACCGGCGAGCCCACGGCGGCGATGCGTGAGGCGGCGTCAAAGCGCTGCGTGATGAAGGGCGACACCGGCAGCCAACCCCAGCGGAAGGTGCTCACCACGTCGGGGATGGAAGTGAAGCTGCCTTCGACGATCAGCCTCGTCTCGTCGGCCACCTCGGTGGCCAGCTGCACCGCGATGGCGCCACCCAGCGAGTGGCCGAAGATGAAGCGCTTCGATTGCGGGTGCTCGCGCGCCAGCCATTCCCAAGCGGCGCGGGCATCTTCAGCGGCCAGCTCTTCCGAGGGCAGGCCCGGGCTGCTGCGGCCGAAGCCGCGGTAATCGACCCCCAGCACCGAAAACCCCAGCTCGTGCATGCGGCGCATGCGCGGCGAGCTGCCGTGCCGTCGTAGCGAGCGCCGTGCAGGTAGAGCAGCACGGGGCCTTGGGGTTTGGGTATCTGCACCAAGGGTGGTCAACTACGCGACTCACCCACTGCCGAGAGGCCACCATGTTGCTGCTGAAATGGACCGTGATTGTTTTGATCGTGCTGGCGCTGGCTGCCATCGCGGCTGGCCAGGCGGGCCTGCTCGCTGGCAAAGAGCCGCAAGACCTGGGCGTGCGCGATGGCAAGCTCAAGCCCCCGTCAAAAACCGAAAACAGCGTGAGCAGCCAAGCCACGCTCTACCCCGAGCACCCGCAGCGCCGCTACGCCGAGATGGCCCCGCTGGCCTTGCGCGGCGACGGCCCTGCCACCCTCGCCAAGATCAAGTTGGTGGTGCAGGCCATGCCAGGTGCCAAGGTTGTGAAAGCCGACGGCGACTACCTCTACGCGCAGTTCACGACCCGGCTGATGAAGTATGTCGACGACGTGGAGTTCTGGTACGACCCCGCGGCCCAGGTGATCCAGGTGCGCTCGGCCTCGCGCTTGGGCAAGAGCGACCTGGGCGCAAACCGCAAGCGTGTCGAGGCGGTGCGCGCGGGTCTTGCAGCGTCGTCTTGACGGGTTTCGGAGAGTTTGGAAACGAAACACTTCACCAGGAGAACCGGCCATGACCCAGAGCAGCGACGCAAAACCCGGCGAGCAAGACCTTGTCATCTCGCGCCTTGTGCGTGCCCCACGCGCCTCCGTGTGGCGTGCATGGAGCGAGCCGCAGTGGCTGAAGGAATGGTGGTGCCCCCAACCCTGGGCAACCGAAGTGCGCGCCTTTGACCTGCGCGCAGGCGGTGCCTTCCACACCTTCATGCGCGGCCCCGACGGCGGCACCAGCGACAACCCGGGCAGCTTCTTGGAGGTGGTACCGCTGACGCGCATCGTCTTCACCTCGTTGCTCACTGAAGGCTGGCGGCCGGCCACACCTTGGCTCGCCTTCACCGCCATCATCACCATGGCCGACGAAGGCGAGGGCACGCGCTACACCGCCACCGTGATGCACCCCGACAAGGCCACGCGCGACAGCCACGAGCAGATGGGCTTTTTTGACGGCTGGGGCACCTGCATCACCCAGCTGGAGGCGTTTGCGCAGCAGTTGCGTTGAGCCTGTGCGGGCACACCTGCGATCTCTCCCCATGCCGTTGCCCCTGCTCTACACCTACCGTCGCTGCCCTTACGCGATGCGGGCGCGCATGGCGCTGCTTCAAGCCGGGCGAGGCTTCGAGGCTTTCGAAATCGTCCTGCGTGACAAACCCGCTGCGTTGCTGGCCTTGTCGCCCAAAGGCACGGTGCCGGTGCTGCACCTGCCTGACGGGCGGGTGCTCGATGAGAGCTGGCACATCGTGCGCTGGGCGCTGGAGCCAGGCGATCACGAGGGCTGGTGGGGCCGCGCCCAATCCGCTGGCAACCTCGACCTGTTGCGGCGCAACGACGGCGAGTTCAAGCACCACCTCGATCGCTACAAGTACCCCGAGCGCTACACCGGCGAAGTGACGTCGCGCGAGGCCGCTCGCTCGCAGGCTGTGGCTGCGCTGCTCGTGCTGCTGGAGGCCAGGCTGAGCACCCAACCCTACCTGGGCGGAGCCGCCCCATGCGCCACCGACCTGGCAATCTTTCCCTTCGTGCGCCAGTTTGCTGCAGTGGAGCCGAGCTGGTTTGCGCAGCAGGAGCTGCCTGCAGTTCAGGCCTGGCTGGCGGCGTGGGTGGGCAGCGCTTTGTTCGGGGCGTCCATGGCCAAGTTGCCGGCGCAGTTTGTCGTGCCCTTTCCGGCGCTGAGCGGTTGAGCCGCGGGGTGGCTGGTGGTGGGTCAATCCCCGGGGCTGGCCACTCGCTGAACCTTGGGCGGCGCCGCCGATAGCTGGCTCAAGCTGGCCGCGACG
>JBKJJF010000312.1:0-4343 GCA_046598195.1 Rhizobacter sp. | reverse complement strand
CCGCACCGAGATGGCGTCGGCAAAACGGCGCAGCAGGCGCACCTCTTGGGGTGTCCACTCGCGCGTGCCGCCCTGTTGGGCACAGCAGTACACCGCCCAGGTTGTGCCATTCACGCCGATGATCGCGTCGAGCGACGCGCGGATGTCGTGCGGCAGCAGATAACTCTCGCGCATGGCCGCCAAGTAGGGGTCGGTCAGGGTGTCCGGGCACACGTAGACGCCCCTTTTTGTGAGCACGTCGAAGTAGGCCGCGAATTCGGCTTCGTGCAGCACCACCGGCTCGGTGAGGGCTGAGCGGGCCACCCCGTCGTAACCGGCCAGGCGCCGCATCTGGCGCCGGCCCGGCTCGCCCTCGATCAGCCACACACTCACCCGCGAGCACGCCATCTGGCCTCGCACGAATTCAGACATGCCCAAGGCAGCGCCTTGCAGCGTCATGGTTCCGGCATCAAGCTGAGCACCGTGGTGGGCGAGCAGCTCCATGAATGCTTTCATGGGTGTGTGAAAAGAGTCGAGTTTCGCGAGGGTAGCGCGGCGAGCAGCCTGTTTAGCACCCGATGGGTATTGGTGAAATGGAAAAGTCGTGCTTTGTCCTCATACATCGACCGATGCAAGGCCGCGCGGGTCGATTCAATACAAGGCATGGGAAAGCGCCTGTTAGCCGTCTTCGCGTTTTGTCTGGCCGGCACCGCCTCGGCCCAGTCGACATTGACCGACACTGAAACGCGTTGGCTGCAACTGAGCGGCCCCGCCATCGGCTACGCCCACGAACAAGGCATGCCGCTCGACATCGTGGTGCAACCCCAGCCCACCCCTGGCAATGCGCCCCTCGCGATGGCCTACCTCAACGGGCGCTGCAAGCTGGTGCTGTCGATGCGCGGCAACCCCGCGGCACAGACCAGCCTGGACACGATCCCTCCCGATCTGCTCAAGCCCGTGGTCGAAGCCATGGCGGCCCATGAGCTGGGCCACTGCTGGCGTTACATGCGGGGTGCGTGGCACACCCTGCCGGCCGGCTTTGCACCCGCCCCGCGCGAGCCCGACCCGGTGCGCGGTCAACAGCTGAGCGAGATGCAACAAACCCGCCGCGAAGAAGCTTTTGCCGACCTGGTGGGTCTGGCCTGGACCCTGAACAAACACCCGCAGCACTACGCCCAGGTGCACGCCTGGTTCGTCAAATACCGCCAGGACGACACACTCCCCGGCAGCCACCACGACACCCTGGCCTGGGTGCAACTGGTGGCCGAGCCCGCTGCCTTCACGGCCGCCGGCTCGCTCTTCGAGCAGGCCTGGGCGCTGTGGCAACAAGGGCTGCGCACCGCCGAGTGAGCCGCAGCGCGTAGGCGATTGCCGACACCTGCGCGCGCGCCCGTCCGGGTGACACCTGGGCGCGAGGCGCCGACCATGGGCGCGTAAGGGGCTCGCTGCGAGCCTCACCTGAAGGAGCACGCGATGCAAGACACGACACACCCCGAGACCCTGGGCGTTTTCTCCCCGGTAGGCCATGTGGTCGTCTCGTTTCCCACCCACCAGGACATGGAAGGCGCGGCCGCCGAGCTGGGCCACCAGGGTTTTGGCGCTGACACGATCGTGCGCTACTCACCTGCCGAGATGAAAGCCCAGGCCGAGCTCGACCTCGACCGCGCCAGTCCGCTGGCCGAGCTGGGGTACGAGGTCAAGCTGGTGCGCGCTCACCGCGATTTGGCCGAGCAGGGCTACAGCTTCTTGATGGTGCATGCCCCCAAGGGCGAACAAACCAAGCTGGTGGCCGAGGTGGCGCGCAAGTTCCACGCCGAGCGGGCGCAGAAGTACGGCAATTTTGCGATCGAAGAGCTGATCACACCCGTCGCCGAAGAAGACCATGTGGTGGGGTCACCGGTGAGTGGTCGTGGTTGAGCCGGGGTCACATCTTCCCGTGGGCGTTTGAGCGGGGTCTGACACTGGCGCCGGACGGGCACCGCCCAAGGCGGTGTGGATCGGCCTGTTCGGGCGGGTGGCCTTGTTCCACGGCATCACCCTGGGCTACTCCCGGCAGATCTTTGCGCAGGCTACCTGTTTGCAGGCCTCATGTTGGTGTCGTATGGTCTGTTCATGTGGGGGTGGCAGCAAGCGCCGCGAAGCGGCCGCCGCTCCGGCGTGAGCTGCAGGCGGCGCCGCCCTGCACTCGCCGGAGACCGCCCCATGCCCTATCGCCACCACATCGGCACCCACGCTTGGCAGTTTGCCGACCTCAAGGAGGTGCCGGCCAAGGCCACGCCGCTGCGCTCGGACGACCAGCTCGCCGGCGTGGCGGCCAGCAGCTACGCCGAGCGCATGGCCGCGCGCATGTGCCTGGCCGACCTGCCGCTGCAGCGTTTTCTCAACGAAGCGCTGGTGCCGTATGAGAACGATGAAGTCACCCGCCTCATTATCGACAGCCACGACCGCGCCGCCTTCGCCGAGATCGCCCACCTCACGGTCGGCGGCTTTCGCGACTGGCTGCTCAGCGACACCACCGACAGCACCACCCTGGCGCGTGTGAGCCGCGGCATCACGCCCGAGATGGCGGCGGCGGTGAGCAAGCTGATGCGCAACCAAGACCTGATTCTTGCGGCGCGCAAATGCCGCGTGCTCACCCGCTTTCGCAACACCATCGGCCTGCCCGGGCGGCTCTCGGTGCGGCTGCAGCCCAACCACCCGACCGACAGCCCACGCGGCATTGCCGTGTCCACCCTCGACGGCCTGCTCTACGGCGCCGGTGATGCAGTGATCGGCATCAACCCGGCCACCGACAGCATCCCGGCGCTGGTCGACATGCTGCACCTGATGGACGAGCTGATCACACGCTTCGAGATCCCCACCCAATCGTGCGTTCTCACGCACGTGACCAACACGCTGCAGGCCATCGAGCTGGGCGCACCGGTCGACCTGGTGTTCCAGTCGATCGCGGGCACCGAGCAAGCCAACACCAGCTTCGGCATCAACCTCGCGCTGCTGAAAGAAGCGCGCGAGGCCGCCTTGTCGCTCAAGCGCGCCACCGTGGGCGACCCGGCCAGCGCCAACGTCATGTACTTCGAAACCGGCCAGGGCTCGGCGCTCTCGGCCAACGCACACCATGGGGTTGACCAGCAGACCTGCGAGGTGCGCGCCTACGCCGTGGCCCGCGCCTTCGAGCCGCTGCTGAGCAACACCGTGGTCGGCTTCATCGGGCCCGAGTATTTGTATGACGGCAAACAGATCATCCGCGCCGGCCTCGAAGACCACTTCTGCGGCAAGCTGCTGGGCCTGCCTCTCGGCTGTGACGTCTGCTACACCAACCACGCCGAAGCCGACTCCGACGACATGGACACGCTGATGACGCTGCTCGGCACCGCCGGCCTGAGCTTCATCATGGGCGTGCCCGGCGCCGACGACGTGATGCTCAACTACCAGAGCACCTCGTTCCACGACGCGCTCTATTTGCGCGAGCTGCTGGGCCTGCAACGTGCGCCCGAGTTCGAGCAGTGGCTGCACAAGATGAACATCACCGATGCCGCCGGCCGCGTGAAACCCGTGGCCTCGGGTCACCCGTTGATCGAACAAATGGGCCTGCCCCGCATCGCCGCATGAACAAACTCAACATCACCCCCGACCCGTGGCACACGCTGCGGGCGCACACCCCGGCACGGGTGGCGCTGGGCCGCAGCGGCGTGAGCCTGCCCACCCACGAGCTGCTGCGTTTTGGCTGCGCGCACGCCCTGGCACGCGACGCAGTGCACGTGCCGCTCGACGCGCCGGCCCTGTGCCAACAGCTGCGCGCCCACGGCTGGCCCAGCCTGCACGTGCGCAGTGCCGCCCCGGATCGCGCCACCTATTTGCTGCGCCCCGACCTGGGCCGCCGCCTCGACGAAGGCTCTGCCGATCGGCTGCGCGAGCACGCCGCTGCATCAGACGGCCAGCCGGGATGCGATGTGCAGCTGGTGGTCGGCGACGGCCTGTCGTCACTCGCCGCCAGCCGCCACGCGGTGCCGCTGATCGAGCAGATCCACGTGCAAGCCCCCGCCGCCTGGCGCTTCGGCCCGGTCGTGGTGGCCGAACAAGCGCGGGTGGCGCTGGGCGACCCAATCGGTGAGCTGCTGCACGCACGCCTGGTGGTGGTGCTGATCGGCGAGCGCCCGGGCTTGAGCTCACCCGACAGCTTGGGGCTGTACCTCACCTGGGCACCCCGCAGCGGGCGCAGCGACGCCGAGCGCAACTGCATCTCGAACGTGCGGCCCGAAGGCCTGGGGTATGTGCAGGCCGCACGCAAGCTGCTGTGGCTGTGCGGCGAAGCGCAGCGCCTGCAGCTGACCGGCGTGCCGCTCAAGGACCGCAGTGACATGGAC
>JBKJJF010000087.1:0-9590 GCA_046598195.1 Rhizobacter sp. | reverse complement strand
CCAGCAGCCCACCGGGCTTGAGGGCGGCGAGTGCGGCTTCGATCAGCTTGCGCGGCAGCGGCATGTGGTCGATCACGTCAACCGCCACCACGGCGTCGAAGCGGCGCGCATAACCCGCGTCGAGCGGCTGCATCACATCGACCCGATGAAAACCCAGGTGCGGGTAGTGCTGCTGTGCCAGGTTCAGGCGGGCTTCGCTGTTGTCGACGCCGGTCACCGCGAAACCGCAGCGATCAAGGGCCGCACTGAACCAACCGCTGCCACACCCCAGATCGAGCACCGTGTGCGCCTCGGCCTTCACGAGCTGCTGCACGATGGGCCGTGTCACGTGGGCATGAATGCTGCGCGGGCCGGGCTGCTCGGTCTCAAGGCGCAGCTGCTCGATCATCGGCCGGTCGGCTTTCACTGGCGCCTCCGCTGGCGCAATGCGCGTGCGGGCATGCCGGCATACACCGTCCACGGCTCCAGGTCGCGCATGGCCACGCTGCCCAGGCCCAGCACGGCACCATCACCCACGGTGACACCCGGGCCCACCACCGCGCGAGCGCACACCCACGCATAACGTCCGATGCGGATGGGCGCACTGATCATCGGGAACGCCGGGTCGTCAAAGTCGTGTGTCGAGCCACACAGGTAGGCCCCTTGCGACACGGTGCAGTGCGAGGCCAGGCGCATCGGCAAGGCGTTGTAGATCACCGCGCCATTGGCAATGGCCACCGCGTCTTCACAGATCAGGTTCCACGGCGCCCAAATTTCAGCCGACGGGTAGATGCGGCAGTGCGCACCGAGCTGGGCGCCGAACAGGCGCAGCACAAACGCTCGCCATGCATGCAGGGGCCTCGGCGTGGGCCGCACCAGCAGCAGATGCGCGAGGCCCCACACGGCACGCGCCGCACGGTTGCGCAGCGACATGCTGGGCATGAGGTAAGGGTCGGCAGCTGGTGCGATGGGGGTCATTGAAATGGCAGGGCTCAAACAGCTGCACGCGAGAAAGGCCGAAACAAATTGGGAGACGCGCTTGCGCGTGACCGCCCCTTTGAAGCGCGCCAGCATAGGTGTGAAATATGTCCATGCCTTGACACCCTGCGGCCCATACCCCTGTTCGGGTTCAGCCATGCCGATGTCACAAACGGTCGCTAACCTGCACCGCGCATGCGCCCTGGCATGTGATGAATACCGACCGAGTGCCTGGCATGTCTTCAGTTTTGATCTCGCAACAACCCGCCCCCGTGTGGAGGGTTCCGCTCACCCACTGGCTACTGCTGGCACTGGCCGGCGCGGCCGTGATCGCGGCCTTCTACACCGGCCTGAGCTTCATGGTGGCGACGTGGAATCAAGTTGAGGAATACAGCTACGGCTACTTCATCCCGGTCATCAGCGCTTTCCTGATCTGGCAGAAGAGCGACCTGCTTCGCCTGCATGAACTGCGCGGCTCGTGGGCGGGCTTGCTGCTCATTGCCTTGGCGCTGGCCCTGGGGCTGCTGGGCGAGTTCAGCGCCATCCGGCTGTTCGGCCAATACGGCTTTATCGTCGCGTTGTTCGGCCTGTCGGTGTGTTTCATCGGCTGGCGTGGCACACGCATCATCGCCGTGCCGCTGGCGATTCTGTTGTTCATGATCCCGCTGCCGCAGTTTTTGATGCGCGAGCTGTCGCAGCAGCTGCAACTGGTGTCGTCAGAGATCGGCGTGTGGTTGATCCGCCTGGCCGGCATCAGCGTGTTTCTCGAAGGCAACGTGATCGACCTGGGCAGCTTCAAGATGCAGGTGGTCGAGGCCTGCAGCGGCTTGCGTTACCTGTTTCCGCTGATGGTGCTGGGTTTTCTGGCGGCCTACTTTTTCCAGGGTGCGATGTGGAAGCGTGTGCTGATCGTGCTCTCGACCATTCCGCTCACCATCGTGATCAACAGCTTGCGCATCGGCTTGATCGGCATCACGGTGGAGCACTGGGGCGCCAAGATGGCAGAAGGCTTGCTGCACGACTTCGAAGGCTGGTTCATGTTCATGCTGTGCCTGCTGCTGCTCATTGCCGAGATGAGCCTGCTGGCGCGCATCGGTGGCCGGCGCAAATCGCTGCGTGCGGTGTTCGGGCTTGAATACCCGGAGCCGGTGGCCAAGGGCACGCCGGTCAACGACCGCCGCTTTTCTGTGCCGGTGCTGGTGGGCACCTTGATGCTCACGGCGGTGGGCGCCTTCACCTGGCTCGCGCCGGCACGCGAACAGATTCGCCCCGAGCGTGTGCCGCTCTCGCAGTTCCCGCTGAGCCTGCCCGGCGGCTGGACGGGGCGGCTCGACCACCTCGACCGCGACGTGATCGCCACACTCGCCGTCGACGACCACTTGCTCGCCAACTTCGCCCGGCCCGGCGAGCCGTGGGTCAACTTCTACACCGCTTACTACGACACCCAAAGCGGTGGCCAATCGGCGCACTCGCCGCGCACCTGCATGCCCGCGGGCGGCTGGAAGATGGTGCAGCTCGCCGAGACGCCGCTGCCCTTGAGCCTGCCTGGCGCTGCGGGCGCCGCGGCCACCGAGATGCGGGTCAACCGCGTCATCATCCAGAAGGGCGAACAACGCCAGCTCGTCTACTACTGGTTCAACCAGCGCGGCCGGGTGCTCACCAACGAGCTGGCGGTGAAGTGGTTCATTCTTTACGACGGCATCACCCGCCATCGTTCTGACGGCGCGCTGCTGCGCCTGGTCACGCCCGTGCCTGCGGGTGAAGACATTGCGCTGGCCGACCGGCGCCTGACCACTTTCCTGACCACCATCGCGCCCAACCTGCGCCAGCACGTGCCCGATTGAGCCGCAGCACCATGAACGACTCTGCCTTGCACGAGGGCTGCATCTATGTGGCGGGCCACCGCGGCCTGGTTGGCTCGGCGGTGGTGCGGCGCCTGCGCGCCGAGGGCCACCACAACATCGTGACGGCCACACGCGCGGAGCTCGACCTCACGGTGCCCGCCGACGTGATGGCCTTCTTCGAGGCCCATCGCCCAAGCCACGTGCTGCTGGCCGCGGCCAAGGTGGGCGGCATTCTGGCCAACTCGCAGCAGCCGGTGAATTTCATCCGCGACAACCTCGCCATCCAATCCAACGTGATCGAGGCCTGCCACCGCTACCCGGTGCACAAACTGGTGTTCCTGGGGTCGAGCTGCATCTACCCCAAGTTCGCCGCACAGCCCATCACCGAGAGCGCCTTGCTGAGTGGTGCACTGGAGCCGACCAACGAGGCCTATGCCATCGCCAAGATCGCCGGCATCAAGGCCTGCGCCGCCTACAACCGCCAATACGGCACCAACTTTCTCGCGCTGATGCCGACCAACCTGTACGGCCCCGGTGACAACTACGACCCACTGGGCTCGCACGTGCTGCCGGCCTTGATCCGCCGAGCCCATGAAGCCCGTGCACAAGGGCTCGCTGAACTCGTGGTGTGGGGCAGCGGCACCCCACGGCGCGAGCTGATGCACGTGGACGACCTCGCCTCGGCCTGCCTGTTTGCGCTGCAGCGCCTGGATGCGAGCGACATCGGTGAGTGTGTGAACGTCGGGGTCGGCTCCGACCTGTCGATTCGCGAGATTGCGCAGACCGTGATGGGCGTGGTGGGCTATGAGGGCCGCATCGTGTTCGACGCCAGCAAGCCCGACGGCACCCCACGCAAGCTGCTCGACGTGTCGGTGATGAAACACCTCGGCTGGAGCGCGCGCATTGCGCTGGCCGAGGGCATTCACAGCGCCTACCAAGACTTTCTCAACCGCTTCACCGGCCGGGCCGCGCCGGCCTTGTCGACCCACTGACCCGAGGCACCCATGAAACTCAACCACTCCCTGCGAACTGTTGCCGTGTGCAGCGCCATCGCCCTCTTGGGCGCTTGCAGCAGCAAGGCCGACCGCCTTGAATCGGGGCTTGAAAAAGGCGCCGAGTACGTGCGCAACGGCGACTGGGACAAAGCCAACGTCGAGATGCGCAACGTGCTGCAGATCGACCCGAAAAACGCGCAGGCCTACTACCTGGCCGGCCAGATCTCTGAGGCCAAGGGCGAGGTGCAACGCGCCTTTGGCAGCTACACCAAGGCGGTGGAACTCAAGCCCGAGCACGTCGACGCCAAGGTGGGCCTGGCCCGCCTCTACCTGCTCGCCGCGCGGCTCGAAGACGCCGACAAGTCGCTCAGCGAGGTGCTGGCCGTCGACGCCAAGCACGCCGGCGCACTCACCATGAAGGCCGCGCTCACGGCGCGGCGTGGTGACACGGCTGGCGCCATCGCCCAAGCCACGGCGCTGCTCGCCGAACAAAAACAGCCCGCGGTCGACACCAGCATGCTGCTCGCCGGCCTGCACGCCTCGAAGGGCGATGCGGTCGCGGCACTTGCGGTGGTGGAGACTGCGCTGAAAGCCCACCCCAAGAACCTCGGCCTGCTGCAAGTGGCAGCGCAGATCACCGCCGGCAGCGCCGATGAAGCCGTGCGCAAGCGCGCAGTCGACTTCTTTCGACTGGCCACCGAAGCCGCGCCGAAGAACACCGACCTGTGGAACGCCTGGGCCATTCACCACACCCGCCTGAACCAGCTCGACCTGGCTGAAGCGGTGCTGCGCAACTCCGTGCGCAGCCAGCCCGACGAAACCCAGCGCACGCTGGTGCTGCTTGATTTTTTGTCGTCGCGCCGAGGCACCGAAGTGGCCGAGAAAGAGTTTCTCTCCGCCATTGCGGCCCGGCCCAAAGAGGCGAACCTGCGCTTCGGGCTGGTCACCCTCTACCGCAGCACCAACCGCGCCGCCGATGCGCGCCGTGTGCTGCAAGAGATCATCGACAACGGCAAAGACACACCCGCCGCGCTGACCGCACGCAACCAGCTCGCGGCCGACTTGTTGTCTGGCGGCAAGGTGGCGCAGGCACGTGCCTTGAACGACGAGGTGCTGAAAACCAGCCCGCGCGACGGCGCCGCGCTGGTGATGCGCGGGCGCATGCTGCTGGCCGAGGGTGATGCGCGCAACGCTGTCATCGACCTGCGTGCCGCCGCCCGTGACCAGCCCGGTTCGCCCGAGATCGCGGGCCTGTTGGCACAAGCTCACCGCCTCGCCGGTGAGCCGCAATTGGCACGCGAAGTGCTCACCGATGCGGTGAAATTCAAACCCGCCAACGCCGAGTTGCGCCTGCTGCTGGCGGCCGACATGGCCGACGCCAAGGAGTACAAGGCCGCCGCCTCCGAGATCGACAGCGCCTTGAAAGCCGCGCCGCAAAACATGCGCGCCTACGACATGAAAGCGCAGCTCGCGCTGGCGCAAAAAGACCAGGCCGGCGCCGAAGCCGTTTACACCTCGCTCAAAACGCTGTACCCGAAAGAGCCCACCGGCTACATCAAGCTGGGCCAGCTCTACGCCAGCCGGAAGAAGTACGACGCGGCCATCAAGGAATACGACGCGGCCAGCCAGATCGCACCCCAGGCGCACACGCCGATGCTGTCGGCCATTGGCGTGCTGCTCACGCAAAAGCGCTTTGACGAAGCCAGCAAGCGTGTCGAGGCGTTGGCCGTGCAAGACCCCAAGAGCGAGCTGCCCCACCGCCTGCGCGCCGAGCTGGCGGTGGCCCGCGGCAACCTGCCGCTGGCCGAAGAGTCCTACGTCAAGCTGATCACTTTTGCGCCCACCTCGGCCGGTGGCTACGTGGGCCTGGCGCGCGTGAAGGCACAGCGCGGCAGCCTGCCCGACGCACTCGCCACGCTCGAACAGGGCGAAAAAGCCAACCCCACCGAAGCGGCCCTGCCTGCCATGCGTGCCGAATGGTTGACCCGTGCCGGCCGCCACAACGAAGCCATCGAGCTGTATGAAACGCTGCTCAAACGCTCGCCCGATGACGAGGCGCATGCCAACAACCTGGCCTACCTGCTGGCCGAGACCAAAGGCGACAAACCCAGCCTGGAGCGTGCGCTGACGTTGACGCGCGGCTTCAAGGGGTCATTGAACGCGGGCTACCTCGACACCCTGGGCTGGACGCACTACAAGCTGGGCCAGTACGACGACGCGGTGTCGGTGCTGGAGCGCGCCGCACAACGCGACCCCGAGGGCGCGCTGTACCAGCTGCACCTGGGGCTGGCCTTGCACAAGAAGGGCGACATGGCGCGCGCCCAGACCCACCTCAAGAAGGCCATCGACAGCAAGGCCGCGTTGCCCCACCTGGACGAAGCGCGCAAGCTGTTGGCGCAGAAGTAATTTCTGGCTCTGTTGAATTTGAAGTGGGCACAGAGCGCCCCCTTCACGTTCGCTCTGAGCGATGTAGTCGTCGCGCCGCGACGAAAGGCGTAGGCAAGAAACAGGTGCCACCATCTCCGTTCGCCCTGAGCCTGTCGAAGGGTAAGCGCAGTGCACGGCGCACCCTTCGACAGGCTCAGGGCGAACGGTGGTCGGGAGCCGTTTGCGGCAATTCATGCCTTCGCAAATCAGTGATTTACAACGACTCAGTAGCTGTTTCTTGAGAGCAGAAACTGAGCCTGTCGAAGGCCAGTGCGTCGAAGGGACAGCACGAGAGTTCCACCTGCGCTGCCCGGTGGGCGGCGCAAGCCACTCAATCCGGGCGACGACGCCCAGCCACGAAGAATGCCACGGCGAGCGCGCCGACCAGCAACGACCAGGGTTCGAAGCGTGGCTCGGCTCGGGGGTCGGGTGGCAAGCTGGCGCGCAGGCCCTCGTCAGAAGCCCTGGCCGCTCGCGACGTGGACAAACCTGTCGGCACCAGCCCCGCGGCCGCACGCGGCTTCGGTGTTTGCAGCCGCAGCTCGCGCGCCGCTGAAGAGAGGGCCGTGGCAACGGTTTTGTCGAGCGTCGGCGTGGCCGCCTGCAGGGCACCACAGGTCACTGCCACCACGGCCGCCAGACTGACTGAACGTTTCCAGCTTCGTTTCGAGCTCACGGGTTCACTCCTTGAATCACAGCCATGGTGCTGAATCGGTGTGACAACACATCCGGCACCCGCAGGGCGGGTCATGATCCCTTCGGGGTGGTGCCACACGGTCGACTGCCTGACTCGGCTGCCTGACGGGGCGATTTGTCACAGTCGCCCGCTAAGGTGTCGCGCAGCCCATGGACCACGCCACCCCTGAAGACCCACCGAAGTTGCGCAGCGTGCGAGGTTTGCTGATGCGCGCTGTTGCGTTTGTGCTCATCTTCATGGCCTTGCAGGCGGGCTGGGAGGCAGCACGCGGGAGCTGGCTTGAGCGGCTGTGGGTGCACGATCTCACGGTCAGCAGCGCCACCCTGCTCATCAACCAGCTCACGCCCGAGGTGCACGCCGTGGCCAAGGGGGCACGCATCACCGCACCCGGCGGCGGCCTGAACGTGCTGTTTGGCTGCGAGGGCACCGACGCGTTGTTTCTGCTCACTGCCGCGTTGTTGGTGTTCCCGATGTCGGCGCGTGCGCGGCTCACGGGCCTGCTGGCCGGCCTGGTGTGGGTGTTTGCGCTCAATCAGGTGCGCATCGTCGCGCTGTTTTATGCGTTTCGCGCAGACGCCGGTTTGTTCGATCTTCTGCACACCGCCGCCGCGCCCTTGTTGATGGTGGTGTTGACCGGCTTGTTCTTTCATCTGTGGCTGGCACATGCCGGCTCGCGAAGCAGCGGCGCGCCTGCCCCGGCATGAATCGGCACCTCGTCTGGCGGGTGGTGCTGGCCACCCTGGTGGTGCTGGGCGCCGCCCACCTGTATGCACGTGACACGGTCAAGCTGTTGCTGCCAGTGCTGGCACCCGCGCTCAAATTCGTGGCCGACGATTTCAAGATCGTGCGTTTTGAGCTGGTCGAAGAACGCAAGAACGTCTCCATCGGCGCGTTGGCGGTTCTGAAGCGTGCGCTGTTTCTCGGCGGGCGCGCGATCGTGCCCGACGGCACGCAGGTGATGATGGTGGGCACCACCGTCGGCACCGTGTTGCAGCCGCTGCTGGTGGCGCTGGTGCTGGTGCTCGCCTGGCCCGCACGCTGGAGCGAGATGGCGCTGCGCTTGGCCATTGCCAGTGTGTTGCTGGCCGTGGTGCTGCTGGCCGACACCCCCTTTTCGCTGGCCGCCTGGTTGTGGGACGCGCAGATCAAGCTGCACGAACCCGGGCGCGCTTCGCCGCTCGTGTGGTGGAACGTCTTTCTCAACGGCGGTGGGCGGCTGGCGCTCGGTTTGATCGCCGGGGCGCTGGCCATCGCGCTGGCGCAACGCGCCAGCGCGCAGCGATGAAACAACTCGGGTTCGGCGTGCTGCTGATGGCGGCACACACGGCAGGCGCCGCACCCGTGCCCGACGAGTTGCTGGCCCCGCTGCGGCGAGGTCAACCCGTGGGCGTTGTGGTGGAATTTGATGCCGCCGAGATCGACCCACTCGCACGTCAACAGCTGCCCGAGCGCTACCGCGCGCTGAAAGAGCGTGTGCTGCGCCCGCTGCAGCGCGCCGACATCGAGGCCACGCTCGACTACAGCCACCTGCCCCTTGCCTTCAAGCGGGTTCGCTCCGAAGCCGCACTGCGGGCTCTGGCAGCGCGGCCCGGCGTGCGTGCTGTGCACGCCGATCGCCTGTACCAGCGCGTGCTCGCACAAAGCCTGCCGTTGATCGCGCAGTCAGTGGTCACCAGCTCGGGCTTGCGCGGCTCGGGCAGCACGGTGGCGGTGATCGACGACGGCATCGACCTGACCCACCCCGCCTTTGGCGGCTGCAGCGCCGTGGCCACGCCGGCGAGCTGCCGCATCGCGGCCGTGCAAACCTTCGTGGCCAGCCCCAGCCCGGGCAGCGCACACGGTAGCAACGTGGCGGCCATCATCATCGGCGTGGCGCCCGATGCACGCGTGGCCAGCCTCGATGTGTTCAGCGCGTCGGGGGCACTCACATCGAGCATCCTCAACGCCATCAACTGGGCCATCGCACAGCGCGAGAGCCTGAACATCGTGGCCCTCAACATGAGCCTGGGCGACGGCACACACCAGCCCGTGCCCTGCGGTGACAACCTCAGCAACCCGTTTGCCACGGCCATCACCAACGCACGCAGCGCCGGCATCAGCGTGGTCATCGCGGCCGGCAACAACGCCTACAACAATGGCAGCTTCAGCCTCGGTCTGAGCCGCCCGGCGTGCACGCCGGGCGCGATCTCGGTCGGTGCGGTGTACGACAGCAACTTGGGCACCCTCACCTGGTCAAGCGGCCAGCCCACGCAGTGCACCGACCTCAGCACAGGCGCGAACCAGGTGGCGTGTTTTTCCAACAGCGCCAACTACCTCAGCCTGCTGGCCCCGGGTGCGCTGATCACCGCGGGTGGCTACACCTTCGGTGGCACTTCGCAGGCCGCCCCCCACGTGGCGGGTGCGCTGGCCGTTTTGCGTGCGGGCTTCCCGGAGCAAACGTTGGCGGCCATCGAAGCCCAGCTCGGCGCCACTGGCACCACGCTCACCGACCCGCGCAGCGGCTTGAGCAGCCCTGGCGTGAATCTGCAGGCGGCAGCGGCCTCGCTGTCTGCTGGCAATGCCGACGTGCCCACGCTGCCCGAGTGGGGCGTGTTGATGCTCGCCGGCGTGCTGCTGTGGCGCGGTTTGCGCCGCGTGCTGCCACTCGGCGCTGTTGGCCGCAGCGGCTGA
>JBKJJF010000204.1:0-7754 GCA_046598195.1 Rhizobacter sp. | reverse complement strand
CCACTCGTCGTTGCAAATGCTCGCCATAGCCCGAGCTATGGCTGTGCTTTGCGCCTAGATTGGGTGCCTTTTGGCGCGCTGCTCGGTCACGCTCGAAATACTCTCAGGCTCTGAGGCACAGGCTCCCAGCCGCTCCATCAAAAAGGCCCGCTGCTGCGGGCCTTTTTCTTGGGGACTTCTTTACGCCTTGGCCTGGTCGGCCTTGCGATCCGCTTTGACCTTTTGGGCCGAGGCACGTTCATCAATCAGCTTGGTGTAGGCCTTGAGGTCGATGCCGGCCGCGGCCACCAGGTCTTGGCCATACACGGCCTTGGTCGCCAGGGTCACCAGGGGCAGGTTGGCCCAGGCGGCGCAGTCGGCCATGGTGAAGCTGTCGCCCGCCACATAGGGCGCGAACTTGGCCAGGCGCTTGAGGGCGGCGAGCTGCTTTTCCAGCTGGCCACGAATGCGTGTGGCGTTGGCCTCGCTCAACTCGCCGCCGAAAAAGGCCTTGGGGTAGAGCTGGCGCGCGGTCATCTCCAGGTAGGCGTCGATGAAGGTGATGATCTCGCGCACCTTGGCTGCTTGCCATGGGTCGGCCGGGATCAATGCGGGTGTGGGGTGGGTCGCTTCGAGGTAGTCGAGGATCACCTGGCTCTCGCACAGCGCGCCCTGCGGTGTGCGAATGAAGGGGATCTTGCCCAGCGGTGTGGCGCTCAGCACGTTGTCGTCGCTGCGGCCGGTGTCGACCTTCTCTTCGGTGAACGGGATGCCCTTTTCGAGCAGCGCGAGCTTGACCTTGTTGTAGTAGTTCGAGATCGTGGAACCGCACAGCGTGATCATGGGTGTCTCCGAAGGGTTGTTGTCGGCGCAGTCTAGGGGCGAGCCGCTTGCCGCCGCTGCCACGCAGGCGACAATTCGACTCATGACGACGACCTTCCTCGACAAGCTGTGCAGCCGTGCCGAGCTGCCCGCCCGCCTGGCAAAACTGCCGCGGCCGATGGTGTTCACCAACGGGGTGTTCGACATCTTGCACCGTGGCCACGTGAGCTACCTCGAAGCAGCGCGTGCGCTGGGTGGCAGCTTGGTGATCGGCTTGAACAGCGACGCCTCGGCACGCATGCTCGGCAAAGGCCCAGACCGGCCCTTGAACGCCGAAGCCGACCGTGCTTGTGTGCTGGCCGCGCTGGAGAGCGTGAGCCTGGTGACGCTGTTCGACGAACAAACGCCCGTCGAGCTGCTCAAGCTGGTGCGGCCCGGCCTGTACGTGAAAGGCGGCGACTACGACATCGAGACACTTGCCGAAACGAAGCTGGTGCGCACCTGGGGTGGCGATGCACGCTCGATCCCGTTTGTCGATGGTTATTCGACCACCGCGTTGGTCAAGCGCATCCGCAGCTAACGCCGATTCACCAGCGCCATGCCCACTGCCACACCGGCCAGTGCCCACAGCAGCCGCGCAGTGATCGGCTCACCCAACAGCAGCACGCCCATCAGCAGGCCGAACACCGGTGTGAGCAGCGTGAACGCCGACAGCCGCGTCGCGGGGTAGTGGCGTACCAGCCAGAACCACAGCAGGTAGCTCGCAAACACCACCACGATGGTCTGGAACGCGAGTGAGCCGATGGCGAGTGCCGACAGCTGCTGTGGCCAGGTGTCGCCGTGCCACAGCGCGCCCAGGCCGAGCAGCACACCCGACACACCGAGCTGGTAGGCGAGCGTTTTTTCGGCCGACGCACGGCCCAGCTTGGTGGCGCGGATGCTCAAGGTGGTGGCCGCCCAGAAGCCTGCGGCCATCACGCCGAGCGCATCACCCATCCACTGTGTCGGCCCGATGGCCGGCTGGGTGAACCCTTCGGCGAACGCACTCGCCACACCGGCAAACGCCAGCACCAAGCCCGCGCTTTGCAGCGCCGACAAACGCTCGGCCTTGGAGATGAAAGGCATGCCCAGCGCCACGATGAAGGGCGCGAAGTAGATGAACACGATCATGCGCGACGCGCTCGTGTACTGCAGGCCGATGAAGATGCAGGCGAACTCGGCGGCAAACAGCGCGCCCGCGAGCAGGCCGCCAGGCAAGGTGCCGTCGCGCTGAAACAGTGCGATGCCACGCAGCCGCGCCCACAGCAGCACCAGCACCACACCGCCGAGCGAGCGCACCGCCGCTTGCACCAGCGGTGACACCTCGCCGAGCGCGGCCTTGACGGCCACCTGGTTCAGGCCCCACAAGAAGCTGCAGGCGATCAGCGAGACGACGGCCAGTGTGTCGAGATGGGTTTTGCGATCAGGCATGGGGCGTGTTTCGTGAGCCGAGCCATGCGCCGGCCCACACGAGCCCCAGGCAGACCACGCCCGAGACCACGCCGGTCACATGCGCCATCGGGGCGATGCCGATGTCCCAGCCGTCGTGGTGTTGCACGGCTTCGCGCCAAGGGGTTTCGGTGGCGATCTTGGCCAGCAGGCCGGCGAGCACGGTGGCCGCCACCGCACGCTGGCCGCGGGTGCCGGTGATGAGCAAATGCGCAATGACGATCGCCACGCCCGCGTGCACCACGCCCGAGAGGCCGCCGTAGTGCTTCAACTCGGGCACCGCCCACAAAAAAGCGAGGTGGGTGAACGGCCAGGCCAAAAACCAAGCGAGTGCGGCACGCGGTGGCACGCGCGACACCCAGCCGAAGGCGGCGGTGAGCGAGAGGCCGGTGAGGTTGCCGACCCAGTGCAGGCTGCTGTAGTGCACGAAGGCGGCGCTCCACCAGCGCCAAGGCTGCTGTGCAGCCTGCTCGGGTTGCCATTCCAGCAAACGTGTGACGCTCAAGGCGAGCGAGATGAGCGTTCCCGCCAACAAGAGCAGCGCCACCGCACACCACGCAGCGCCCGGGCGGCGCAAGACAGCCAACATCAGGTCGAAGGGAACACGGCCCGCCACAAGGCGAGCACCGCATCACGCTGCGGCGCCGCGCTGGCGGGGTCAACCTGGGTGGGTTTTTCGTCCAGGCGAGCCTTGTGCTGCGCTCGGCGCAGCTCGCGGTAGGCGTCGGCGGCGGCATGGCCCACGCCGGCAGGCAGCAGGCCGCAGGCAACGGCCCGTTGCAGCAGGGCGATGTTGCCCACGTTGTCGAGCAGCTCGGGGTGCATCTTGCCGTGGGCGAGCACCAGGTACTGCACCGCGAACTCGGCGTCCATCATGCCGCCTTGGCTGTGTTTGACGTCGAACAGGCCCGCCTTCACGGGCCGCGCCGAACGCACTTTCGCGCGCATCGCCTCGATCTCGCCGCGCAGCGCCACCGGGTCGCGCTCGGCACAAATCACCGCGCGGCGTGCGGCCTCAAAACGTGGCGCCAGGTCGGGTGTGCCGGCGCAAAAGCGCGCCCGTGTGATGGCCTGGTGTTCCCAGGTCCAGGCGGTGTTGCTGCCGCGGCCCTTCTGGTAGTTTTCGTAGGAGGTGAGCGAGGTGACCAAGAGGCCCGAGTTGCCGTTGGGTCGCAACGCGGTGTCGATGTCGAACAGCTCACCCGAGGCGGTGCGCGTGGTCAGCCAGTTGATGAGCTTGCGCACAAAGGCGCCATACACCTCGGCGGCGTTGTAGGCGTCTGTCTCGTCGGCGTCGTCGAACACGAACACCACGTCGAGGTCGCTGCCGTAGCCCAGCTCTTTGCCACCCAGCTTGCCGTAGGCGATGACGGCAAAACGTGGTGTCTCGCGGTGGTGTTGTTTGAGGTGGCTCCAGGCCCAGTTGATCGTGCACTGCAGCGTGGCATCGGCCAGCGCCGAGAGGTCGTCGGCCACCTGCTCGACGCTGATGTGGCCCTCCACATCGCGCACCAAGGTGCGGAAGACCTCGGCGTGGTGGGCGCGGCGCAGCGTGTCGAGCAACAGCTCTTCGTCGGCCTGGTTGAAGCGGATCCAGGCGTCGTGGCGCGCTTCGAGCTCGGCAATGTAACTCTCACGCTCGAAGCGGCCGTGCAACAAACGCTCGTCGGCCAGCTCGTCGATCACACCGGGGTGGCGCATCAAAAACTGCGCGGGCCAGCGCGCCAGGCCCAAGAGCCGCAGCAAGCGGTTTTGCACCTCGGGTCGCTCGACCAGCAGCGCGAGGTAACTCTCGCGGCGCAGCAGCGGCTCCAGCCAGTCGATGAAGCGGGTGGCGGCTTCCATCGTGCAGGCGCCTTCGGCCACGGCCTGTGCGGCACGTGTGACCAACCGGGCCAGGCGAAGCTTGCTTTCTTCACGCAGCACCTTGATGCGCGGGTGGTCGCACCAGGGCTGCACACGTGCGGCCAGCTCGGGCGGCAGTCGCTCCAGAAAAGCCACGTTGTCGACCGCCTGCGGCGCCGGACCGCAGGTTTTGCAGCCGCCGTTGGCCGAGGTGGCGGCGGCCGGTGCGCGGCCGTCGTGCAGCAGGGTGTCGAACTCCATCGCCACAAACTCGCGCGTCTCACCCAGGTGTTTGAGCAGCTCGCAGGTTTCGGCCGTGCAGGTGAAGCCCATGCTGCGGGCAATCCAGCCCAGGTCGGTGTCGAGCGTAGGCAGCACATGCGTCTGCTGGTCGTCGAGGAACTGGATGCGGTGCTCGACACGCCGCAAGAAGGTGTACGCCTCGGCCAGGCGCTGCGCGCTCTCGGGCTTCATCAGGCCGCCGGCGGCGAGCTTTTCAAGTGCCTTCAGCGTGGGGCGGGTGCGAATCTCGGGGAACTGCCCGCCGCGCACCACCTGCAGCAGCTGCACGATGAACTCGATCTCGCGGATGCCACCGCGCGACAGTTTCACGTCGTTGGCACGCTCGGGCCGGCCGGCGGCGCGGCGCTGGGCTTCTTCGCGCACTTTGCGGTGCAGCTGGCGCAGGCCTTCGAACACGCCGTAGTCGAGGTAACGGCGGTAGACAAAGGGCGTGACGGTGCCGCTGAGTTGTTTGGCGCGGCCGTTCTTCACACTCTCGGAGGGCGCGACCACGCGGCTCTTGAGCCAGGCAAAACGCTCCCATTCGCGCCCCTGCACCAGGAAGTATTCCTCCAGCATCGCCAGGCTCACGACCGGCGGGCCGGAGTTGCCGTTGGGCCGCAGCGCGAGGTCGACACGGAAGACGAAGCCGTCGTCGGTGCTGTCGCCGATCAGCGCATACAGGCTGCGCGCCACCTGCGCAAAGTACTCGTGCGCGCTGATCACCTTGGGGCCGGTGGTCTGGCCGTCTTCTTCGTAAACGTAGATCAAGTCGATGTCGGACGACACGTTCAGCTCATGCGCCCCGAGCTTGCCCATGCCAACGACCCAGAAGTCGATGCGCTCGCCGGCTTCGTTGAGCGGAGCGCCGTAGCGTGCGTCTTGGTCGATGAAGGCCTGGGCCAGCGCACGGTCGAGCGTGGTCTCGGCCAGCTGGGTCATCGCGCGGGTGATGTCTTGCATCTCTGCGCCTTGCTCGATGTCGAGCACGGCCAGGCGTTCGAGCACCAGGTGGCGGGCCACCCGCAGGCTGCTGGCGAGGCTGCGGCCGTCGGCTATCAGCGTGTCGATCAGCGTGCTGATGCTGTCGCGCGCGGGCAGGCCAGGGGGCAGCAAGGGCAGCTCGGCAGCAAAGCGGCGGCGCACACGCTGAACGAAGCGGCTGTGGTCGGCGCCGACGGTGGTGTTCTCAGAGCCCATGGCGGGCGGATTTTGCCCCACAACCCAGGGCACTGCAGGGTGGTGGCCATGCAGGTGAGGGCGTAAGCTGCCCAGGCTGTCTCCTTGGGGCGACAGCGCATTGAATGGAGAGCACTTTCATGTGGATTGCTGCGCTGCAAACAGTCGCAACCCCCAGCGTCGAACGCAACCTGGACACGGCGCGCCGCCTGATCGCCGAGGCCGCGCATGAAGGCGCACAACTGGTCGCGTTGCCCGAGTACTTCTGCTTCATGGGCCAGCGCGACAGCGACAAGCTCGCACTGGCCGAAACACCCGGCGACGGGCCGATCCAGCAGATGCTGGCCGAGGCGGCACGCCAGCACGGCGTGTGGGTGATCGGCGGCACCTTGCCCTTGCGCACGGGCAGCCCCGACCGGGTGTTCAACGCCTGCTGCGTGTATTCGCCCGAGGGGCAGCTCGCCGCGCGCTACGACAAGATTCACCTGTTCCGTTACGACAACGGGCGCGAAAGTTATGACGAAGGGCGGGTGCTGCAAGCCGGCACCACGCCGGTAGCCTGCGATGTGGGTGGCTTGCGCCTGGGTTTGAGCATCTGCTACGACCTGCGCTTCCCCGAGCTGTACCGCCGCCTGATGCACCCGCCTTGCGATCTGCTGGCCGTGCCGGCGGCGTTCACCCACACCACCGGCCGGGCGCACTGGGAGGTGCTGCTGCGTGCCCGCGCGATCGAAAACCAGTGTTATGTGATCGCGCCCGCCCAAGGCGGCCTGCACGAAAACGGCCGCCGCACCTTTGGCCACAGCCTGATCGTCGACCCCTGGGGCGAGGTGCAGGCCTTGCACGAGGTGGGTGAGGGGGTGGTGATGGCCGAGTTGGATGTGGAGCGCATCGCATCCGTGCGCTCGCAGCTGCCGGCGCTCACACACCGGTTGAGCTAGCTGCGCTCAGCGCGAGCCGTACATCATTTGCCGCGCCAGCGCCGACTTGAGCGGCCGCAGCGTTTGCAGTGCCAGCATGCCCAGGCCGCGCGCTGCGCCGGCGCCGGGGAACTTCCAGGTGAAGCTGCGGGCGAGAAAGTCGGTGGCGGCGATCATTGCCCAGCGGTCGGGGCCTCGTTGCCATTCGAGCTTGCGCAACACGCTGTCGACATCGGATGAACGTGACAAGGCCTGCACCAGATCAAAGGCATCGCGCAGGCCGAGGTTCAGGCCCTGGCCGGCCACCGGGTGCAGGGTTTGCGCTGCGTTGCCGATACGAACCGTGCGGCCCTTTGTCAGGGTGCGTTCAGCTGTCAGCCCGAGCTCGAAACGTTTGAGTGGAGACACGGCCGTGAGCGTGCTCACTTCGGGGTGGAACAAGGTGTTGAGCACGGCCAGGCGTTGGGTGTCGTCCAGCTCACCCACCGGGTCGTCATCGCGGTTCACACACCACACCAGCGCGGCGCGACCCTCTTTCAAGGGCAGTAACGCGGCGGGGCCATGGCGGGTGAATCGCTCATACGCCACACCGGCGCGCGGCTGGGCGAGTTGCACCGTGCCGACCCAGGCGTGTTGTGCATAGTCGCGGCGAATGGGCGGGCGTGTGGGCTGAGCCACGGTTGACGGCACTTCGGTGGTGAACACACCGCCCTCGGCCACCACCGCGAGGTCGAAGCTGTCGACGATGCCACTGTCGATCTCGACACCCTGGGCCAGCGGCTTCATTGCGCGCACAGGCGTGCCAAACCGTGTGCACAGGCGCGAGGGCTCTTGCTCGCAGGCGGCCAGCCAGGTTGCTTGCAGCGGCGCGACGATGGCGCCGTAGCTGAGCACCGCGCCCAGCAGCGGCACCTGCTCTTCGGCGGCCGAGATGCGCACCTCGGGTTCACCCATCACATCGGCCAGTACGCCACCCAAGGAAGGCGCTTGCTGCGACACATGCACTTCGAGAATGGGTTGTGCCACATCGGCCTGCCATGCGCCCAGGCGCTGCAGTAACTGCACGCTGCCAAGCGACAGCGCGAGGGTGCGCGGGTCGCTCGATACGTCATGTGCCAGCGTGCGGCTGTCGAACAGGCTGACGTGGGCACCCGGCAATGCCCGCGAGGCATGAAGCGCGAGGCTCAGGCCCACCGGGCCGGCGCCGACGATGGCCAGGCGAAACGTGTGTTGAAACTC
>JBKJJF010000157.1:0-5642 GCA_046598195.1 Rhizobacter sp. | reverse complement strand
GAACGGCATGACGCTCGGCGTGCCCGGCTCCAACCAGGGCTGGAACACGGCCATGTTCATCAACGCCACGCCCGCCACCAGCAAACCCTTCGGCCGCCTGGTGGCCTGGGACCCGGTGAACCAGAAAGAAGCCTGGCGCGTGGAGCATGTGTCGCCATGGAATGGCGGCACGCTTGCCACCGCCGGCAACCTGGTGTTCCAGGGCACGGCCGAGGGCCGCTTCATCGCCTTCAACGCGAGCACGGGAGAGAAGCTGTGGGAGTCACCCACCGGCACCGGCGTCATCGCCGCGCCCTCCACCTACCTGGTCGACGGCAAGCAGTACGTGTCGATCGCCGTCGGCTGGGGCGGCTCATACGGCTTGGCCCAGCGCGCCAGCGAGAAGATCGGCCCGGGCACGGTCTACACCTTCGCCGTGGGTGGCAAGGCGCCGCTGCCGCAGTTTGCGCAGTACAAGCTGAACGCGTTGCTCTCGGGGGTGGCCTACGACCCGAAAAACGTGCCCGAGGGCCAGGGCCTGTATGTCGCGGCCTGCGTGTTGTGCCACGGCGTGCCGGGTGTCGACCGCGGCGGCAACATTCCCAACCTCGGCTACTCGCACCCTGACGTGATCAACAACCTCGAAGCCTATGTGCTGGGCGGCGCCGCCAAGGACAAGGGCATGCCCGACTTCACCGGCAGTCTCAAGCGGGAAGACATGGCCAAGCTGAAGGCGTTCATCCAGGGTGTGCCGGATTCGATTCGGCCGAAGTAGTAGCGGCGGCCGTGTCGCATGAAAAGCGCTGCTTCGTGCGGCGCTTTTTCTTTGAGCAGGTTTGTTTTGGACGCAAAGGCCGCGAAGGAAGACGCAAAGATCGCCAAGGAAAAGACCAGACTTCTTCCCGATGAGTGAGGTGCCTCAGCCAGAGCCTCAGCCAGAGCCAGAGCCAAAGGCCGTTCGCCCTGAGCCTGTCGAAGGGTGCGCACAGCACGGCGCCGGCTTCGACAGGCTCAGCCCGAACGGAGCAAGGGGGAAGGCTGAGCAAGGGGTAAGGCTGGAGCAAGAGGTAAGGCTGAGGTATGGCACCCATCAAGAACTTCTTTCTTTGCGTGCTTTGCGTCTTCCTTCGCGATCTTTGCGTCCAAAAAGCCGCTAACGAATCACCGGCCTCATCAAAAAAAGGGCCACCCGACGGTGGCCCTTTTCACATGCGTCGCCGCAGGTACTGATCACTCAAGCCGACGCGATGTTCTGCTCGGTGAACGGCATCGTGCGCAGCCGCTTGCCGGTGGCGACAAAGAGGGCGTTGCCCACTGCTGGCCCGATCAGCGCGGTGGCCGGCTCGCCGATGCCACCCGGCTTTTCGGTGCTCGGCACCAGCACCGTCACGAACTCGGGCGACTCGTTCATGCGCAGCAGTCGGTACTGGTGGAAGTTGGTCTGCTGCACACGGCCCTTGTCGAGCGTGATCTCGCCCCACAGCGCGGCCGTCAAACCGAACACCACGCTCGACTGGATCTGCGCCTCGACCGTGTCGGGGTTGACCATGCGGCCGAGGTCGGCCACCGTGGTCACCTTGTGCACCTTGATCTCGCCCTTGGCATACGAGATCTCGGCCACCATCGCCATGTAGGTGTCGTAACCCTCCATCAGCGCGATGCCACGGAAGCGCCCTGCCGGTGCGGGCGTGCCCCAGCCGGCTTTGTCGGCGGCTTGTTTGAGCACGTTGGCAAAGCGTGGCTTGTTGGCCAGCAGCGACATGCGGTAGGCATACGGGTCTTTGCCTGCGGCCACCGCCAGCTCGTCGATGAAGGTCTCATTCGCGAACGCGTTGAGCGCGTGGCTCACCGAGCGCCAGTAACCCACGCGCAGGCCAGCGTCGTGTTTGAGGATGTCGTGGCGTGTTGCCGGGATCTCATAGGCCGCCATCGCCGCTTCGGTCATCAGCGGGTCTTGCACCGGCGCCGGCAGGCCGAACACCCGGCCGGTGACCGACTGCGAGGTCAGGCGGAAGCTCATGGCGGTGGGTTTGCCATCGGCGCCGATGGCGGCCGCCAGGTGGTGCACCGACTGCGGGCGGTAGAAGTCGTGCGTCATGTCGTCTTCACGTGTCCACACCAGCTTGACCGGCTTGCCCACTGCCTTGCTGATCTGCGCGGCCTGGATGATGTAGTCGATGTCGATGCGGCGCCCGAACCCGCCACCCAGGAAGGTGGTGCGCAGGCTCACGTTTTCGATCGGCACGCCGCACACCTTGGCCACGGTGCCGGCGGCGGCGTCTTGCCACTGGGTCGGGCCGATCAGCTCGACACGGTTGTCGTGGTAGTGCGCCGTGAAGTTCATCGGCTCCAGCGGCGCGTGCGACAAGAGCGGCAGTGTGTACTCGGCCTTGATCACCTTGGTCGCGGCCTTGATGGCGGCATCGGCCTCACCCACCTTGGGCAGCGCCAGCGGCTTGGCCGCGTCAGACACCGCGGCGGCCTTGAGGCCGGCCAGCATGGTCTTTTCGGTCAGTGCCGCGCCCGCGCCTTCGTCCCACACGATCTTGAGTGCTTCACGTGCCTTGTTGGCGTGCCACCAGGTGTCGGCCACCACGGCCACGCCGTCGGGGATCTGCACCACGTCGATCACGCCGGGCATGCCCTTGGCACGGCCCGCGTCGAAGCTCTTGACGGTGCCGCCAATCACCGGGCATTGCTCCAGCGCGGCATACACCATGCCGGGCAGCTTGACGTCGATGCCGAACTCGGCCGTGCCGTTGACCTTGGCGGGAGTGTCCAGGCGCTTGGTCGGCTTGCCGACGATGCGGAAGTCTTTCGGGTCTTTCAGCGTCGGCGTTTGGGGCACCGGCAGGCGCGAGGCCTCGGCGGCGAGCTGGCCGTAGGTGGCCTTTTTGCCCTTGGGGCCGAGCACCATGCCGTTTTCGGCACGCAGCTCGGTTTCAGGAATGTTCCATTTCAGCGCAGCGGCGCTCACCAGCATCATGCGCACCTGCGCGCCGGCCACACGCAGCTTGTCCCAGCCGTCGCGCACGGAGGTGGAGCCGCCGGTGAGCTGCGGGCCGCCGAGCAAGGCGTTGCCGTAGATCTTGCCGTTGGGGGGCGCCATGGCCACCTTGATCTGCTTGATGTCGACGTTGAGCTCTTCGGCGATCAGCATCGGCATCGAGGTGTAAACACCCTGGCCCATTTCGGAGCGGGCCGAGATCAGCGTGATGGTGTTGTCGTCGGCGATGTGCACCCAGGCGTTGGGCGTGTGCACCATGCCGGCGGCGAGCACGTCGCTCACGCCGCTGAAGCTCACGCCGAGCATCAGCCCGCCGCTGGCGACGGCGGAGGTCTGCAGGAAACCGCGGCGATTGACACCGACGGTCTTGGAGGCGGACGAAGGGGAGGAGGTCTTGGTGGTCATGGTGGTCTCCTCAGGCCTTGCGCATTTCAGAGGCGGCGGTCTTGATCGCGGCCTTGATGCGGGGGTAGGTGCCACAGCGGCAGATGTTGCCGCTCATTGCGGCGTCGATGTCGGCGTCGCTCGGGTTCTTGTTGCCCTTGAGCAGCGCGGCCGCGCTCATCAGCTGGCCACTCTGGCAGTAGCCGCACTGCGGCACGTCGTGTGCGATCCAGGCCTTTTGCAGCGGGTGGCTGTTGTTGGGCGACAGGCTTTCGATGGTGGTGACCGACTTGCCAGCCGCAGCCGACAGCGGCGTGGAGCATGAGCGCACGGGCTGGCCGTCGAGGTGCACGGTGCAGGCGCCGCACAGCGCCATGCCACAGCCGAACTTGGTGCCGGTGAGGCCGATCTCGTCGCGGATGACCCACAACAGCGGTGTGTCGGGCTCGGCCTTGACGTTCATCGTCTTGCCGTTGATCTGGATGCGAGTGGTCACGGTGATGTCTCCTGCAGGGATGTTGGCGCGCGCTACAGGTGATGCTGTGCGCAGCTCAATGCAGCATGATCCCGGGTCTGAGCGAAGTCCAACCTGGGCAAACCCGAGGATGTTGACCCCCGGCGCTGCGCGCCACCCCCCGCCCGCTCCGTTCACCGTCGCGTTAGCTGATGTCGCTCGGCGCGTGTTCGCTCACCGCCGCATCACGCCGCACCACACCGCCGCCCGGCGGCTGCATGCGCCAACCTGCCACGATGGCCAGTGCGCAGATCGCACCGAGCAGCACAAAGGTTTCGTGGAAGGCGCGCAGCGGCGCGCTGACGTGTACTTGCAGCCGCCACTCCAACACGATGCCGGCCAGGCTCACGCCCACCGCGCCGCCCAGCTGGCGCAAGAAGTTGATGGCGCTCGACCCGTGCGAAATGTGAACCATCGGCAGGCGGCGAATCGCGCCCAGGTTGAGCGAGGGCAACACCAGCCCCAGCCCGATGCGCCCGACGATGGCAAACGCGGTGATGACCCACAACGAGGTTTCCAGCCCCACCAGGGCCATCAACCAGAACGACAGTGTGAGCAGCGCAATGCCGCAGGCCACCAGCTGGTTGAACGGGTAGTGGTCTGCCAACCGCCCGCCCAGCGGCAACATGAACGCGAGGAAGATGCCCGCCGGCAGCAGCACCGCACCCGCCTGCGACGGCGGCAGGTGCAACCCGATCTGCATGAACACCGGCACCAGGTAGGTGGAGCCGAACAAGGCCGCGCCATAGATGAACGCCACCACGCCGCCCATGCGGAAGGCGCGGATGTCAAACAGCTTGAACTCCATCAACGGGTGCTCGGCCGTGCGCTGGCGCCAGATGAACAGGCCCGCACCGAGCGCCGACACCGCGAGCAGCGCATAGGCATAGAACGAGGGGGTGTGCAGGTGCACCAGGCCGTTCATGCCGGTGAGCACGGCCACGGCCAGCAGCGCCAGGCCGGGCAGGTCGAGGCGGCGCTCGTGCTGGTTCACACCCTCGGCGCCGGGCGAGCTGTGCGGCAGGTACTTGTGCGCCAGCAGCAGCGCCACCACGCAGAACGGCACCACCACGAAGAAGATCGAGCGCCAGCCAAAGGCCTCGACCAGCACACCGCCGATGCTCGGCCCCAGGGCCGGCGCGAGCACCACGCCAAAGCCGAAGATGCCCATCGCTTTGCCCTGCTCTTGGCGGCCGAAAAGCTGCAACACGATGACCGGCGGAATGGGCTGCATCACCCCTGCGGCCAGGCCTTCGACCACGCGCATCGCCAGCACCAGCTCGAAGCTCGTGCCCAGGCCGCCGGCGATGCCACCCACCGCCAGCAGGATCACCGCCGCAAAGTAGGTGTGGCGGTAACCGAAACGCCCGAGCAGCCACGGGGTGGTCAACATCGCTACGGTGACTGCGGCCATGAAACCGGCCGACAACCACTGCGCGCGCTCCTGGCCCAGCGTGAACACACGGCTCATGTCGGGCAAGGCCACGTTGACGATGGTCGAGGCCATGATCGACGCCATGGTGCCCACCATCACCGTCAGCAACACCCGCCAGCGGTAGGCGCGGCCGTGGCGCATCTGCAGGGTGGCGAGGCTGTGGGTGGGGGATGGCTGCACCACAACATCCTAGCGGCTGGGCCGCAGACTGAGAGCCTGAGAGTTTTTCGCTCATGCCCGCTCATCGCGCCAAAACACCCCCACTCGTCGTTGCAAATGCTCGCCATAGCCCGAGCTATGGCTGTGCTTTGCGCCTAGATTGG
>JBKJJF010000181.1:0-9488 GCA_046598195.1 Rhizobacter sp. | reverse complement strand
GAAGCCATCGTCATCAACTTTGAGCTGGGGCTGCGTCAGCGCCAGCCATTGTTCTCGGGTGTGCGGGCCAAAACCTTGCGAGATGGCCCAGAGTGCGTCAGCCGCTTCGTCGAGCGTTTTCCAGCGCACCGGCAGGCCGAGATAGGTGCCGATGCGCGCCAGCGCCGAAGGCTCGATCACCGGGCCCACGTCGTTGAGCACCAGGCGCTGCACCGGCGAGCCTTTCAGTGCCGCGGTCACCAGGCCGATCAGCCCGCCCATCGAGGTGCCCAACCAGTGCAAGGTGCCGGCATTGAGCCGCGCCAGCAAGGTCACCATGTCGGCTGCGTAAGACGGAATCTGGTAGCCGCTGGGGTCGGCCAAGCGGTCAGACTGGCCTCGGCCCACCACGTCAGGGCAGACCACACGGTACTCACCTTGCATCGCCTGGGCCAAGGCATCGAAATCGCGCCCTTGACGTGACAAACCGTGCACGCACACCAGCACACGCGGGTTGGCCGGGTCGCCCCACTCCCAGTAAGCCATGCGGTGCAGGCCTTGCGCGTCAAGGCATTGCACATGGTTCAGGCGTGGTTCGTGCATCGACATCTTTCGCTTTGATAATGCACTGTATCAATCTGGAGGTTCGACCATGCTGAAAGGGAAAACTGCACTCGTCACCGGCTCCACCAGTGGCATTGGCCTGGGTGTGGCGCTGTGCCTGGCCCGCCAGGGGGCCAATGTCATCTTGAATGGTTTTGGCGCGTTCGAGCCAGCGCGTGCCGAAGTGGCAGCCTTCGGCGTGAAGGCCGGCTACCACGGGGCCGACATGAGCCAGCCGGCAGAGATCGAGGCCATGATGATCTACGCCCAGGCCGAGTTCGGCGGCGTTGACATCTTGGTCAACAACGCCGGCATCCAGCACGTGGCGAACGTTGAAGACTTCCCCGTTGCAAAATGGGACGCCATCATCGCCATCAACCTCAGCTCGGCCTTCCACACCACGCGCTTGGCCATTCCGCAGATGCGCAAGAAAAACTGGGGCCGCATCATCAACATCGCCTCGGCGCATGGCCTGGTGGCCTCGGCGCAGAAGTCGGCCTATGTGGCGGCCAAACACGGCCTCGTGGGTTTCACCAAGTCGATCGCGCTGGAAACGGCCACGACCGGCATCACCTCCAACGCCATCTGCCCCGGCTGGGTGCTCACGCCGCTGGTGCAAAAGCAGATCGACGACCGCGCGGCGCGCGAAGGCATCACGGTCGATCAGGCCAAGATCGACCTGCTGAGCGAGAAGCAGCCTTCGCTGCAGTTCGTGACGCCCCAGCAGTTGGGCGAGCTGGCCGTCTTCATGTGCTCACCCGCCGGCGACAACATCCGCGGCGTGGCCTGGAACGTCGACGGCGGCTGGGTGGCCCAGTAAGCGCCCTACTTCGTCATCTGCACCGTGCCGTTCACCGTGACGGACACGGTGCCCTTGCCCAGCTCCACCGGCAAGCTCTCTGAGGCATCGGCTGACTTGGCGCTCATGCGCACCATGGACGCAGAGGCATAACTCATCGGTTCGTTGCTGTTCACGTTGACCTCGCGCACGGTGTAGCCACTGAAGCCAAACTGCTTCGCGTAGTCGGTGGCCTTGGCGCGGTAACGCGCGATGGCCTCGGCGGCCACGTCGCTCTCCACCTTTTCCCGCTGTTCCTTCGACAAACCGGCGCCCACGCGGGCAATCGTCATGGTGGTGATGCGACCAGTGAGCTTGGCGATGCCGGGGATGTCGCGGCCTTCAATGCCCAGCTCGGCGGTGCCTTGCCAGCCGGTGATGACGCCCTTGTTCGAATAACGTGGGAAGAGCGAAAAGTTGCCCGTCTGCACGTCAATCTGGCCGGGTTTGGCAGCCCGCTTGGCTTCGCCCAAGGCCGCGTCGAGTGCTTGTTTCAGCGCCGACTGCACACCGGCCGCATCGGTGCCGTCGCGGGTGGTGCTCAGTGTGACGCTGAGCAAATCTTTGGTCACTTCGAGGCTCGCGCTGGCCTGCAGGCCGACCACGTTTTGCAGAGGCGGGTCAGCGGCCCACACCGAGGTCGAGGCGAGCACAGCCAGCAGAGCAATCTTGTTTTTCATGGGTAAATCCTCAAACAGTCAAAAAGGGAAGTGGATCAAATCGCCCGCGTACCACGGGCTCGGGGTCGAGGCCCCACCAGCGCTGGGCGATGGTCGCATAGAGCTGTCGAAAGTCGGCGGTATGCACCACGTTCTGTGTGGCATCGAGCCGCTCCAGATCGGGCATGGTGCCGAACACGCCGCCACGCACCGCGCCGCCAAAAGCAAAGTGCGGCGCCGCCGTGCCGTGGTCGGTGCCGCCGCTCTGGTTTTGCCGCGCGCGGCGGCCGAATTCGGAATAGGTGACGATGAGCGTGCGCTCCCACGCCCCCACCTCCACCAAGCCTGCACGCAAGGCCACCAGGCCCTCGGCAAGTTGTTTGAGCAGCGTGGCATGGGTGCCGAGTTGCCCGCGGTGGGTGTCGAAGCTGCCATGCGTCAGGTGGAACACCGGCACCCCGCCACGCCCCTTCTGCCCTGCCACGATCTGGCACGTGGCGCGCACGGCCTGGCCGAAGCCGTGTGCGGGAAATTCAGTCGCAAGCGGCACGACGGGGTGGCGCAAACCCTCGGCCGCCTGCAGCACACCGGCCTCGACCCGCAACACATGCTCGAGCGCCGCGTTGCCACGCACGCTGGCAGGGGTGACCAATTTCGCCTGGTTGACGAAGGCCTCGGTGTGGGTGAGCGACACCGCGTTCGCACCGGTCAACGCCCCCAGCCCTGCGCTGCCCACGGCCACGCCTTCGGTCGTGAAGCGGGCCGCATCACGCAGGCCGGCCGACATGGCGCGGGCCACCCAGCCTTCATCCAGGTATTCATTCGACCGAGAGGCGGTGTCCCAGATCTCGATGGAGCGAAAGTGCGACAGGTTGGGCTGCGGGTAACCCAAGCCCAGCAGAACCGCCATCTCGCGCTTTTCAAACAGTGGCAACAGCGGCGCGAGCGCCGGGTGCAGGCCGAGCGCCGAGTCCAGCTTCAGCACCTCGTCGGGTTTGATCGCAAGCGTGGGCCTCAGTTGTGCATAAGCGGGGTGGGCATAGGGCACAACGGTGTTGAGCCCGTCGTTGCCACCCTTCAGCTCCACCAGCACCAGAATGCGGTCGGCCGCAGACGCGGCCCGTTGCGCCCAGGCGAGGCTGGGCAGCCCCGGCAGGGCGAGGCCGCTCAGGGTCAGCAGTTGGCGTCGATCGATCATGGCAAGGCTCCTCACTTGAGCTGAAAGGCGGGGTCAAGGCTCAGCGCCCGCAAGGTCTGCAAGCCCACGGTGCCGGCCGGCACCGGGTTCACGGCCGAGGTGGCCAAGACGGCTTCAACGATGCGAGCAAGCGCCGCCGCATCGGGCTCACGGTCGGGCCAGGCGCCCAGCGGCTTGAGCCAGGCCTCGGCGTCGAAGCGCATGTCGACACCTCGGCCGCCGCCCATGTTGTTCACATCCAACCCGCGAAACAAGCGCTCGGTGAAACGCTTGCGGTTGAGCAGGCTGGTGCTGTTGATCCAGTCGGTGTAGCCCGGCCAGCCCTTCACGTTGGGCGGCAAGAACAGCATCTGGCCCAGGCGCGAGGTCAACGCCACCAGCGGCAAGCTGTTGTCGAGTTGGATGTCGAACTGCCGCAGCGTGCCCACCGCCAGCTCCACCGGCGACTTGATCAGCGCGGCGCGCGATTCATCGGCCCAGAACGCATCGCTCAAGAGCAGCTCGCGCACCGCCACATCGGTGCGCCAGCCGCTGGCGCGAAAACGCTGAGCGATTCGGTCGACGCTCGCGGCGTGCGGTGTCGGCGACACAAACTCACGCCACAGCTTGCCGGTGATGAAGCGTGCGGCGGCCGGCTGCTCCAGCATGGCGTCGAGCGCGCTGGTGGTGTCGAAACGCGCCGTGCGGCCGAACAGCGTCTTCTCTGCGCCGTCGTGCTGGCGGGGCCGCAGCTGCGCGCGCCATGTCTCGCGGTCGACCGACCAGCCCGAGAAGGCGCGCGCCGCCTCCTTGATGTCGCGCTCGCTGTATTGGCCCTCACCCAGGGTGAACAATTCCATCACCTCACGGGCGAAGTTTTCGTTCGGCGCTTGGGCTCGGTTGGCGGCGCCGTCGAGGTAGATCAGCATGGCGGGGTCATGCGCCACACCCTGCAGCAGTTCGCGAAACGAGCCCAGCGCATGTTGGCGAAAGAGTCCGTGCTGAACGTACATGCCTTGGGGCTGCTGCACCTTCTGCTCCGAGGTGGCGAAGTGGTTGTGCCAAAACAGCACCATTCGCTCGGCCAGCGGCGTGGGCGTGTCGCGCATCTCCTGCAGCCACCAGGCCGCCATGACCATGGTGTCGGCGCGCGACTGCTGGCGCGCCGCCTTGCGGGCCTCATCATCGGCCAGGCGGCCATAGGGTGTGCGCAGCGCCTCGCGGGTGAACGCCGGGGCCGGGTTGAGCGGCTTCGCGCGCAGCGCGGCGGCAAGCAGCTTGTCGACCGCAGCTTCGGCCGACTGGCCAACCCAGGGCTGCAGCTCGGCGGGCGACGGCATGAACCCGGTGCGCGACAGCAGGTGCCGTGCGTCGGCCGCAGTCAACTGCAAAGGAGTCAAAGCTTTCATGTGCGCCTCGCCGCATTGGGTGCGGGATGCCCGCTCAACGACCCATCATGCCGCCACGCCGACACGCCACCATGGACTTCACAAAGCTTCACTTGGTGCTTTGGCGCACCCGTCATAGATTTGTAACAAGTGGTCAAGGCCTGCCAAAACGGCCTGTGAACCTGCGCACAATCCCCGCTGTTACAAATGACGGAGAGGCTTTCATGACGTCCAACACCAATGCCCGCCCCGACCGCATCGTCGTGGTCGATGACGACGCCCGCATCCGTGACCTGCTGCGCCGCTACCTCACGCAAGAGGGCTTCGAGGTGCTGCTGGCCGAAGACTCGAAAGCGTTGAACCGCGTGCTCACCCGCGAGACGGTCGACCTGATCGTGCTCGACCTGATGCTGCCCGGCGAAGACGGTCTCTCGATTTGCCGCCGCCTGCGCGCCGCGAATGACGTGACGCCCATCATCATGCTCACCGCCAAGGTCGAAGACGTGGACCGCATCGTCGGCCTCGAAGTCGGCGCCGACGACTACCTGCCCAAACCCTTCAACCCGCGCGAGTTGCTGGCGCGCATCCACGCCGTGCTGCGCCGCCGCCCGGCAATGGAAGCGCCTGGTGCGCCGGCCAAAGACGCTCAGACAGTCACCTTCGGCCCCTTCGAGTTCGACCTCGCGCTGCGCCGCCTGTCGAAAGACGGCGAGCAGATTGCGCTCACCACCGGTGAGTTCTCCATGCTCAAAGCGCTGGTGCGCCACCCGCGCCAACCGCTGTCGCGTGACAAGCTGGCCCAGCTCGCACGCGGCCGTGAATTCGAACCCTTTGACCGCAGCCTCGACGTGCAGATCTCCCGCCTGCGCAAGATGATTGAGCCCGACCCGGCCCAACCGCGCTACATCCAGACGGTATGGGGCGTCGGCTACGTGTTCGTGCCAGATGGCGCGGCCTGACCGAAAGACAGCGCGCCAGGGCCCCAAGTTGGGGCCCTTTTTCGCTCCGACGGTACCCGACCCTCAGCCGCTTGCCATGCCCCGCAAGACCGTCGCACTCAGCCTCTTCTGGCGCACGTTTTTCCTGCTCGCCATCCTGTTGGTCGGCGGCGTGTTTGCGTGGGTGCAGACCTTCCGGGCGCTTGAGTTCGAGCCACGAGCCGTGCAATCGGCCCAGCAGATCGCAAGCCTGGTGAACCTGTCGCGTGCGGCGATGAAATACGCCGACGACATCAACCGCATCACGCTCGTCAAGACCATGTCAAACCAAGACGCGGTCAAGGTGCTGCCGCGCGAACCGGGCGACAAATGGGAGCCGTTCGAGTCAGACCGTTTTTCCAAGGCCATCAGCCAGGAGCTTCATTCGCGGCTGGGCGCCGACACCGTGGTCGCTTCGGCAGTGAATGGCATCAGCGGGTTGTGGGTCGGCTTCACGGTCGAAAAAGACGCCTACTGGCTGCAGGCCGACCCGACGCGCGTGCGGCCCATGGCGGGCAGCAGCTGGCTGCTCTGGGTGACCATTGCCCTGCTCGCCACGGTGTTCGGCTCGGCCGCGATTGCGCGTCTGATCAACCAGCCGCTGCGTGACCTGTCGTTTGCCGCCAGCCGCATCCGCGACGGCGAGTACGAATCGCAGCTCGACGAAAACACGCTCACCAGCGAGATCCGCCAGGTCAACATGGGCTTCAACCGCATGGCGCGCGAGCTGGCCAAGGTGGAAGAAGACCGCGCGGTGATGCTGGCCGGCATCTCGCACGACCTGCGCACGCCATTGGCCCGCCTGCGGCTCGAAGCCGAGATGAGCGTGCAAGACGAAGAAGCCAAGAAAAACATGGCGCTCGACATCGACCAGCTCGACGCCATCATCGACAAGTTCATGGACTACGCCCGCCCCGGCGAGACCAAGCTCGTGCCGGTGCACGTGAGCAGCTTGGTCGAGCGCGAGATACAGGGCTTTCGCGACCCTTCCCAAATTCGCATCAGCTCGCGTGTGGCGATCGACACCAAGGTCATGGCCGACGAGGTCGAGCTCGGCCGTGTGTTCCAAAACCTGTTCGAAAACGCACGCCGTTATGGCCGCTCCACCGACACCGGCATCGCGCGGGTGCAAGTGAGTTATGCGCGCACCGGGCCGTGGGTGATTCTCAGCGTGCGCGACTATGGTCAGGGTGTGGCGCCCGAAAAGCTCAAGCAGCTGACGACGCCCTTCTTCCGCGGCGACGCGGCGCGCACGGCGGCCACGGGCGCTGGCCTCGGCTTGGCCATCGTTGAAAAATCAGTTCAACGCATGGGTGGCAGCTTTGAGCTGGCGAATGCGATGGATGGTGGGCTGGTGGCGCATGTGCGCCTGAAAAAAGCGCCCTAAGCTTTTACCAAAAGGCACACCGCCCGCGCTTCGATCGATTCGAGGCGCCCCACCGGCCCCATGCCCTCAGCCGTCTTGGCTTTTACGTTCACCTGCTCCACCGGCAACCCCAGCGCAATTGCCAGACGCTGACGCATGGCCGGGATGTGCGGCGCCAGCTTCGGCAGCTGCGCAATGATGGTGCTGTCGACGTTGCCAATGATCCAGCCGGCAGCGCGCACACGGCGGCCGGTTTCGGTCAGCAGTGCCAGCGAGTCGGCGCCCCGGAACTGCGGGTCGGTGTCGGGAAAGTGGCGGCCGATGTCACCCATGGCGGCGGCGCCAAAAAGCGCGTCGGTGATGGCGTGGCACAAAGCATCGGCATCCGAATGGCCCTGGAGGCCATGCGTGTGGGCAATCTCCACACCGCCCAGAATAAGTTTGCGGCCGGTCACCAGGGCGTGCGTGTCCCAACCTTCGCCAATTCGCCAGCGTGGCATTTGCGGTTTGAGCGTCATGGGCGTGTCCTCAACAGGCGTTCGGCCAGCGCAAAGTCGCTGGGGTAGGTGACCTTGAAATTCTCCAACGAACCCGGCACCAGCTTGGGCGCCCGGCCGGTGGCCTCGATGGCGCTGGCTTCGTCGGTGACGGCGCCCTCGCTGGCCAGGGCACTCCGCAACTCACCCAGGCGAAACATCTGTGGCGTCTGCGCTTGCCACTTGTGGGCGCGGTCAACGGTGGCAACCACACGGCCCGCGGATTCTTGTTTCATCGTGTCGGCCAGGGGCAAGGCCAGCAGGCCGCCCACCTCGTCATTCAGGCAAGCATCGATCAAGGCATCAACCCATTCGGCGCGCAGCAAGCAACGCGCGGCGTCGTGCACCAGCACCCAGTCGCTGGGGTGCGCCCCGCGGCGCAACAACTCGGCCAAACCGTTGGCCACCGATTCTGCGCGGCTAGAACCACCGACACGCGCCGCCCAGCCGGTGAAAGCAGGAGCCTGCGACTCAAAGACCGTGTCACTCGGGCTCAGCACCACCAGCGTCTGCCGAAGGCGTTTCACCTCGGCCAAAGCCGCCAAGGTGTGCGACACCAAGCTGCGACCCGCCAGCGGCGCGTATTGCTTGGGCCCCTCAGCCCCCGCACGCTCGCCCACGCCGGCACAGGGCACCAAAGCGTAGAGATGGGGAGGAGATGTTGTAGTCATCAAGCGCGCAAAGAGGGGCGAATTCTATAATTCGCGCAGTTCATCGCCCCGGAGGAATACGCCTCACCGGGGCGATTTGATTTTGTCTGGCTCCCCATGCAGTTGCCCTCGCTCGCTCCCGGTAAACGATTCACCCTGCCGCGCCCGCTTGGTTCGGCCGATGCCCTGCTGCTGGCCCGCTTCGCCCAGGCGCAAAAAGCACAAGGCCAGCTCACCGCCATCGTCAGCGCCGAGCCGGCCGACACACAGCGCCTCGAAGCTGAGTTGCAGTTCTTCGCGCCCGAGCTGCGTGTGGCCGTGTTCCCCGACTGGGAAACCCTGCCCTACGACACCTTCTCGCCCCACCAAGACCTGATCTCCGAGCGCCTGGCCACACTCTGGCGTGTGCAGCAGGGCGAGGTCGACGTGGTGCTGATGCCGGCCTCCACCGCGCTGGTGCGATTGGCGCCACCGAGCTTTCTGGCCGGCTACACCTTTCACTTCAAACAAAAGGCCAAGCTCAACGAGGCCGCGCTCAAGGCGCAACTCACATTGGCCGGCTACACGCACGTGAGCCAGGTGGTGTCGCCCGGCGAATACGCGGTGCGTGGTGGTTTGATCGACCTCTTTCCGATGGGCTCGCTGGTGCCCTACCGCGTCGACCTGTTCGGCGATGAGGTCGATAGCATCCGCACCTTCGACCCCGACAGCCAGCGCAGCCTCTACCCCGTGCCCGAGGTGCGCTTGTTGCCCGGCCGTGAGTTCCCGATGGACGATGAGGCGCGTGCCGCCTTCCGCGCTCGTTGGCGCGAAAAGATGGAAGGCGACCCGACCAAGGTGCGCCTGTACAAAGACATCGGTACCGGCATCGCCACCGCCGGCATCGAGTACTACCTGCCGCTGTTCTTCGACGCCACGGCGACGATCTTCGACTACATCGGCTCCGACGCCGCGCTGGTGCTGCACGGCGAAGTGGACGAGGCGCTGAAGAAGTTCTGGGTCGACACGCGCGAGCGCCACCGCTTCCTGCAACACGACCGCGAACGGCCGATCCTGCCGCCGGACGACCTGTTCCTCGGCACCGACGAGTTCTTCACGCACTGCAACGCGCATGCGCAGCTCGCCGTGCGCGGCACCGGCTGCGAGTGGGCGCGCGCCCTGCCCGACCTGAGCGTGGATCGCGGGGCGCCCGAGCCGCTGAAAAAGCTGCAACTGCACGTCGGCGCCACGGGCTATCGCGTGCTCATCGCCGCCGGGCCCGAAGGCCGGCGCGGGGGCCTGCTCGAGCTGCTGCGCGTCAGCCGAATCGAGCCGC
>JBKJJF010000151.1:0-5012 GCA_046598195.1 Rhizobacter sp. | reverse complement strand
CGACATACCTCAGCCAAGCTCCGTTCGCCCTGAGCCTGTCGAAGGGTGCGCCGTGCACTGCGCTGGCTTCGACAGGCTCAGCCCGAACGGGAAACGAAGGAGCTGAGGTTTGTCGCTAATCAGGTCAGGCGTCGTGCTCAAGGGGCCGGCGTCGCCCCCTGCGCGCGCAGCTTGTCGACGATGGCTTGCGACTTTTCAAGCTCGATGTACACGCTGGCAAACAAGGTGCCCACATCGCTCAGCTTGGAGCGCGACACCCCCGGCGACGGATTGGTGATCAGGGCGGCGGTGATGGCGCCAGCGGCTTGCATCAGGTCTTTGTTCATGGGGTGCCTCGGGGAGTGTGGGCCATGGTACTTCGGTGACAGACAATGCGGCGTTGCAAGCCACCCTCGCACCGTGTTGACCTCTGCCTTGCCTTCACTTGCCGCCACCGACCTGGCTTGCCGCCGTGGCGACCGCATTCTTTTCAAGGGCTTGCAGTTCGAGGTGAAGCCTGGCCAGGTGGTGTGGCTGCGCGGCGCCAACGGGCGCGGCAAGACCAGCCTGCTGCGGCTGCTCGCGGGTTTGTCCACGCCCGAAGCCGGGCAGGTGACTTGGAACGGCACGCCGGGGCAGCGGGTTTACGTGGCGCACGCCAACGCCTTGAAAGAAGACCTCACGGTGCTGGAGTCGTTGGGTTTTCTCGCCCGCCTGCATGGCCGCGCCGACAGCGAAACCGCGCTCACCGAAGCGTTGCGCCTGTTCGGCATGGCCAGCCGGCGCGACGCGTTTGTGCGCACCCTTTCGCAAGGGCAACACCGACGTGTGGCCTTGGCCCGGCTGGCGCTCGATAGCGCGCCTTCGTTGTGGATTCTTGACGAGCCGTTTGATGCGCTCGACACCGAAGGCATCCACACCCTCAACAGCTTGCTGACGCAGCACGCGGCGCGTGGTGGGAGTGTGGTGCTGACCAGCCACCAGGCGCTCACCTTGAGCGAGCCTGTGCCGATGACCGTGCAGCTCGACGAGGTGGCGGTATGACGGCCAAGCGCCTGCGGTGCGCCGCAGGCGAGGGGTCGTCATGAGCGCTTTCATGGCGGTGCTCGCCCGTGACCTGCGCCTGGCCGCGCGCCGCCGCATCGAAGCCTTGTTGCCAATCGCCTTCTTCACCGTGGCCGTCAGCCTGTTCCCGCTCGGCGTGGGCCCTGAAGCGCAAATGCTGCGCCAGATCGCCCCCGGCGTGGTGTGGGTGTGTGCGCTGCTGGCGGCGATGTTGTCGGTGACCCAGCTCTACGCCGCCGACCACGCCGATGGCTCGCTGGAGCAGATGCTGCTGTGCGGTGAGTCGCCGGTGCTGATCGCTGCGGCCAAGGCGCTTGCACACTGGCTGCTCACCGGCCTCCCGCTCATCTTGGTGGCGCCGCTGTTCGGCCTGATGTTCGACATGAGCGGTGACGCCATCGCCGCGCTCACCTTCAGCCTGCTGCTGGGCACGCCCATCCTCAGCCTGCTGGGCGGGGTGGGCGCGGCGCTCACGCTCGGGCTGCGCAGTGCCGGGGTGTTGTTGATCTTGCTGATCTTGCCGCTGTGCATTCCGGCACTGATCTTTGGCACCGGGGCGGTGGGTGCGGTGGAGTCGGGCATGTCAGCCGGCGGGCACTATTCGTTGCTCGGCGCGCTGCTGATCGTGACGACCTTGTTGGCGCCGTGGGCCACCGCCGCGGCCTTGCGCATTTCGACTGAATGAACCGAGAGACAACGCCATGAACTCATCACCGCCGTTGCGGCTGTTCACGTTTGCCGCGCCGTCGCGCTTTTACGGCCTGGCGGGTGCGCTCGTGCCGTGGTTCTGGGTGGTGGCCATCGTGCTCACCGCCATCGGCCTGTACATGGGCTTCTTCGTGGCACCCACCGACGCGACCCAAGGCGATTCGTACCGCATCATCTTCATCCACGTGCCTGCCGCCTGGATGTCGATGCTGCTGTACCTGGTGATGGCCTTCTGGGCCGGCATCGGCTGGGCCTTCAAGGCGCGGCTCGCCTCGATGGTGGCGCGCGCCATCGCGCCCACCGGCGCCATGTTCACCTTTGTCGCGTTGTGGACGGGGGCCTTCTGGGGCAAGCCCACCTGGGGCACTTGGTGGGTGTGGGACGCGCGGCTCACCTCCGAGCTGATCCTGCTGTTTCTCTACCTCGGCTACATCTCGCTGGTGGAAGCGATTGACGACACCCGCCGCGCCGACAACGCGGGCGCGCTGGTCGCGCTCATCGGCGCCATCAACGTGCCCATCATCTATTTTTCGGTGCAGTGGTGGAACACCTTGCACCAGGGCGCCACCATCAGTGCCACCGCCGCGCCCAAGATGGCCGCGACCATGCTCACCGCCATGCTGTTGATGACACTGGCCTTCTGGGCGTATGCGTTTGCGGTGGTGTTCACCCGCACCCGCGCCATCATTCTTGAACGCGAAAAACACGCCGACTGGGTAGCGCAATTGGTGCAGCCTGAAGGAGCCAAGCCATGAACTGGAACAGCGCGTCGGAGTTTTTTGCCATGGGTGGCTACGGGCTGTATGTGTGGGGCTCGTATGCCGTCACCGCGGCCTTCATGTTGACCGAGCCGGTGCTGGCCGCCCGCCGCCGACGGCGCGCCTTGCGCGCGGCGGCTCAGCCGCGATGACAGGCCGCCTCTGGGGGCTGGTGCTGGCGGGTTTGTCACTCACCGCCCAAGCACAACCTGTTGCCCCGGCGGCTGCGGCGAGCCAAGCCACCACCACCTTGCCGCCGGTCGAGATCACCAGCCGCCGCCCGGCCAGCCCCGCCAGCCGCACGGTGCTCACCGGTGACGAGCTGCGCACGGTGCCCGGCACCGCCGGCGACACCATGAAGGCGCTGCAAAGCCTGCCTGGTGTGGCGATGTCCAGCGACACCAGCAGCGCGCCGGCGGTGCGCGGCTCGCGCCCCAACGACAACGCCTATTACATCGACTTTCTGCCGGTGGGCTACGTGTTCCACGTGGGTGGCCTGGTGAGTGTGGTGCACAGCCAGCTGGTGACCCAGTTCGAGCTCTACAGCGCGGCTTTCGGCCCCGAGTACGCCGACGTGATCGGCGCCGTGCTGGATGTGAACCTGCGCGCGCCGCGCACCGACCGCCTGGGCGCTGTGATCAATGTCAGCCTGCTGGGCGCCGATTTTCTGGTCGAAGGGCCGGTCAACGACAAGCAGTCGTTTTACTTCGCCGTCAAGCGCAGCTACATCGACTTGTTGGTCGACACCGTGGAAGACGAAGACTCGGGCGTCATCGTCACCGTGCCGCGGTATTACGACTACCAGGGCAAGTACATCTGGAACCTGAACCCCCAGCACCAGCTCAGCTTTCACGCCACCGGTGCGTCGGATCACCTTGACTTCAAGATCCCCGCGACTTCAGGCCTCGGCACGCAGCAGCCCGCGCTGGCCGGCGACAGCGCCATCGACACCAGTTACGGCACCCAGGCCCTGGTGTGGGACGCCGACCTGAGCGGCCACATGAGCAACAAGCTCGCACTCGGCCACACGCTCGACACCAACACCAGCCTGGTCGGCGACGCACTCAAGGCCACGGCGCGCACCCACACCTGGTTTGCACGCGAGCAGTTCAAGTTCAAGCCCTCGGCCGATCACGAGACCTCGCTCGGCGGCTCGCTGCAATCGGTGCGTGCCGACTACGACATCAACGCGCTCAACGCACGCTGCACCGAGTACGAAGCCGAGTGCGATTTCACCAGCGCCCCGCGTGTGCAAGACACCGGCCGCATCAGCGCCACCATCACCAACCTCTATGCCAAAAACCGCTGGCAGTTCACGCCCGAGTGGGCGCTGACGGGCGGTGTGCACCACGCACACGATGGTTATCTGGATCGCCGCTACACCGAGCCGCGTGTCGGCGCCGAATGGAAGTGGTCACCCAGCCTGCTGTTCACCGCCGCTTGGGGCCGCCACCACCAGTTCCCCGCCGGTGACCAGGTGGTGGCCGGCTTCGGCAACACCGGCCTGTGGCACTTGCGCGCCACGCACGGCGTGCTGGGGGTGTCGCAGCAGCTCGACGAAGGCTGGTCATGGCGTGTTGAGGCCTACCAAAAGAAGTTCAGCGACTTCGTGGTGAGAGCCGAACGGCCGGTCAACTACCGCAACGGCGCGAGCGGCCAGGCGCGCGGCCTCGAGCTGCTCATCAAGCGCGAGCCGAAGCACAAACTTTCGGGTTGGTTGTCACTCAGCCTGTCGAGCGCGCGGCGGCAAAACGACACAACGGGCCAGGAGTTCCCGTTCGAGTTTGACCAGCCGGTGATCGCCAACCTGGTGCTGCAATACAAACAGTCGGACCGCTGGCAGTTTGGTGCCAAGTGGAGCTACCACACCGGGGCGCCCAACACGCCCATCGTCGACACCGGCCGTTACCCCGACGACCGTGTGCGCCCGCTCTACGGCGAGATCAACTCCGAGCGCCTGCCGAGCTACCACCGGCTCGACCTGCGGGGCGACTACATCCTCTCGCCACGCTTTCGCGTTTATGGCGAGGTGATCAATGCGTATGCACGCAAGAACATCTCGGGCTACAGCTACAACGCCGACTACACGGTGCGCAAGGATGTGACGCAGCTGCCTTTCTTGCCGTCGTTCGGCATCGAGGTCAAGTTCTAGTCCGAGCGTCGACCTGCATCCGGCACGCGCTTCGGCGCGTAAATCCGCTCCAACCCATAACCCCATCTGCTGTCGAGGCTTGAATGACGACCTCTTTGCACCCCGTGGCGCTCGCCGCTGCGTTGACCGGCCTGGCTTCACCGCTGCAGGCGCAGCCGACCGTGGCAACTCCAACCCAACTCGACAAGGTTGAGATCACCGGCCGCCACTACGACAACGCCGTGGGCAGCTCGGACGCCGCGTCACAAGGTGTGATCCGCTCCGAGCTGCTGAAGAGCCGGCCCGCGCTGCGGCCTGGCGAGGTGCTTGAATTTGTGCCCGGCGTGATCGTCACCCAGCACTCGGGCGAC
>JBKJJF010000037.1:0-6150 GCA_046598195.1 Rhizobacter sp. | reverse complement strand
TCAGCGGGTTGCTGCACTCGATGACAAACCAAAACGGCCCTCGATCCCGGTGCGCTTGTTCGCGCGGGCTGGTGGGTCGGTATGCAAAACCCCCAGCGCACGGGGTGCACACGTTTTGCAGGCCGCTCAGGTGTTCGGTTTGGTTCATCAGCGTGGCGCATCGGGCGCGCTCGATATGAGCGCCCTTCGGTGAAGATTCTGGCAAAGCGGCATCGAGCGCGAGACCACCTGCCTCGGGCACAATCCCGCCCATGCTCTTGCGCCAACTCAACACCCCTGCCCCTGCGGGCACCGGTGCAGCTGCGCTCAAAGCCAAAAAGCAAACGCTCATCTGACCGGAGCGTTGCCGTTCCGTCGTCAGTTGAGCGACGGAACAGACACACGGCAGGCCCCTCACCTCCCCCCTGATCCCAAGCTCCCCTGCGCGGACCTTCATTCGGTCTGTCATGCAAGGAGATGCCTCGTGGGTTCATTCGATTTTTCGGGTTTGTGGATTCCGCTGGTCACGCCGTTTCAGGCGGGCGTTGTGGATGTGGCCGCGTTGCGGCGCCTGGTTCACCACCTGGCCAAGGCCGACGTGCGCGGTTTTGTGGCCTGCGGCAGCACCGGTGAGGCCGAGTCGCTGACGCACAAGGAGCAGCTCACCGTGCTCGACACCGTGCTCGCCGCAAGCGGCGGCAAGCCGGTGCTGATGGGCTTGGCCGGCACCCGGCTCGATGAGATGACGGCGCACCTGCGCGTGTGTGCGCAGCGCCCCATCGCGGGCGTGCTGGTGTCAGCGCCTTACTACCTGCGGCCTGCCCAGGCCGGCATCGTGGCGCACTTCCGTGCGCTGGCCGATGTCTCGCCGGTGCCGCTGGTGCTCTATGACGTGCCCACCCGCAGCGGCGTGCAGATGACACTGGCGACGCTGCTGACACTCGCCGCCCACCCCCACATCCGCGCCATCAAGGACTGCGGTGGCGACGAGACCAAGACCCGCGCCCTGATTGCCGACGGGCGGCTCGCGGTGCTGGCCGGAGACGACGAGCGCATCTTCAGCACGCTGTGCATGGGCGGCGCCGGAGCCATCGCCGCGTCAGCCCACCTGCTGCCGCAGCTCTACGCCGAGCTGGTCAGCGCCACCCGCGCTGGCCAGATGCTGCGGGCACGGCAGCTGTACCACGCGCTCACACCCTTGTCGCAGGCGCTCTTTGCCGAGCCCAACCCGAGCGTGTTCAAGGCGGTGCTGGCGCGGCAGGGCTGGGTGAGTGACGAGCTGCGGCTGCCGCACAGCCCGGCGACGGTGGCAGCCGTGCAGCACACCTGGACGGCGCTGGAGGCCGCCGAGCGTGCCCTGCCAGAGGCCCTCAACCGCCTGTGACGGGCGGGAAGAACGCCAGCTCGGCGCCATCGCGCAAGGCAGCGCTTTCGTTGCACAGCACCTGGTCAAGCGCCGTGCGCACGGCGCGGCCGCGCGCCAGGGCCTGGGCATGGGGTGCGCCGCGGGCGATCAAGGCATCTCGCAGCTGGGCGACGGTGCTGCCTTCGGCTGCTTCCGCCGTCTCGCCCGTGCCCAGGGCCTCGCGCAGAGAGGCGAAATAACGCACCTGGATCTTCATGCCACCCACTCCGCCAAGGCAATGAACCTCACGCTGTCGCCCGCGCGAACCGGGGTCTCTGGCGGGTTATCGACCACGCCATCGGCCCACACGGTGGAGGTGAGCACGCCCGAGCCTTGGTTGGTGAACAGGTCGAGGCCGCCCTTGCCATTGCGCCGAACACGCAGGAACTCGCGGCGCTTGTCGGCGCGTGGCCAGTCGAAATCAGCCCGCATCGGCACGCCCACCGGCTGCAAGACCGACGCCCCCTGCAGGTGCAGCAACACCGGCCGCACGGCCAGCAAGAAGGTGATGAAACTCGACACCGGGTTGCCAGGCAGGCCGACGAACCAGGCCTTCTCGCCCATGGAATCTCCCTCAGCCCGCCGCACGCTGCCGAAGGCCAGCGGCTTGCCCGGCTTGATGGCGATCTGCCACAGGTTGAGCTCGCCCTCGGCTTGCACCGCAGGCTTGAGGTGGTCTTCTTCACCCACCGAGACACCGCCGCTGGTGACGATCAGGTCGTGGCCCTGCGCGGCCTTGCGCAAGGCCGCGCGTGTGGCTTCGAGCTGGTCGGGCACGATGCCAAGGTCAGTGCACTCACAGCCCAGCGACTGGATCAGCGCGCGCAAGGTGAATCGGTTGGAGTTGTAGATGGCGCCCGGTTTGAGCGGCTCGCCGGGCATGGCCAGCTCATCGCCGGTGGAGAACAGCGCCACACGCGGGCGGCGGGCCACGGTGAGGGTGGCTGCGCCAGCGGTGGCGGCCAGGCCCAGGGCCTGTGGCGTGAGGCGGGTGCCGCGCAACAGCGCAACGGCGTCGCGTGACAGGTCTTCGCCACGGCGGCGCACCGATTGGCCCGGGGTCGGCACGGCGTTCACACGCACCGCGCCGTCGAGCGCCTCACATTGCTCTTGCATCACCACCGCATCGGCGCCTTCGGGCACCAGAGCGCCAGTGAAGATGCGAGCCGCGGTGCCGGGCTTCAGCGCAGCGCCCACCACACCGGCCGGGATGCGCTGGCTCACCGGCAACACCGTGCCGGCCGCAATGACGTCAGCGCTGCGCATCGCATAACCATCCATCGCGCTGTTGTCGGCCGAAGGCACGTCGACCAGCGAGCGCACGTCATTGGCCAGCACGCGGCCGAGTGCATCGAAAGTTGAGACGGTTTCGCTGCCGGTGAGGGGTTGCACCGCACCGAGCAGACGGGCCAGAGCCTCGTCAAGCGTCAGCAGCGTCGTAGGGCGAGGAGTATTCATAGCGGCTCGGGTTGGCCAACAGAAAGTCGGCCACGGACTGCACGTCGTTCAGGCTCAAAACCGGCAGCCCGGTGGGCACAGGCAAATTCTGTGGCTCGTCGGTGGCCACTGCAACGATGAAGGGGTCGTGGGGGTAGTGCGCCACCTCGCCGGTCTCGGCTCGCCACACCTCAATGCGCAACAGGTCGGCATGCCTGAAACCTTCGACCAGCGCCCAATCGCAGTCCGACAGCTCGGCCAGCAGTTGGTGCACCGTGGGGTCGGCCTGCACTTCGTATTCGCGGATCTTGGCCAGGCGTTTGTTCGAGGCCACCACCACCTCGAAAGCACCGGCCTGGCGGTGACGCCACGAGTCTTTGCCCGGGTGGTCGATGTCGAAATTGTGGTGCGCGTGCTTGATCACCGACACCCGCTGACCCGCGGCCTTCAGGCAGCCGATCAAGGGCTCAAGCAGCGTCGTCTTGCCCGAGCCGGAGTAGCCGCTGAAGCCGATAACTTTCACGGCTGCGCTTTCAACATTCAGGCGTTCTCAGCGATGCAGTTTTTCACTGCCGCCACATCGGCCTTCATCACCTTGAAGCGCTTGGGCAAGGCCTCGATGCCAAGCAGCGCCACCGGGCGATCGGGTTCGCGGCCCAGCGCTTCGACGATGGTCTCGGCAAACTTGGCCGGCAGGGCGGTTTCGAGCACGATCATCGGCACGCTGGGCTCCAGGTACTCACGCGCCACCTTGAGGCCGTCGGCGGTGTGGGTGTCGATCATCATGCCGTTCACCTCCCAGGTATGGCGAATGGTGGCCAGGCGGTCGGCATGCGTGCTGTGGCCCGACTGAAAGCCATAGGCCGAGATGCGGCTGAACTCGGCGGGGCTGAGCTGGAAGAAGCCGCGCTTCTCCAATTCCGTCTTGAAGATCTCGCGCGTGCGCTCACCGTCGCGGCCGAGCAGGTCGAACACAAAACGCTCGAAGTTGCTCGCCTTGGAAATGTCCATCGACGGGCTGGAGGTCTCGAAGGTCTCGGCACTCGCCCGCGGGCGGTAGCTGCCGGTGCGGAAGAACTCGTCGAGCACGCGGTTTTCGTTGGTGGCCAGTACCAGGCGCTTGATCGGCAAGCCCATCATGCGGGCCACGTGGCCGGCGCAGATGTTGCCGAAGTTGCCCGAGGGCACCGCGAAGCTCACCCGCTCGTCAAGCGGCGACTTGTCGCCGTCCAAACCCATGAGGCGCGAATCCAGGCCCATACGGCGCGACTCCATGCCGGCTCGCCCCGGGGCGTCGGGTGAGGTCGCCTGAAAGTAGCCGGCGAAGTAATACACAACCTGCGCCAACAAGCGGGCCCAGTTGATGGAGTTGACCGTGCCAATCTTGTAGCGGCGCTTGAATTCGAGGTCGTTCGACACCGCCTTGACGATGTCTTGACAGTCGTCGAACACACCTTCAATGGCGATGTTGTGGATGTTGGCGTCTTGCAGGCTGAACATTTGCGCCTGCTGGAAGGGGCTCATGCGGCCCTTGGGCGAGAGCATGAAGACGTTGACACCCTTTTTGCCGCGCATGGCGTACTCGGCCGCGCTGCCGGTGTCGCCCGAGGTGGCACCCAGGATGTTGAGCGTCTCGCCACGGCGGCCCAGCTCGTACTCGAACAGGTTGCCGAGCAGCTGCATCGCCATGTCTTTGAAGGCCAGCGTGGGGCCGTTGGACAGGGCTTCGAGGTAGAGGCCGGGTTGCAGCGTCTTCAGCGGCGCAATCTCGGGCGTGCCGAAAACAGCGGGCGTGTAGGTGCGGTGGACGATGTCGTAGAGGTCGGCCGCAGGAATGTCGTCAATGAAGAGCGACAGCACCTCGAACGCCAGGTCGGGATACGACAGCTTGCGCCACTGCGCCAGCGTGGTGCTAGGCACCATGGGGTAATGCGTGGGCAGGTACAGCCCGCCGTCGGGCGCCAAGCCTTCGAGCAGGATGTCGGAGAAGCCGCGTTGTGTCTTGTCGCCGCGCGTCGAGATGTATTTCAACTGAGTTCTTCCTTGCGGATCTTCACGATGGGCGCCAGCACGGTGGGCAAGGCCTGCATCTGCGCGATGGCCTTGTTCATCTCGCCTTCGATGGTGTCGTGCGTCAAGATGATCACGTCGGTCTGCGCTTCGCCCTCGGCCGACTCACGCTGCAGCAGCGCGTCGATCGAGATGTTGCGATCGGCCAGGATGCCGGTGATTCGTGCGAGCACGCCGGCCTGGTCGGCGACCTGCAGCCGCAGGTAGTAGGCGGTCACGACCTCGTCGATCGGCAGGATGCGCGTGTCTTGCAGCTCGCCGGGCTGGAAGGCCAGGTGCGGCACGCGGTGGTCGGGATCTGCGGTGTGCAGCCGGGTGATGTCGACCAGGTCGGCGATCACGGCCGACGCGGTCGGCTCGGCGCCCGCGCCCTTACCGTAGTAGAGCGTCGTGCCTACGGCGTCGCCTTGAACCACCACGGCGTTCATCGCGCCTTCGACGTTGGCGATAAGGCGTTTGGCCGGCACCAGCGTCGGGTGCACTCGCAACTCGATGCCCTCGGCGCGGCGTTTCGTGATGCCGAGCAGCTTGATGCGGTAGCCCAGCTGCTCGGCATAGCGAATGTCGGCCGGGTTGAGTTTGGTGATGCCTTCGACGTGCGCTTTGTCGAACTGCACCGGCGTGCCGAACGCGATCGCGCTCATGATGGTCGCCTTGTGGGCCGCGTCAACACCTTCGATGTCGAAGGTCGGGTCGGCTTCGGCGTAGCCGAGGCGCTGCGCTTCCTTCAGCACCACGTCGAAGTCCAGGCCCTTGGCGCGCATCTCAGAGAGGATGAAGTTGGTGGTGCCGTTGATGATCCCGGCGATCCACTCGATGCGGTTGGCGGTCAGACCCTCACGCAACGCCTTGATGATCGGGATGCCGCCAGCCACCGCGGCTTCGAACGCGACCATGACGCCTTTGCGGTGCGCCGCCGCGAAGATCTCGGTGCCGTGCACCGCCAGCAGCGCCTTGTTGGCCGTGACCACGTGCTTGCCCGCCTCGATCGCCTCCATCACCAGCTGGCGGGCGATGCCGTAGCCGCCGATCAGCTCGATGACGATGTCGATCTCGGGATTGGCGAGGACGGCGCGGGCGTCGTTGACCACCTTGACGTCCTTGCCGACCAGCGACTGGGCGCGCGCGGTGTCGAGGTCGGCCACCATGGTGATCTCGATGCCGCGGCCGGCGCGGCGCAGGATCTCGTGCTGGTTGCGTTTGAGGACGTTGAACACGCCGCTGCCGACGGTGCCGATGCCCAGCAGGCCGACCTGGAT
>JBKJJF010000066.1:0-2764 GCA_046598195.1 Rhizobacter sp. | reverse complement strand
CCTGGCCCTGCGTCACCTGGGCCGCAGCGGCCTGAGTTATGAAGACGTGTGCGGCAAGGGAGCGCAGCAGATTTCGTTTGCGCAGGTTGACATCGAGAAGGCGTCGCAATACTCGTGTGAAGACAGCGAGATGACGCTGCAGGTGCACCAGTCGCTGTGGCCACAGGTCGAGGCCGAAACCGGCTTGCGCTACGTGTACGAACAGATCGAGATGCCGGTGGCGGCGATTTTGCAGCGCATCGAGCGCAACGGCGTGCTGATCGACCCCGCCTTGCTCGCACACCAAAGCCAGCAACTCGGCGAGCGCATGCTGGCGCTCGAAAAAGAAGCCCACGAACTTGCCGGCCAGCCCTTCAACATGGGTTCACCGAAGCAGATCGGTGAGATCTTGTTCGGCAAGCTCGGCCTGCCGGTGATCAAGAAGACCGCAAGCGGCGCACCCAGCACCGACGAAGAGGTGCTCGACAAACTGGCCGAGGACTACCCGCTGCCGGCCAAGCTGCTGGAGCACCGTTCGCTCTCCAAGCTGAAAGGCACCTACACCGACAAGCTGCCGCTGATGATCAACCCCCACACCGGCCGGGTGCACACCAACTACGCGCAGGCGGTGGCGGTGACGGGGCGTTTGTCGAGCAACGAGCCCAACCTGCAAAACATCCCGATCCGCACCGCCGAAGGCCGGCGTGTGCGCGAGGCCTTCATCGCGCCGCCCGGCCACGTGATCCTGAGCGCCGACTACTCGCAGATTGAGCTGCGCATCATGGCCGACATCAGCAGCGATGTGAACCTGCTCAAGGCCTTTGCCGAAGGCATGGACGTGCACCGCGCCACCGCTGCCGAGGTGTTCGGCATCGAGCCCGCGGCGGTCACCAGCGAGCAGCGGCGTTATGCCAAGACGATTAACTTCGGGCTCATCTACGGCATGGGTGCGTTTGGCCTGGCGCAGAGCCTGGGCATCGAGCGCGGCGCGGCCTCGCAGTACATCGAGCGTTACTTCGCGCGTTACCCCGGCGTGAAGCAGTACATGGACGACACCAAGGCCTCGGCCAAAGAACGCGGTTATGTTGAAACGCTGTTTGGCCGGCGCATCTACCTGCCCGAGATCAATGGCGGCAACGGCCCGCGCAAGGCCGGTGCCGAGCGCCAGGCGATCAACGCGCCGATGCAAGGCACGGCAGCCGACCTGATCAAGCTCGCGATGATTGCGGTGCAGGCCGCGCTCGACGCACAACACCGCAACACGCTGATGGTGATGCAGGTGCACGACGAACTGGTGCTCGAAGTGCCTGAGGCCGAGCTCGATTGGGCGCGCGTTGAAATCCCGCGATTGATGGCCGGCGTGGCCACGCTCAAAGTTCCGCTGCTCGCCGAAGTAGGCGTCGGCCCGAACTGGGATCAAGCGCACTGAGGTGAGCCCCCAGTCGTGTCACTCCTGCCCCCGAGGGGCGCCGGCCTGGCCTTGGGGCGGCCCGGCGGCCGACCGTTCCTGATTCTGCAAAGCGGAATTGCCGCCTAGGACAACAACTCCCTGGGCAGCCCCTTAGGGGAAAGACCCCTCTCCCGCTGTGTGGCTTTCCACACTAAAAATCGCGCTTCTTGGCGTTCTGTCAGGGCGAATAACAGACCTCTGTTTCGCTTTGCAGAACAAGCTGGTTGGCAAACGGGAGAGATCGAATCGACGCGCGCACCACACCGCCGCTGCTTGACGTCACCGACGTGACCGTGCGTTTCGGCGGCATCACGGCCTTGGACAAGGTCTCGTTTTCGGTCACCGGCGGCAAGATCGTCGGGCTGATCGGGCCCAACGGCGCGGGCAAGACCACGCTGTTCAATTGCCTCTCGCGTCTCTACAACTTCAGCGAAGGGCAGATCAATTTCGAGGGCAGCTCGCTCACCGCGACGCCGCCGCACGGCATTGCCTCACTCGGCATCGGCCGCACCTTCCAAAATCTGGCGCTGTTTCGCACGATGAGCGTGCGGCAAAACGTGCTGCTGGGGGGCCACAGCCGCACCAGCACCGGTTACCTCGCCAACGCATTGCGCTTGCCGCATGTGCGGCGCGAAGAAGAGCGCTTGTGTGCCCACGTCGAGCAAATCATTGCACTGCTCGATCTTGGCGCAGTGGGTGAGACGCCTGTCGCCGACCTGCCGTTTGGCACCCAGAAGCGGGTCGAGCTGGCGCGCGCGCTGATCACCCAGCCCAAGCTCTTGCTGCTCGACGAGCCGGCGGGTGGCCTGAACCATGAAGAGGTCGAAGCGCTGATGGAGCTGCTGCGCCACATACGCGCCGAGCTCAAGCTGACGATTCTCCTGGTGGAGCACCACATGAACTTGGTGATGCGTGTGTCAGACCAAGTGGTGGCCCTCAACTTCGGCCGCAAGATCGCCGATGGCACACCGGCCGAAGTGCAGAGCAATGCCGAAGTCATCAAGGCTTACCTGGGCGCGGAGGCGGCATGAGCGACATCCTTCTGCAAGTGCGTGGCCTGCACGCCCAGTACGGCCCGACCAAGGTGCTGCACGGCCTCGATTTCGACGTCAAGGCGGGCGGCATCACCACCATCCTCGGTGCCAACGGCGCCGGCAAGACGACCACGCTGCGTGCCGTGTGCGGCATGGTCAAGGCGCAGGGTGAGGTGCTGCTCGGTGGTGAGCGCATCGACGGCAAGGCCACCGAGAGCATCGTGCGCATGGGCGTGGCCCACGTGCCCGACGGGCGCGGCACCTTTCTCAATTTCACGACCGAAGAAAACCTGCGCATGGG
>JBKJJF010000032.1:0-4377 GCA_046598195.1 Rhizobacter sp. | reverse complement strand
GAAGCTTGCGAACGAAGCGAAGGTCAACACCATTCCCGGCCACAACGCGGCCATCGCGGGTGCGAAGGAAGCGGTCGAGATTGCCAAGGGCATCGGCTACCCGGTGATGATCAAGGCCAGCGCGGGCGGCGGTGGCAAGGGCCTGCGGGTGGCCCACAACGACAAAGAAACCTTCGAAGGTTTCACCGCCTGCCAGAACGAAGCGCGCAACAGCTTCGGTGACGACCGTGTGTTCATCGAGAAGTTTGTTGAAGAGCCACGCCACATCGAGATCCAGGTGCTGGGCGATGCGCACGGCAACACGGTGTACCTGCACGAGCGTGAGTGCTCCATCCAGCGCCGCCACCAGAAGGTTATCGAAGAAGCGCCCAGCCCGTTTCTTGACGAGGCCACACGCAAGGCGATGGGCGAGCAGGCGGTGGCGCTGGCCAAGGCCGTCAATTACCAATCGGCCGGCACGGTCGAGTTTGTGGTCGGCAAGGACAAGAGTTTTTACTTTCTTGAGATGAACACCCGACTGCAGGTGGAGCACCCTGTCACCGAGTGCATCACCGGGCTCGACCTGGTGGAGTTGATGATCCGCGTGGCGGCTGGCGAGCGGCTGCCCTTTAAGCAAGAAGAGATCAAGCGCGAAGGCTGGGCGATGGAATGCCGCATCAACGCGGAAGACCCGTTTCGCAGCTTCCTGCCGTCGACCGGCCGGCTGGTGAAATATGCGCCGCCGCCCGAAGCGGATGGGGTGCGCGTGGACACCGGTGTCTACGAAGGCGGCGAGATCCCGATGTATTACGACTCGATGATCGCCAAGCTGATCGTGCACGGCAAAGACCGGCTCGACGCCATTCGTCGGATGCGCAAGGCGTTGAATGCCTTTGCCATCCGTGGCATCAGCTCCAACATTCCGTTCCAGGCGGCGCTCTTGGCCCACCCGAAATTCGTCTCGGGCGACTTCAACACCGGCTTCATCGCCGAGCACTATGGCAAGGGCTTCACGGCCGAAGCCGTGCCGCATGACGACCCGGTGTTCTTGCGCGCGCTGGCCGCGGTGGCCAACCGCAAGCACCTGGAGCGCGCCACACGCATCAGCGGCCAGATGCCGGGCCATGAGTTCGAGGTCGGCAGCGAATTTGTGGTGTTGACTTCGCTCGGTGAAGGCCGCTTCGAGCACATGCCGGTGAGCCTGGTGCCGCAGGGTGCTGGCTTTGATGTGGGCATCGGCGACAAGACCTACCGCATTGCCTTTCAGTCACCACTGCGCGACATCGTGATCCATGGCAGCTTGGACGGCGAAGCGTTTTGTGCGCAGATCGAGCGCATCGGCCTGTCGTACCGCGTGTCGCACAACGGCACCCAGATCGACGCCAAGGTGCTCACGCCGCGCGCCGCGCTGCTGCATCAGCTGATGCCCTTCAAGGCGCCGCCCGACTTGTCGAAGTTTTTGCTCTCGCCCATGCCCGGCCTGTTGGTCGATGTGGCGGTGACCCCGGGGCAGAAGGTGCTGGCGGGCGAGAAGCTGGCCGTCATCGAAGCCATGAAGATGGAAAACATCTTGCTCGCTACGCAAGACTGTGTGGTGGCCAAGGTGTCGGCCAGCAAAGGCGAGAGCCTCTCGGTCGATCAAGTCATCATCGAATTCCAATGAACACGAGCAGACCGTTCAAGGTGCTGGGCATCCAGCAGGTGGCCATCGGCGGGCCGAGCAAAGACCGTCTGCGCACACTCTGGGTCGACAAGCTGGGGCTTGAAGTCACCGGCAACTTTGTCAGCGAGCGCGAGAACGTCGACGAAGACATTTGTGCGATGGGCAAGGGCGCGTTCAAGGTCGAGGTCGACCTGATGCAACCCCTCGACCCCGACAAAAAGCCTGCGGTGCACACCACGCCGCTCAACCACATCGGCCTGTGGATTGACGACTTGCCAAAAGCAGTGGAGTGGCTCACGGCCAACGGCGTGCGCTTTGCGCCAGGCGGCATTCGCCAGGGCGCGGCGGGTTACGACATTTGCTTTGTGCACCCGAAGAGCAACGACGAGTTCCCGGTGGCGGGCGAGGGTGTGTTGATCGAGCTGGTGCAAGCGCCGCCAGAGATCGTGGCAGCGCTTGGCTGACTCAGCCGCCGGGCTGCGGGCCGTCGTAGCCTTCGATCACCACCAGGTCGGCGGTTGCCACCGGCAGCCTCAACTTGATCGCGGCCTGGTACTCGGGCGAGTGCCAACAATCGAGCGCGGCCTGGTAGCTCGGGAACTCGATCACCACGTTGCGGCTGCGGGCCGTGCCTTCCAGCACCTGGTGCTGGCCCGCACGCGCCAGGAAACGTGCACCGTGTTTGGCAAAGGGTGCGGCATTCGCGGCCACGTAGAGCTTGTACTGCTCCAGGTCGGTGATGTCGACGCGCACGATCCAGTAGCCTTTTGTCATTCCGTGTCTCCGGTGGGTTGTTCGAGCCCGCCACGGTACACCCCGGGACAGACTGCTAGACCGCAACCGGCGCTTTGATGGCCTCGTGGTGCTGGTAGTCGGCGATCTCGAAGTCTTCGTACTGGTAGTCGAAGATTGATTGCGGCCGGCGTTTGATGCGCAGGGTGGGGTAAGGGTAGGGCTTGCGCGTGAGTTGCAGCGCCACTTGCTCGGCGTGGTTGCTGTAAAGGTGGCAGTCGCCACCCGTCCAGATGAACTCACCCACTTTCAGATCACACTGCTGGGCCAGCATGTGCGTGAGCAGTGCATAGCTTGCGATGTTGAAGGGCACGCCGAGAAAGATGTCGGCGCTGCGCTGGTAGAGCTGGCAGCTCAACTTGCCTTCGGCCACGTAAAACTGGAAGAACGCGTGGCACGGCATCAGTGCCATCTTGGAGAGCTCGGCCACGTTCCACGCACTCACGATGATGCGGCGCGAATCGGGGTTGGTCTTGAGCGTGTTGACCACCTCGGCGATCTGGTCGATGTGGCCGCCATCGGGGGTGGGCCATGAGCGCCACTGCACGCCGTAGACGGGGCCCAGGTCGCCGTTGGGGGCGGCCCATTCGTCCCAGATGGTCACGCCTCGCTCTTGCAGCCATGTGGCGTTGCTGTCGCCGCGCAGAAACCACAGCAGCTCAAGAATCACCGCCTTGGTGAAGACCTTCTTGGTGGTGACCAGCGGAAAACCTTCGTTCAGGTCGAAGCGCATCTGGTGACCAAACACACTCTGGGTGCCGGTGCCGGTGCGGTCGGCTTTGAACACACCATGTTCGTTCACATGGCGCATGAGATCTTCGTATTGCGAGCGGGTGGGGCGGGTCACGGCGGCGGCTCCTGAGGGGTGCCGGCGGATTATCTCTGAGCCATGAAAAAGGGGCGCAAAAAAGGGGCGCATCACTGCGCCCCTGCTTGACGGTCGACGGGTCGATCAGCCTTGCTGCCCGGTCTCGCGCAAGAAGATCTCGACACGCCGGTTTTTGGCCCGGCCGGCATCGCTGCCGTTGTCGGCGATCGGCTCGCGTTCGCCGCGGCCGGCGGTTTCGATGCGGCTGGAGGAGACGCCACGCGAGGTCAGGTAGTCGCGCACGCTGCGGGCACGCTCTTGCGACAAGGGGTTGTTGATCGAATCGGAGCCGGTGCTGTCGGTGTGGCCGATGATGTTCAGGCGCACGGCCGTGTCGCCTTGCAGGCTGCTCACGAAGGGGTCGAGCACGGCGCGCAGCTCGGGCTTGATGGTGGCGCTGTTGACGTCGAACGAGATGTCGTTCGGCACATGCAGCTTGAGCTGGTTGTCGGGCGTGCGGGTCACTTCGACGCCGGTGCCCTTGGTGGCCTGCTCCATCGCCACGCGGCGCTCTTCTTGGCGCTTCGACCAAATGTTGCCGACCACCGCGCCGAGCGCGCCACCCACCACGGCGCCGGTGCCGGCGCTGCCACCGGTGGCCTTGCTGATCACGGCGCCCACGCCAGCGCCTGCACCGGCACCGACGGCGGTGCCCTTCTGCGTCGGGGTGATGCTTTCACAACCGGCGAGCAGCAGGGCGGCGGCGGCAAGGCTGGCAATAAGGGGGCGGGTGGCGAGTTGGAAACTCATGGTGTTCTCCTGGAATCGGTTATGGATGTTTACCACCTAGTGTGACTGGGCGGCAATCGTGGGTCTGTCAGACACTCTCAACGCCGCATGTGGGCGGTGGACTACAAGAAAGCAAAAAAAATTCAGGTTGCGAATTGCAGTGCCGCCAGCCGCGCATACAAACCGCCGGCCGCAGCCAGCTCGGCATGGGTGCCGGTTTCGACAATGCGGCCGTGCTCCAGCACCACGATGCGGTCGGCGCGTTGCACGGTGGCCAGGCGGTGGGCAATGACGAGGGTGGTGCGGCCCTTCATCGCCGATTCGAGCGCGGCTTGCACCATGCGCT
>JBKJJF010000189.1:0-4798 GCA_046598195.1 Rhizobacter sp. | reverse complement strand
GAGCAACTGCGCCTGTTGACCAACCTCGAAACCAGCGAGCGCAAGCTGCTGCAGATCATCTTGATCGGCCAGCCCGAGCTGCGCGACATGCTGGCCCGGCCCGACCTGGAGCAGCTGGCTCAGCGCGTGACGGCGCGTTACCACTTGAAGGCGCTCTCGCAGGCCGAGACCACGCAGTACATCCGCCACCGCCTGAGCGTGGCGGGGCTGAGTGGTCTTGTGCCCTTCGAGCGCGAGGCGCGCAAGCGCATTCACCAGCTGTCGCGTGGTGTGCCGCGCCGCATCAACCTGCTGTGCGACCGTGCCTTGCTGGGCGCTTATGCCGGAGGGCGCGAGCGCGTGAACCGCGACACCGTCGACACGGCTGCGGTCGAGGTGTTTGGCGAGAGCGACATCGCTGCCCTGCCAGCCACCCGTTTGACGCGGGTGGCGCTGCTTGCTGCGGGCGCAGGCCTGCTCGCCGGGGCGGCCTTGTTCGGGATCATCAGCTGGGCCACGGCCCAGAAAGGCGCGCATCGGCGGGACACGGGCGAGCCGGTGGCCAAGGCGGCCTCGGCCGCGGCGAGCGGGCCGCTGGCGGCTGCGAGCCGCCCGGCATCGGTCACCAGTGCCATCGCCGACCCGGTGGCGGCGATCACGCTGAGCCTGCGCAGCGAAGCCGATGCCTGGCGCGAGCTCGGCACCTGGTGGAAGGCCTCGCTGGGCGAGGGTGACCCGTGCCAGTCGGCTGCGCTGCAGCAACTCCAGTGTTTCAAGAGTGATGGGGGCCTGGCCCTGATCCGCCAACTGGGCCGCCCGAGTGTGCTCACGCTGTACGACGATGCCGGCAAGCCCGTCTATGCCGTGCTGGTGGGGCTCACGAACCAGAACGCCAGCTTGCGCGCCGGCACGGTGACGCAGACGGTGAGCTTGCTCGCGTTGTCTCGCCAGTGGCGCGGTGAGTTCGCCACTTTGTGGCGCACGCCGCAGGGTTACCAGAACAAGCTGGCGGCCGGCCAAACAGGCTCGGCCGTTGACTGGCTTGCCGTGCAGCTGGCCAAGGTGCACGGTGACGTGCAGCCCCTGGGCGCGCAGAAGTTTGATGCCGCCTTGCAGGCCAAGGTGTCGAGCTTTCAGCTCGCACAGGGGCTCAAGCCCGATGGCAGGGCAGGGCCCATCACCGTGATGCAACTCAATCGCGTCGCCGGCGTGGACGAGCCACGTCTCCAGGCCGACACGGCTGCCAACTGAAAGGCGGGGCATGTCTTACATCCTCGATGCACTCAGACGAGCCGATTCCGAGCGTGAGCGTGGTGCGGTGCCCAGCTTGCATGCGAAGCAGGTGCCTGAAGCCCTGGCCGACGCCGATGAAGACGATGGCCGCGGCCGCTCTCAGCCTCTGCTGTGGGCGGTGATAGGCCTCTCGCTCGCGCTGGTGGCGCTGCTGGCCTGGCAGTTCACGGGCAGTAGGGCGCCTGAACCTGTTGTGCCTGCACCGATGCCGGTGGCGCCCGTTGTGGTCGCTGCGGCGCCGGTGCCTGCGCCGTTGCCAACCCAACCCCCCCCACAGCTCACGCCCGCCCCAGTGGCTGTGCCCGCCAAAGCGCCCGTTGTGCCAGCGCCTGTGCCAGGCACCCCGGCCAAACCGCAGCGTGCGGCGACAACCAAGGCGGCCGCGGCCGCGTCTGGGCCGGCTTCGGCAGCCGCCCCAGAGCGCCCGGTGATGGCCTACAACGAGCTGCCCGACTCCATTCGCCGCGAGCTGCCTCAGCTGGTGATCGGGGGAGCGATGTACTCGCAAACACCCGCTAACCGCATGCTCATCTTGAACGGGCAGGTGTTTCACGAAGGCGACAAAGTGGCGGGCGAGTTGGTGCTGGAGCAGATCAAGCTGAAATCAGCGGTGCTGGCCTACAAGGGCTACCGCTACGGCATCAACTATTGAGAAAGCAGGGTGCAGGTCTCAATGCTGTTCGCTTAACTCCGTTCGGCCTGAGGTATCGAAGGCCAGCGCTGGGCTTCGATACCTCAGCCCGAACGGAGGTTGTGGACGATTGAGTGTTTAAAAGAACAGCATTGGTGCAGGTCATGCGACCCGCACCCCTCAAACACGCGTCAGCTCATCGGCTCATGAGCTGTGCCTGCACCGCGGGTGGTGTGACGGCGTAGTGATCGAACTGCATCGAATACTGTGCCCGGCCCGATGAGAGCGCACGCAGCGTGCCGATGTAGCCAAACATCTCTGACAGCGGCACATGGGCCTCAACCACCGCCACGTTGCCGCGGCTGTGCTGGCCGTGGATGCTGCCGCGGCGGCGGTTCAGGTCGCCGATGGTGTCGCCCAGGTGGTCGGCGGGTGTCACCACCTCGACGGCCATCAAGGGCTCCAGCACCACCGGGGCGGCCTTGGCCGCCGCCTCGCGCAAGGCGGCTGCCGCCGCCAGCTCGAAGGCCAGCGTCGACGAGTCGCGCTCGTGGTGGCTGCCATCGACCAGCGTCGCCTGAAAGTCGACCAGCGGGAATCCCGCCAGCACACCCGCCTCGGCCGCACGGCGCACGCCACTTTCCACCGCGGGAATGAACTCGCGGGGAATGGCACCACCCACCACCTGGCTCTCGAAGCGGATGCCCTCGCCGCGAGGCAAAGGCGTGAGCCGCAGCGTCAGATCGGCGTACTGGCCGGGGCCGCCACTCTGCTTCTTGTGCAGGTGCCGCACCTCGGCCGGCCGTGTGATCGTCTCGCGGTAGGCCACTTGCGGCCGACCGGTCGAAACGTTCACGTGGTGCCGCGTGCGCAGGTTCTCCAGCGTCACCTCCAGCTGCAGCTCGCCCATGCCCGACAGAATCGTCTGGCCCGACTCGCTGTCTTGCCGGATGCGCAGGCTCGGGTCTTCACGCACGAGCGCATGCAAAGCCTTGCCGAGCAGCTGTTGGTCGGCCTGGGTTTTGGGCTCCACCGCGATGTGGATCACTGGCTCGGGGATGCTGATCTCCTCCAGCACCAGCGGGTGCCGGCGGTCGGCCAACGTGTGGCCCGTGAGCGTGTCTTTCAAGCCGACGACGCCCGCGATGTCACCCGCCTCCAGGACCTGGCGTTCCTCGTGCTTGTCGGCATGCACCTCGTACAGCCGCGCCACACGTTCGGTCTTGCCGGTGTGGGTGTTCAGCACCACGTCGCCCGGCCGCAGGCGGCCGCGATAGACGCGCACGAACACCATCGTGCCGTGGGCATCGGTCACCACCTTGAAGGCGAGCGCAGCCAGCGGGCCGTCGGGGTCGGGCTCGGGTTGGCCTGGCGCGGCCCGCACGTCTTGTGGCGCGGGCAGGTAGTCGACCACGGCGTCGAGCAAGGGCTCCACGCCCTTGTTCTTGAACGCCGCACCGGCCAGCACGGGCACGAAGGCGCCCGCCAGCGTGCCCGTGCGAATGCAGGCACGCAGCTGCGCCACCGTGGGCTCGGTGCCGTTGAGGTAGGCGATCAGCACGGTGTCGTCTTGTTCGACCACGGTTTCGACCAGACGAGCGCGGGCGCTGAGGGCTTGCGCCATCAGGTCGGGCGGAATCGCCTGCGTTTCATACGGCTCGCCGATCGTGCTGCCGTGCCAGACCAGGGCCTTGAGCGCGAGCAGATCCACGACGCCGTGGAAGGTGTCTTCGGCGCCGATGGGAAGTTGCAGCACCAAAGGTTTGACGCCCAGGCGCTCTTCCATCATCTGCACCACGCGCGGGAAATCAGCGCCCACACGGTCGAGCTTGTTGATGAAGGCCAGGCGCGGCACGTGGTACTTGTCGGCCAGGCGCCAGTTGGTTTCGGTCTGCGGCTCAACGCCGGCCACGCCGTCAAACACCACCACCGCGCCGTCGAGCACGCGCAGTGAGCGGTTCACCTCGATGTTGAAGTCGATGTGCCCCGGCGTGTCGATCAGGTTGATCTGCGCACCTTTCCAGAACACGGTGGTGGCCGCGCTGTTGATGGTGATGCCGCGTGCGCGCTCCTGCGGGTCGAAGTCCATGGTGGTGTCACCGTGGTGCACTTCGCCGATGCGGTGGTTCGCGCCGGTGTAGAACAGGATGCGTTCGGTGGTGGTGGTCTTGCCGGCGTCGACGTGGGCAATGACGCCGATGTTTCTGAGGTTTCGGGTGGTGTTCATGCGAATCTTTCGTTGAAGGCGTGGGGCCAACCTTCAAGCGGTGTTCGCAGGCAGGCTGGCGCTAAGGCGCTTGCAGCAACGGGCCAAAGTACGAGCGCAAGCCGTCTCGTGCTTTGGCGAGAAGAATCGTGGCGATCAGCTTGTCGTAAGTGCGCATGGTGTGTCGGGTGGAAAAAACAAAACCCCGGAGGGTGCGAGCCTGCCGGGGTTGTGTTGCCGGAAAGCCCAAAAGGCCTTCCGAGGGGTGCTCAGAAAGCCGTGTCTATGCCGTGAATGTGGCGTGCTTGCCGTGAATGAGGGTGAAGGCGCGGGTCATGGTGGGCTTTCGATTTGCTGGAGTCTGTCTCAGATGAGGTGCGGGCGTCAACACGCAAGAGGTTATGGCTGCGCTAGCTTCGCCTGATAATCCGCCCTCTGCCTGGGTGGTGAAATTGGTATACACAGCGGACTTAAAATCCGCCGCTTCTCGAGAGAGGGCGTACGGGTTCGACCCCCGTCCCAGGCACCAAATGGCCACCTCACAAGCTGTCACGTTGTCTCAACCGCGTGAATTCACCTAGGTGGATGGCGAAAAGATCGCCTCACGTCGTTTCACGACACCTTATTGCATATCGGGGTAACCGGGGGTAGATTCGGGGGTAACTTGAAATCACACTCCCGGTGTTACC
>JBKJJF010000272.1:0-12146 GCA_046598195.1 Rhizobacter sp. | reverse complement strand
CGCGCCGCAGTCGGGGCACGCGGCAGGGTCGTCGCGCTGAGAGAGCGATCGGATCGCGTCGAAGCCGCCGCAGCCGGCGCAGGCGTAGTCGTAGGTCGGCATCGCGGCTCCGTTCAGGCAACGTCTTGCGACAGCGGCATCACGACGGAACCGTCGAGGAACTTGGTCGGCCCGCTGGCGTTCGGGTTGATGTCGAAGTCGAAGATCTGCGTGGGCAGCCAGAGCGTCGCGCAGGCGTTGGGCACGTCGACGACGCCGCTGATGTGGCCCTGCACCGGCGCCGTCCCGAGGATCGAATAGGCCTGTGCGCCGGAGTACCCGAACTTCTTCAGGTACTCGATCGCATTCAGGCAGGCCTGGCGGTAGGCGACGTTCACGTCGAGGTAGTACTGCTTGCCGCTCTCGTCGACCGAGATGCCTTCGAAGATCAGGTAGTCGTTGTAGTTCGGCGTGATCGGGCTGGGTTTGAAGATCGGGTTCTTGATGCCGTACTTGGCCATGCCGCCCTTGATCAGGCTCACCTTCATGTGCACCCAGCCGGCCATCTCGATCGCGCCGCAGAAGGTGATCTCGCCATCACCCTGGCTGAAGTGCAGGTCGCCCACGCTGAGGCCTGCGCCGTCCACATAGACGGGGAAAAACACCTTGGAGCCGCGCGACAGGTCTTTGATGTCGCAGTTGCCGCCGTGCTCGCGTGGCGGCACGGTGCGCGCCCCTTCGGCCGCTGCCTTGGCCTTCGCCTCGCCCGTCAGCTTGCCCATGTGCGCGGTGCCGGCCGAGGGTGGGTTGGCCAGGCCAGCATCGGGGTTGGTGTCGATGAGCTGCTGTTCGCGCTCGTTCCACAGGTCGAGCATCTTCTTGTCGGGCAGGCAACCGATCAGCCCGGGGTGAATGAGGCCGGCGAACTTCACGCCCGGAATGTGGCGTGACGTGGTGTACAGGCCATGAAAATCCCAGATCGATTTCTGCGCCTGCGGGAAGTGCTCGGTGAGGAAACCACCACCGTTCTTCTTGCTGAAAAAGCCGTTGAAGCCCCATAGGCTGTCGTCTTTGGCGCCGATGTCGAGCAGGTCGACCACCAGCAAGTCACCGGGTTCGGCACCCTTCACGCCGACGGGGCCCGACAGGTAATGCACCGTGGTCAGGTCAATGTCGCGCACGTCGTCGGCGCTGTCGTTGTTCTTGATGAAGCCGCCGGTCCAGTCGAAAGTCTCCAGGATGAAATCGTCGCCCGGGTTGACCCAGCACGTCATCGGGATGTCGGGGTGCCAGCGGTTGTGGATGTTCTCGTTTTCGACGGGTGACTTGGTGAGGTCGACCTTGATGAGTGTGTCGGTCATGGGAGTCTCCTGAGGGGTGGGGTCAGACAGAAAGGAACTGCTTGATGCGTGCGGAATCGGTGGCGGCTCTTGAGCTTTCATGCACCAGGCGCCCGCCCTCTATCACGAACAGGCGGTCGGCGACGTCCATCGCAAAACTCAGCACCTGCTCGCTGACGATGATCGTGATCTCGCGCATCTTGCGGATCTCGTTCAGCGCCTTCGCGATGTCTTTGATGATCGAAGGCTGGATGCCTTCGGTGGGCTCGTCGAGCAGCAGCACCTTGGGGTTGGTGACGAGTGCGCGGGCAATCGCCAACTGCTGCTGCTGGCCGCCAGAGAGGTTGCCGCCCTTGCGTTTGCGCATGTCGAACAACACCGGGAAGAGCGCGTAGATTTCGTCGGGCACACGCTTGCTCGCGGTGTTCTCCATGCCGGTCTCGATGTTCTCCAGCACGGTGAGCGTGGGGAAAATCATGCGGCCCTGTGGCACGTAGGCCAGGCCCTTCTTCACGCGCTTGTAGCTCTCGTCCTTGGAGACATCGCTGCCGTCGAGGTTGATGCTGCCGCTCTTGATCGGCAGCACGCCCATCAGGCTCTTGAACAGCGTGGTCTTGCCCATGCCGTTGCGGCCCATGATGGCGATGGTTTCGTTTTTCTTGGCTGAGAAGTGAATGCCGTGGAGTGCTTCGCTTTGCCCGTAGGCGGTGTGGAGGTTGGTGACGTTCAACATGTTCAATGCCCCAGGTAAACATCGATCACCTTGGGATCGTTCTGCACCTTCTCCATCGACCCTTCGGCGAGAATTTTTCCCTGGTGCATCACGGTCACCTTGTGTGCGATCTTCTTGACAAAATCCATGTCGTGTTCGATCACGATCACCGAGCGGCCCTTGCAGATGCGTTGCAGCAGCTCGGCGGTGAGCTCACGCTCGCGCACGCTCATGCCGGCGATGGGCTCGTCGAGCATCAGCAGCTCGGGGTCTTGCATCAGCAGCATGCCGATCTCCAGCCACTGCTTCTGGCCGTGTGACAAGAGGCCGGCCTCGAACTCCAGGTGCTGCACGAGGCCGATCTCGGTGGCCACGGACATCACACGTTCCTTGACGTCGTCGGTGCAGCGGAAGGCCAGCGCACCGAACACGCCCCGGCCGCGCGGGAACGAGACCTCCAGGTTCTGGAACACGCTCAGGTTCTCGTAGATCGACGGTGTCTGAAACTTTCTGCCAATGCCCCTGCGCACGATTTCGTACTCGGGCAGCCGGGTCATCTCGACGTTCTTGAACTTGATGCTGCCGTCGCTCGCGCGGGTCTTGCCGCAGATCAGGTCGAGCAGCGTGGTCTTGCCCGCGCCGTTGGGGCCGATGATCACGCGCAGCTCGTTTTTGTCGACGTAGAGCGTGAGGGCGTCGATGGCCTTGAAGCCGTCGAAGGAGACGGTGAGGTCTTCCACCGCAAGAACGAAGTCGGTATTGCTGCCCATGATGGTCCTCAGACTTGTTGACCGCTGACGCGGGGCGGCAGAGAAGGTGCCGGGGGTTCGCTGCGCTTGACGGGTGGGGGTGGTTCGACTGCTGCGACCGGCTTGCGCTGCAAGCGCGCCTTGACCCACGGCCTGATCTTGTCGACGTACAACCCGGCCAAGCCTTCCGGGAAGGCGAGCACCACGCCAAGGAACATGGCGGCCATCAAGAACAGCCACAGGTCGGGGAAACTTTCGGAAAAATAGGTCTTGCCGAAGTTGACGAGCAGCGTGCCGTAAACCGCGCCGACCAGACTCATGCGCCCACCCACGGCCGCAAAAATCACCATCTCGATGCTGGGCACGATGCCCACCAGAGACGGTGACATGAAGCCCACCTGCAACGTGAAGAGCGCCCCGCCCATGGCCGACAAAAACGCCGCGAGGCAGAAGGCAAACACGCGGAACATCGACACGTCGTAGCCGGAGAAGCGCACCCGGTCTTCTTTGTCGCGCATGGCCAGCAAGAGCGTGCCGAGCTTGCTGCGTTGCACCCACAGGCAGGCCGCGATCGACAGCAGCAAGAGGCCCACGTTGACGAAGTACAGGATGTATTTGGCGCTGTCGGTGCGGGTGTCCCAGCCCATCAGCGTCTTCAGGTCGGTCATGCCGTTGACGCCGCCGGTGTAACCCTGCTGGCCGATGATGAGCACCGTGAGAATCAGCGCCACTGCCTGCGTGATGATCGCGAAGTAGACGCCGCCCACCCGCCGTTTGAACATGGCGTAGCCGATGATGAAGGCCAGCAGCGTGGGCACACCCAGCATCAAGATCAGCGCCAGCGGGAAGCTGCGAAAGGGCTCCCACCAGATCGGTAGCGCGGTGAGCTGGTTCCAGTCCATGAAGTCGGGGATGCCGGGGGTCGATTGGATCTTGGTGGTGATGGGGTCGCTGGCTTCGAGCTTCAAGAACATCGCCATGCCGTAGCCGCCGAGGCCGAAGAACACCCCCTGGCCCAGACTCAACACACCGCCGTAGCCCCACAACATCACGAGCCCGAGTGCGACGAAGGCGTAGCTCAGGTACTTGCCGACCAGGTTCAGGCGAAAGAGATCGAAGGCGAGGGGGAACACGACAACCAGCAACACGGCGAGCAGCAGCACACTGCCCGTTCCTGTCTTGTCCATCCACTGCTTGAGGCCGTTCATGGGGTGATCCGTTGCAAAGTAGGAAGGAAGATCAACGCCGCACCTTGGAGGCGAACAGGCCTTGCGGGCGCATCATCAAAATCAACACGATGGCCGACAGCGTGAGCACCTTGGCCATCGAGCCACTGATGAAAAACTCGGCGATCGACTGTGTTTGTGCGATGCCGAAGGCCGAGACCACGGTGCCCAAGAGGCTGGCTGCGCCGCCGAAGGTGACCACCAGGAAGGCGTCGACGATGTAGAGCGAGCCGCTGGTCGGCCCGGTGGAGCCGATGGTGGTGAAGGCGGCGCCCGCCACACCGGCGATGCCGCAGCCGATGGCAAAGGTGAGACGGTCGGTCTGCTTGGTGTTGATGCCGGTGGCATTTGCCATCACGCGGTTGGCAACCGTGGCGCGCACTCTCAACCCCCAGCGTGATTTGTAGAGTGCGATCAGCACACCGCAGGTGACGAGCAAGGTGAGCGCCATCACGAACATGCCGTTGATCGGAATGTCGAGCCCCTCGGCCGGCGCCCACGAGCCCATCAACCAGTCAGGCAATGTGGGGCTCACTTCCTTGGCACCGAAAGAGGTGCGAAAGATCTGCTGCATGCCCAGCGAGAGGCCCCAGGTGGCCAGCAGCGTGTCGAGCGGGCGTTTGTAGAGGTGGCGAATGAAGGCCCACTCGACACCCCAGCCGACGATGAAGGCGAACACGAAGGCAGCCGCAATGGCGAAGGGAAAGTACACCTGCACCAGGCCGGGAGCGAACTTCTCTGACAGCATCGAGAACAGGTAGATCGTGTAGGCGCCGATGGTCATGAACTCGCCATGCGCCATGTTGATCACGCCCATCTGCCCAAAGATGATGGCCAGGCCCAGGCCCATCAGTAGCAGCACCGCAAACAGGCTCAAGCCCGCAAAGCCTTGCATCAGGCCGATGTTGAGGATTTCGTGAAAAGTCATGGCGAGTCCTGTAAGGGCTGATGCAAACCACCGCTAAAGCTGAAACAAACCTCCGTTCGCGCTGAGGTATCGAAGCGCAGCGCATGGCACTGCGAACCCCGGCTTCGATACCTCAGCCCGAACGGTTTCCATTCATCGAAGGAAACCGTTCGAGCCTTCCCGTTCGCTCTGAGCCTGTCGAAGGGCCGTTCTGCACGGCACCAGAGCTCCCTTCGATACCTCAGAACGATCGAAATGCAGGCTCAGCCCGAACGGTGGGGGCTTACTGGTATCCCTTGGGAAACGGATTCGGCTCAATCAGCGCCGGCGACTCGGCCACCACCTTGAACTGCCCGTCCATCTGCGCCTGCCCGATGCGCGCCTTGCTCCACAGGTGGTGGTTCTCGTGCAGCTTCACGTAGCCTTCGGGCGCCGTCTTCAGCTCGATGCCGGTGGAGGCCACCGCGATCTTGTCGACGTCGAAGCTGCCGGCCTTTTCGACCGTGGCCTTCCACAACCACGGCCCCAGGTAGGCGGCTTGTGTCACGTCGCCAATCACCGCGTCTTTGCCGTACTTGGCCTTGAACGCCGCCACGAACGCCTTGTTGTTGGCGTTGTCGAGCGACTGGAAATACTTCATCGAGGCATAGAAGCCGTTCATGTTTTCACCGCCGATGCCCAACACCTCGTCTTCGGTCACCGAGATGGTCAGCAAGAACTGCTTGGCCGCCGTGACGCCGGCCGCCTTGAGCTGCTTGTAGAAGGCCACGTTGGAGCCGCCCACCACCGCGATGAAGATGCAGTCGGGCTTGGCGACCTTGATCTTGTTGATCAGCGAGTTGAAGTTGGTGTGGCCGAGTGGGTAGTACTCCTCGCCGACGACCTTGCTGCCGGCCGGCAGGTGGGCTTCGATGTGCTTGCGGCCGATCTTCATCGAGGTGCGTGGCCAGATGTAGTCGGAGCCGACCAGGAAGTAGGTCTTGGCCTTCTTCTCTTTCGAGGCCCAGTCGAGGCCGTAGAGGATCTGCTGCGTGGCTTCTTGGCCCGTGTAGATCACGTTCTTGCTCTGCTCCAGGCCTTCGTAAAAGGTCGGGTAATAGAGCATGCCGTTTTCCTTCTCGAAAATCGGCAGCACGGCCTTGCGCGAGGCGCTGGTCCAGCAGCCGAACACGGCGGCCACACGGTCGTTGACCAAGAGCTTCTTGCTCTTCTCGGCAAATGTGGGCCAGTCCGACGCACCATCCTCCTTGATGACCCCGATCTTGCGGCCCAGCACACCGCCCATCGCGTTGATCTGGTCGATGGCGAGTTGCTCCGCTTGAATCGAGCCCGTCTCCGAGATCGCCATCGTGCCGGTGGCCGAGTGCAGTTGACCCACGGTCACCTCGGTGTCGGTGACGGCGAGCTTGGTGGTGTTGACCTTGGCGGTGGGGAAGGCCTGCGCCAGGCTCAGGCCACTGAGGCCCATGAGCGGCAGCGCGGCAGCGCCTTGCAGCAGGCGGCGGCGTTGCTGGGAATGCGGGGACTGGGAGTCGGGGGACTGGGAATCGTGGTCGTTCGACATGGGGCTTCTCCGAGCGGGTTGTGGGCAAGGCGGTGAATCGGGCTGGCACCAAACACGTGCAGCGCTTTGGCATTCACCATGGGCTCTAAGGTAGGAGAAGGGGTGCGCAGGCTGAATACGTCAATCAACGTAGCTGGGCTTTGCGGGTGTGCGCTGACATTGGCGCCAAGCTTCGTTCTGCTGCCACCCTCCGTTCGCCCTGAGGTATCGAAGGGCCGGCGCAGTGCACGACGCAGCCCTTCGATACCTCAGTGCGAACGGGTGCGTCAGCAGGAGCGCTTCTTGCAAGCCACCCCTTCAGGCCATGTTGTCTGGAGGGTGCCCGCGTGTCCGTCGCTACACAAAAGATCTTTCGCATCCGTCGCGACTACAACACCTGGGTGGCCAACGAGACCCTGGAAGACTATGCGTTGCGCTACACGCCGCGCACCTTTCGCAAGTGGAGCGAGTTCCGGGTCGCCAACACCGCGTTTGGGGCGACGTCGTTCCTCGCGCTCGAAGCGATCGGCGGGTCGATTGCCTTGAGCTACGGCTTCAGCAACGCGCTGTGGGCCATCTTGGTGGTGGGGGTCATCACCTTCCTCACCGGCCTGCCCATCAGCTATTACGCCGCCAAGTACGGCGTTGACATGGACTTGCTCACCCGGGGCGCCGGATTCGGCTACCTCGGCTCCACGCTCACCTCGCTCATCTACGCGAGCTTCACCTTCATCTTCTTTGCGCTCGAAGCGGCCATCCTCGCGCTCGCGCTGCAGATGTATTTCGACTGGCCCTTGTCGCTGTGCTACCTGATCTCGTCCTTGGGCATCGTGCCGCTGGTGATGTATGGCATCACGCAGATCTCGCGTCTGCAGCTGTGGTCGCAGCCGCTGTGGATCGTGCTGCTGGTGACGCCTTACCTGTTCGTGCTGGCCAAGAACCCGCAGGCCTTCAGCGATTTCACCGGCCTGGTGGGCCGTGAGTCGGGCAGCAACAGCTTCAGCTGGTTGATGTTTGGCTCGGCCGCCACGGTGGCCTTCTCGCTGGTGGTGCAGATCGGCGAGCAGGTCGACTACCTGCGCTTCCTGCCTGAAAAAACCGCGGCCAACAAACGCCGCTGGTGGGCCGCGGTGTTGATCGCCGGGCCGGGCTGGATCGTGCCGGGCATGGTCAAGATGCTCGGTGGCGCCTTCCTCGCCTTCCTGGCGCTGCAGCACCAGATCCCGACCGACAAGGCGATCGAGCCGACGCAGATGTACCTGGCTGCGTATGCGTACGTGTTCGACAACCCGGCCTGGGTGTTGGCCATCACCACGCTGTTTGTCGTGGTGTCTCAGGTCAAGATCAATCTCACCAATGCCTACGCCGGCTCGCTGGCCTGGAGCAACTTTTTTGCACGCCTCACGCACAGCCACCCGGGCCGGGTGGTGTGGCTGGTGTTCAACGTGCTGATCGCCGTGCTGTTGATGACGCTGGGTGTGTTTGAGGCGCTGGAGCGTGTGCTGGGCCTCTACAGCAACGTGGCCATCGCGTGGGTGGGTGCGCTGGTGGCCGACCTGGTGATCAACAAGCCGCTCGGCCTGAGCCCCCAACACATCGAGTTCAAGCGCGCCCACCTGTACGACATCAACCCGGTGGGCCTGGGCTCGATGCTGATCGCCGCCGTGTTGGCCATCGTGGCGTATGCCGGTGCGATGGGCCCCGAAGCCGAGGCGTTTGCGCCCTTCATCGCGCTGGTCACCGCGTTGGTTTTGTCACCCCTCATCGCCTGGGCCACCGGCGGGCGTTATTACATCGCAAGGCGCAGCACCACCCGCTGGGCGCCAGGGCAAAGTGTGATGTGTTCGGTGTGCGACAACGCCTTCGAGTCGGAAGACATGGCGCACTGCCCGGCCTACGACGCACCCATCTGCTCGCTGTGTTGCACGCTCGAATCGCGCTGCCACGACCGCTGCAAGAGCAACTCGCGCGCGGCAGAGCAGGTGAGCGCGGCGCTGGCCACGGTGCTGCCGGCCAGCCTGTCGTCACGCGTCAACTTCCGGGTGGCGCACTACATCGTGGTGGCGGCCTCGTTGATCGGCCTGCTGGGGGTGATCCTCGGTGTGGTGTACGACCAGCAGGGGGTGTTGCGCGCTTCCGCACAAGCCGCCTTGCAAGCCCCGTTTCTCAAGGTGTTTGCGCTGCTCTCGCTGGTGGCCGCCGTGGGTGCGTGGTGGGTGGTGCTGGGCAGTGAAAGCCGCCACATGGCACAAGACGAATCGAACCGGCAAAACCAGCTGCTCACGCGCGAGATCGAGGCCCATCAACGCACTGACGTCGCGCTGCAAGCCGCGAAAGACCTCGCCGAAGCCGCCAACCAGGCCAAAACACGCTACGTGGCCGGCATGACGCACGAGCTGCGCACGCCGCTCAACAGCATCTTGGGTTACGCGCAGATCTTGTTGAAAGACGAGCAGGTGCAGGGCCCACGCCGCGCGTCGGTGGCCACCATCCACCGCAGCGGCGAACACCTGCACGGCCTGATCGACGGCCTGCTCGACCTCGCCCGCATCGAAGCCGGCCGCCTGCGGCTCGACCCGGCGCCGTTGCCGGTGCACGAGTTCCTCGACGACCTGGTGCGCATGGTCGGCCCGCAGGCCGAGGCCAAGGGCCTGATGTTCAAGCTGGAGACGAGTGGGCGCATTCCCGACTATGTGAACGCCGATGCCAAACGCCTGCGGCAGATTCTCATCAACCTGTTGAGCAACGCGGTGCGTTTCACCGACCACGGCAGCGTGACCTTGCGGCTGGATCACCGGCGTGAGGTGGCTCGATTTGAAGTGATCGACACCGGCATCGGCATCGCAGCGCTTGACCAGGAGCGCATCTTTTTGCCCTTCGAGCGTGGCAGCGCGGGGCGGCGCACGGGCGATGCGGGCACCGGCCTCGGGCTCACCATCACCCACCTGCTCACCCAGCTGATGGGCGGTGAACTCACCGTAAAAAGCGCCCCCGGCGAAGGCAGCACCTTCACCGCGCGCTTGTATTTGCGCGAGATCGCCGCACCGAGCCAAGCGCGCATCACGCACCGCCCCGTCACCGGCTACCTGGGTGCACGGCGCACGCTGCTGGTGGTCGACGACCAGCCCACGCAGCGCCAGATGCTGGTGGGCCTGCTGATGCCGCTGGGTTTTGGCATCCGCGAGGCGGCAAGTGGCAACGAGTGCCTGGAGAGCGTGCGCGAGCGCTGCCCCGACGCGGTGCTGCTTGACGTCTCGATGGACGACATGGACGGCTGGCAAACCGCCCGGCAAATCCGCGCTGCAGGGTTTGGCGAGGTGCCCATCATCATGGTCTCGGCCAATGCCTTCGAGAACCAGCAGGCCAAGCTGGCCGAAGCCGGTTGTCAGGGTTTTGTCGACAAGCCGGTGATCGAGTCGGAGCTGCTGGCTGCGCTGCAACGCCATTTGCAGCTGGAGTGGCTGGCCGAGCTGGCGATGCCGGCCTGGACGGGCTCGGTGGTGTCGGAAGAAGCCGACCCGCTGCCCGCTTCGCTGGTGGGTGACCTGGTGCGCCTGGTGCGCCTGGGCCATGTGCATGGCCTGCGTGTGGCGCTCGATGCGACGCTGCAGTCTCACCCCGCTTGCGAGCGCGAGCTGCAGCGCCTGGGCGCCTTGCTGGATCGGTTTGATCTCGAAGGCTTTCTGGAGCAAGTGGTGAAAAACCTGCAAGGCAACGAGCCGCTGGAGGCCTCGTTGTGAGCACGGTGACGATGGCCGGCGTGGTGATGGTGGTTGACGACGCACCGCAGTCGCTGGGCCCGCTGTGCCAGGCGCTTGAAGAAGGCGGCTACACCGTGATCGTGGCGCGCGACGGCGAGTCGGCACTCGCGCGGCTCGATCTCGTCACACCCGATGCGATTCTGCTCGACGCTTTGATGCCCGGCCTGTCGGGCTTCGAGGTGTGCCGCCACATCAAACAAGACCCGGCACTGGCGCATGTGCCCATCATCTTCATGACCGGTTTGTCGGAGACGACGCACATCGTCGAAGGGTTTGAGAGTGGCGGGGTCGACTACGTGGTCAAGCCGGTGCGCGCGCAAGAGGTGCTGGTGCGATTGGCCACGCACTTGCGCAACGCACGCGCCGTGCGCCTGGCGCGCGAGGCCATTGATGTGGGCGGCCACGGTGTGCTGGTGATCGACGCACAGATGCGGGTGGCCTGGCGCTCGCCGCAGGCCGCCACCTGGTTGCGCGAGCTGTTCCCCGGCAACGCCGACCAATTGCCGCACGATTGGCTGACGTGGTTGTCGGCCGGTGTGTCACCCGAACACAGCAGCACCGGTGCCAACGGGCAGGTGCTGCTGCTTCGCAACCTCGGCCCGGTGGGCCTGGGCGAGCAGATGCTGTTGATGCAACGCCGCGCCGAGCCCAGCGCCGCGGCCAACCGCCTGAGCACCGCCGCGCTCACGCCGCGCGAGGCCGAGGTGTTGTCGTGGGTGGCCAAGGGCAAGACCAACCGCGACGTGGGTGACATCCTCGGCATGAGCCCGCGCACGGTCAACAAACACCTGGAGCATGTGTTCGAGAAACTCGGTGTGGAGACACGCGCGGCGGCGGCGGCGTTGGCGAGTCGGGAGATGAGTTGAAGCGACGCTGGGGCGCAGTGATCGAAACCGCCTTCCGAGCAGTTCAGTGGCGTGCTTGAACTGCTGAACTGCCGGCCGCTCACGCAGCGGGTGACAAAGGCAGTTCGCATGATCAATCAAGCCTTGGGCTTCGCACCTGACCGGATAATGTGCGCCGGGGAGAGATTCAAGAATGGCGACACGCCCGATCCGCCGGCAGCACGAGAGCGGTCTGTTCATCAAGCACTTGAAAGGCGAGTATTCGCTCGCCCGCTCGTACTGGCTACACACCGTGTTGCTGGGCTGGGGGCTGAGTGCCTTGGCGGCCTACATTTTTCACCGCATTGGTGAAGGCCACGCGGCACGGCATGTGTCGATGGCGGTTCTGGTCTTCCAGCCGCTTGCGACGCTGGTGTGGCTGTGGTCCACGCTGGGCACCTGGGTCGCGGCCATGAAGCACCTCTTCATCAAGGGCAGCCGCCTCTGGGCGGTCCTGGTGATGATGACCTTGCTCGTCGGTGTGTTCGGTGTGATGCGTGAGCTGAGCACCATGCGGCCCTATCTGCAGGAGCACTGGGAAGTGGCTCAAGGCAAGCAGCCGACCGATGACGGCTTCACCGTGAGCCTGCAAGACAACGGGCGTGTGGTCGAGTTCAAGGGCGGTGTGAACGAAGGCGCTGCCGCGGCGCTTGACAAGGCCATTGCCGATGCGCCCAAGGTATCCACCGTGAGGCTCGATTCGCCAGGTGGCTGGCTGCGCGAAGGCGAACGCATGGCGGCGGTGGTGCGCCGCTATCAACTCCACACGCATGTGGATGAAGACTGTTATTCGTCATGCACGCTGGTTTTTCTGGCCGGGAAAGACCGCACCGCCGGTCAGCATGCGGCGGTGGGCTTTCACCGCGGGCGTGGCATCGGCGAAGGCAAGCGAGGTGGCTCCGCCACATCAGACGAAGCCGAGCTTTATGCCAAAACTGGGCTCGATGCGGCCTTCGTGCGCCGCATTCTCAACACCCCGAACGACGAGGTTTGGGTGCCTACGCGCCGCGAGCTGTTGAAGGCGCATGTGTTGACACGCTGAAAG
>JBKJJF010000068.1:0-35310 GCA_046598195.1 Rhizobacter sp. | reverse complement strand
GGCGCAGATCGACACGCCCTACCTCACCGAAGGCAGCTCGGGCCTCACCTACGCGGTCGACCGTTTCAAGGGCTGGCCGCACTCGGGGCACATCATGCTGGCGCGCGGCGAGCGGTCAAGGCTGGCGGACTTCGCCTCCGAGGTGCTCTGAGAGCCTGAGAGTTTTTCGATCATGCCCGCTCACCACGCCAAAGGGTGCCCGCTCGTCGCTGCAAATGCTCGCCATAGCCCGAGCTATGGCTGCGCTTTGCGCCTAGATCGGACACCCTTTTGGCGCGCTGCTCGGACACGCTCGACATACTCTGAGGCTCTGAGCCGGCAATGACAGACACTGATCTGGCGGGCCTGACCCGCTTGGTGCTGTGGGCCAGCTTCGCGCTGGCCCTGCTGTTTGGCGCCATCGCCCAGCACACGCGCTTTTGCACCATGGGTGCGCTTGCCGACGTGGTGAACCTGGGTGATTGGGTACGGCTGCGCATGTGGATGCTCGCCATGGGCACCGCGATCCTCGGCTTCAACGCGCTTGTTTTCTGGGGGGTGTTGCAGGCGTCGAACAGCATTTACGCCGGGCCCCGCATCGGCTGGCTGTCGGCCATCGTGGGTGGTTTGTTGTTCGGCGTGGGCATGGTGCTGGCCTCAGGCTGCGCCAGCAAAACTCTGGTGCGCGCCGGCGCCGGCAACCTCAAGGCCTTGGTGGTGCTGCTGGTGATTGCCTTTGCGGGCTTTGCCACCTTGAAAGGCATTGGCGCCGTGGTCAGGGTTCTCACAGTCGACGCAGTACACGTCGATCTGGCTTCCGGGCAAGACCTCCCCTCGCTGCTGGGCGCGCAGCTCGGCATCAAGACCTCGGTGCTCGCCGGCCTACTCGGCCTGGTTCTGGGGGGCCTCCTGGTTGTGTTTTCGTTGGCTTCGCGCGAGGCCCGGACACGCGAGACGCTGCTCGGTGGCCTGGGGATTGGCGCACTGGTCGTCGCAGCCTGGTATGTGTCGGGCGTGCTGGGTTTCGTGCCCGAACACCCGCAAACGCTTGAAGCGGTGTACATCGCGACCAACTCGCGCCGCATGGAGGCAATGAGTTTTGTGTCGGCCATTGCGTACGCCAGCGACTACCTGCTCTTCTTCAGTGACAGCAGCAAGGTCGCGACCATCGGCGTCGTGTCTGCGCTGGGGCTGGCCGCCGGCTCCGCCGTGTACGCGCTGGCCACGCGAACCTTCCGTTGGGAGGGGTTTCGCACGGTCGACGACCTGCGCAACCACCTCGTCGGAGGTGCGTTGATGGGCGTGGGCGGCGTCACGGCCCTGGGCTGCACCATCGGCCAGGGCCTGTCGGGCCTGTCGACCCTGAGTGTTTCAAGCCTGCTGGCGCTTGCTGCGATCGTGTTCGGGGCCGTGGTGGCACTCAGGTACCAGGCCTACCAACTCGAAAAGGCGGCCTCCGCGTAGAGCGGGGCAGATGCCGGGCGTTCAGGGTTATTCCTAATATCAGCGTTTCTGCACGCGCTTATATTTGTGTTTGCTTATATCTGGAATCTAAGATTCCAACATGGCACACACCAACCCCACCAACGCTGCTGACCAAGTATTCGAGCAAGCCGCCGAGCTGTTCAGCTTGCTGTCGGCGCCGATTCGCCTGCGCATCATCAGCGAGCTGTGCCGCAGCGAACTCAACGTGACACAACTGCTTGAACGGGTGGCGGCCACCCAGCCCAACATGTCGCAGCACCTCGCCACCTTGTACCGGGCCGGCGTGCTGGCGCGGCGGCGTGATGGCGCACAAATCTATTACCGCATCGGCAACGAGCGCGCCGCCGCCGTGTGCCGCGCCGTGTGCGTTGACCTCGCCAGCTCCACCTGAGACTGGCATCACCCCTCAGGAACTCACCGTGGATCGAGACACCCTCCCCCCCGGCCGGCTGATCAAGGCGCCAGAAAACTTCCTTGCGCCCGAAGGCGTCAACGCGGTGCGCGCCGAAGCCCGGCAAGGCCGCCGCAACTTCATCCGCAATGCCTTTGCGGCCGCAGCAGCGGGTGTGGTGGCGCCCGCCGCGCTGGCCCAGGCCAAGTCTTCCGCGGCCGGCGACGGCGACCCCAACATCTTGCAACTGCCCGAACACAGCCGCGGCCTCGGCCAGTCGGTGGCCAGCCCGGGCTACGGCGCTCCGTCAAAGCACGAAGCCAATGTGCAGCGCCGGCCCAGCCCCGGGCTCACGCAGACCACTCAGGCGTCGGTGTCGTTTGCGCCACTGCAGTCGCTGTTCGGCATCGTGACACCCAGCGGCCTGCACTTCGAGCGCCACCACCAGGGTTGGTGGGACATCGACCCGTCCAAACACCGGTTGATGGTCAATGGCAGCGACGACAAGATGCTGAAAACGCCCAAGGTCTTCACCATGGACGAGCTGATGCGCCTGCCATCGGTCTCGCGTTTTCACTTCATCGAGTGCGGCGCCAACACCGGCATGGAGTGGGGCAATGTGGCTGTGCCCACCTGCCAGTACACCCACGGCATGTTGTCATGCAGCGAATTCACCGGTGTGCCGTTGCGCACCCTGCTTGAGCTGTGCGGTGCCGACTGGAAGCGCGGCCGCTTCGTGCTGGCCGAGGGCGCCGATGGATCGTCGATGACACGCACCATCCCGATGGCGCTGATCGAAAGCGGCGAAGTCATCGTGGCGTACGGCCAGAACGGCGAGATGCTGCGCCCCGAACAAGGCTACCCGCTGCGCCTGGTGGTGCCGGGTGTGCAGGGCGTGAGCTGGGTCAAGTACCTGCGCCGCCTGGAGCTGGGCGACAAGCCCTACGGCACCAAGGACGAAAGCATCCACTACATCGACCTTCTGCCCGATGGCCAGCACCGCCAGTACTCCAGCACCCAGGAAGTGAAGAGCGTGGTCACCACACCCTCGGGCGGGCAGGCGCTGCTCGACAAGGGGTATTACAACGTGTCGGGCCTGGCGTGGTCAGGCCGAGGCAGGGTCAAACGTGTCGACGTGTCGGTGGATGGCGGGCGCAACTGGCGGCAAGCGCGGCTCGAAGGGCCGGTGATGGCGAAATGCCTCACACGCTTCAACATCGACTGGGTCTGGGACGGCAAACCGGCGCTCGTGCAGAGCCGTGCCACCGACGACACCAGTCAGGTGCAGGCCACGAGCGTGCAGCTGCGCGCGGTGCGCGGCACTCGGTCGATCTATCACAACAACGCCATCCAGACCTGGCTGGTGGAAGAAAGCGGCGAGGTCAAAAATGTTCACCTGGCGTGATCTCGCCACTTCCGCAGCCTTGTTGCTGGCCACGACCGCCGCCCTGGCGCAAGGCACGGGCTACCCCGGCATCGGCCGCCCCGCCACACCCAAGGAACTGGCTGCCTGGGACATCGACGTGCGCCCCGATTTCAAGGGTCTGCCAAAGGGATCGGGTTCGGTCGCTCGCGGCCAGCAGATATGGGAAGGCCAGTGCGCCTCGTGCCACGGCATCTTTGGTGAATCGGGCGAGGTGTTCAACCCGATCGTTGGCGGCACGACAGCCGCCGACATCACCAGCGGCCACGTGGCTCGGCTGAAAGACAGCGCCTACCCGGGCCGCACCACGTTGATGAAGGCCTCCACGGTGTCATCGCTGTGGGACTACATCAACCGCGCCATGCCCTGGGCTGCACCCAAATCATTGAGCACCGATGACGTGTATGCCGTCACCGCCTACGTGCTCAACCTGGGTGGCGTGCTGCCCGACGACTTTGTGATGAGCGACAAGAACATCGGCGAGGTGCAAAAGCGACTGCCCAACCGCAACGGTATGTCGACACGGCACGCGCTGTGGCCCGGCAAAGAACTCGGTGGCGCGCCCAAAGCCGATGTGCAGGGTTCGAGCTGCATGAGCAACTGCGCCACCGAGCCCAAGGTGGTGTCGTTCCTGCCCGATTTCGCCCGCAGCGCGCATGGCAACCTGGCCGAACAGAACCGCCTTGTGGGCCCGCAGCGCGGCGTGAACACGGCAGCCTCGGAGGCGCTAGGCAAAGCCACGCCTGCCAAGGCCGCAACATCGACCAGCAGCCAGTCCGCGCTCGCGTTGGCACAAAAGCACACCTGCACGGCCTGCCACGGCGTGACCAACCGCATCGTCGGCCCGGCCTTCCAGGAGATCGCTCGCAAACACGCTTCGCGCCCCGATGCACTCGCCTACCTCGGCGCCAAGATCAGGTCGGGTGGCAGCGGCGTCTGGGGCGCCATCCCCATGCCCGAGCAGACCCTGCCCGAAGAAGAACTCAAAACCATCGCCCAGTGGCTGGCCACCGGAGCCAACCCCTGACAGGGATGTCACCGACTTCGTATCCGCCAACCATTCATTAGCATTCACTGAAGTTTAGGAGCCTCACATGAACTCTCGCCGCGAAGTCCTCAAGCGCAGTGCCGCTGTCGCCTCCATGATGCTGGCAGCCGGTCTGTTGCCCAATGTGGCGGCCGCGCAAACGGCTGCGTTCAACACCTCGGCCTTCGACGCCAAGACCTTGGCCGAACTGGTCAAGGCGCTGGGCACTTCGGCCCCCACCGAGAGCAAGGACGTGAGCATCCAGGGGCCCGACATCGCCGAGAACGGCGCCGTGGTGCCGCTGGGTGCATCCACCACCCTGGCGGGGGTGAAACGCATGCTGCTGCTGGTGGAGAAGAACCCGAGCATGTTGTCGGCCATGTTCGACTTCACCGATGCGCTGGACGCCAACATCTCCACCCGCGTGAAGATGGGCCAGACCTCCAACGTGGTGGCCGTGGCCATGATGGCCGACGGCCGCAACCTCTTCGCGCAGAAAGAGATCAAGGTCACGCTGGGTGGCTGCGGCGGCTGAGCCCCGCACCTGACACGCCCTCACCTTTCACATTCAAGCCACAAGGAGCACCCCATGGCAGACCCGATGCGCATTCGCGCCCAAGCCGCAGGTGGCAAGGCCACCGTTCGAGTGTTGATGAGCCACGAGATGGAGACCGGCCAGCGCAAGGACGGCGCCGGCAAGTTCATCCCCGCCTGGTACATCCAGCACGTCACCGCCAAGCACAACGACAAGGTTGTTCTCACCGCCCAATGGGGCGCGTCGGTGTCCAAGAACCCGTTCATGCAGTTCTCAATCAAGAGCGCCAAGGCGGGAGACAAGGTGGCCGTCACCTGGGTCGACAACCGCGGCGAGACGCGCACTGACGAAGCGGTCGTGTCCTGAACCACAGGCCCGCAAAAAGCACTGGAGACGACACCCATGAAGCAGCGAACGATGCAAGCCCTGGCGGTGCTGGCCACCGCCCTGGCGGCAACCAGCCCGACCCTGGCGCAGCAGACCAAGAGCGCCGCCGACGGCATAGCCGAGTACCGCGCCATGCTTGCCGACGGCAACCCGGCCGAGTTGTTCGAGGCCAAGGGTGAAGACCTCTGGAAGCAAACGCGCGGGCCCAAGAACGTGTCGCTGCAGGCCTGCGACCTGGGTCGTGGTGCCGGTGTGGTCAAAGGCGCCTTTGTAGAACTGCCGCGCTACTTTGCCGACACCCAGCGGGTGCAAGACCTCGAATCACGCCTGCTCACCTGCATGGAAACGCTGCAAGGCTTCAGCGCCGCCGAGATCGCCAAGACGCCCTTCGGTCGCGGTGAGCAAAAAAACATGGAGTCCTTGGTCGCCTGGATCTCCGCCGAGTCGCGCGGCATGAAGATGAACCTGCCGCAGGCGCACGTGAAAGAAAAGACGATGTACGAAGTAGGCAAACGGGCCTTCTTCTTCCGCGGTGGCCCGTACGACTTCTCGTGCGCCTCGTGCCACGGTGAGCCCGGCAAGCGCATCCGCATGCAAGACCTGCCCGACCTGACCAAGAACCCCGGCAACGGTGTCGGCTTTGCAGCCTGGCCGGCCTACCGCGTGTCGAGCGGCGAGTTGTGGGGCATGCAGCGACGCCTCAACGACTGCTACCGCCAGCAGCGCTTCCCGTTCCCGGGCTATGCGTCTGACGTGACCATCGCGCTCGGGGTCTACATGGGCGTCAACGCCTCGGGCGCCGAGTCGATTGCGCCCGCACTCAAGCGCTGATCAGGGAATCACATGAACAAACCGCTCATCATCATCGCCACCGGCGCGGCGATCGCCGCCGTCGGGTGCGCCTCGATGCCGTCGCCGCAAGAGCTCGACCAGCAGGCGCTCACCGTCATCAAGAGTTCGTTTCGCGACCAGGGCATCGCCAAGATCGACCGCCTGGATCAGGACCTGGGGCAACAAGCCTGTTCGTCGGACACGCCGCCGAGCGAAGCCATTGCCAAACAGATCGAGGCAACCTCTTTGGCCACGATCAAGTGGCCGGCCGGCGGGCAGTACCTGGGCGACTGGCGCGAAGGCGAGAAGCTCGCCCAAAACGGCCGCGGCATGACCTGGACCGACCCCACCACCAGCAACAACGGCGGCAACTGCTACAACTGTCACCAGATCAGCAAGGCCGAGATCTCCTACGGCACCATCGGCCCCAGCCTGTACCAGTACGGCAAGCTGCGCGGTGTGTCCGACCCGGCCAGCCCGACCAGCGCGCCCATCGTGCAGTACACCTGGGGCAAACTTTGGAACAGCAAGGCCTATGCGGCCTGCTCGAACATGCCGCGCTTCGGCCACGCAGGTTTGCTCAACGAGCAACAGATGCGCGACATCATGGCCTTGCTGCTCGACCCGAAGTCTCCGGTCAATCAGTGAGCGTGCACCGTTTCACCCAGCCCGCAGTCGCGGGTTTTTTCAGCGCCAAAACATAAGCGAAGACTGAATCATGAGCTTGAGCAAGCGCGAGTTTCTGCAGGTTCTGGGCGCCGCATCGGCAGCTGGCATGGGCCTGGCGCGCTACGGCGATGCCGACGCCGCCACGGCCGAGCGCGGCCTGTATGAGTTGCCACGTTTCGGCAATGTGTCGCTGTTGCACATGACCGACTGCCACGCGCAGCTGCTGCCCATCCACTTCCGCGAGCCGAGCGTCAACCTCGGGGTGGGTGCCATGGCCGGCCAGACGCCGCACCAGGTGGGCGAGCATCTGCTGCGTGCCGCCGGCATCCGCCCCGGCACGGCGATGGCCCATGCGTTCACCTACATCGACTTCGAGAAAGCCGCACGCCGCTACGGCAAGGTCGGCGGCTTCGCGCACCTCGCCACCTTGGTCAAGCGCATGAAGGCCAGCCGCCCCGGCGCGCTGCTGCTCGACGGTGGCGACACCTGGCAGGGTTCAGCCACCTCGCTGTGGACGAACGCGCAAGACATGGTCGACGCCTGCAAGCTGCTCGGTGTGGACGTGATGACCGGCCACTGGGAGTTCACCTACGGCCAGCAGCGCGTGAAGGAGATCGTCGACAAGGACTTCGCGGGCCAGGTCGAGTTCATTGCGCAAAACGTGAAGACCACCGACTTCGGCGACCCGGTGTTCAAGCCTTACGTCATCAAGCAGATCAACGGCGTGCCGGTGGCCATCATTGGCCAGGCCTTCCCCTACACGCCGATCGCCAACCCACGCTACATGGTGCCCGACTGGAGCTTCGGCATTCAAGACGACAACATGCAGGCCATGGTCGACGAATCGCGCGGCAAGGGGGCGCAGGTAGTGGTGGTGCTGTCGCACAACGGCATGGATGTCGACCTGAAGATGGCCACCCGCGTGCGCGGCATCGACGCCATTCTTGGTGGCCACACACACGACGGCGTGCCCGTGCCGATGGTCGTCAAGAACGCCGGTGGCAAGACCCTGGTTACCAACGCAGGCTCCAACAGCAAGTACCTCGGCGTGCTCGACTTTGAGGTGAAAGACGGCAAGGTCAGCGACTACCGCTACAAGCTGATGCCGGTCTTCTCCAATATGCTGCGCGCCGACCCCGAGATGCAGGCACTGATCGACAAAGTGCGCGAGCCCTTTGCCGACAAGCTCTCTGAAAAACTCGCAGTGACCGACGGCCTGCTCTACCGCCGCGGCAACTTCAACGGCAGCTGGGACCAGCTCATCGTCGACGCGCTGATGGACGTGCAAGGCGCCGAGATCGCGTTCTCGCCGGGCTTCCGCTGGGGCACCTCGCTGCTGCCGGGCGACGTGATCACGCGCGAGCTGTTGATGGACCAGCTGGCCACCACGTATTCGTATGCCACGCTCACCGACATGAGCGGCGAGACCATCAAGACCGTGCTCGAAGACGTGTGTGACAACCTCTTCAACCCCGACCCTTACTACCAGCAAGGCGGTGACATGGTGCGCGTGGGCGGCCTCACCTACAGCTGCACACCGACCGAAGCCATGGGCAAACGCATTGGCGACATGCGCCTCAACGGCAAGCCCATCGAAGCCGGCAAGACCTACAAGGTGGCCGGCTGGGCGCCGGTGGCCGAAGAAGCGAGCAAGGCCGGCAACAAGCTGGCCTGGGACGTGGTCGAGACCTGGCTCAAGACACACGGCCGCGTCACGCCACGCAAGCTCAACACCCCGCGCCTGTTGGGCATGGGGCGCAACCCCGGGCTCGCTTGAAAGGCTGCGCCCATACCGGTGACCTGCACATGATCAAAAAACTGCTGCTCTCCTCGCTGCTCGCCCTGGCAGCCTGTGCCGCCGCCGCGCAAGACCGTGTCGTCTATCACATCTCCGATGCCATGACGCAGGCCCTGGCCGGCTTGCGCAACGCACGCAACCACCTGGACACCGAGCCCACCACGCAGATCACCTTCGTGTCTCACGGCGAAGGAGTCGACTTCATGATGGAGGGCGCCGCCGACCGCAACGGCAGCCCCTACGCCGCCACCGTGGCCGCGCTGGTGAGCCGCGGGGTGAAATTCGAGGTCTGCGAGATCACGCTGAAGAACCGCAACCTGAAGAAGGAGCAGTTCATCCAGGAGGCCGAGTTCACGCCCTCGGGTGTGGTGCGTATCACCAGGCTGCAGAGACAGGGCTACGCTTACCTCAAGCCCTGAGAGCCTGAGGCGACTGCCAGCACCCATGGGCCTCAAAGCAGTTGTTGAACGTCTGGGCGAAAACCCGTGTCACGCGATTTGATCGCGCGCACCGGCATCGGCCAGCCCGGTGCCTTGCTGTTCGGCCTGGTGTGGCCGGCTGGCACCGTGCTGTGGGCGCGGCGCCAGCGGGTACCGGTGTGGGGTTGGGCCGGTGCCATCGGCGTGGGGCTCAGCATGGCCGGGGCCTGGTGGTTCACCTGCGCGGTCGCCAAGGCCTCGTTCGACCCCCACCCCGTCCAGGCACTGAGCTTCACCGGCTCCGCGGCCGAACTGCTCACGCGCGTGCTCTTCCCCGGTGACAAGCCACCCCACTTCGATCTCGGCCTGGTGCCCGGTGTGTTCATCGGCGCATTCATCGCCGCCGCGCTGTTTCGCGAGCTGAACCTCGAAGGTTTCCCGCGCCTGGCCGGCCAGCATGCCGGCCACGTGGCGCGGCAGTTGGCCGACTGCCGCTCGGCCAAACGCGTCAGCACCACCATGCAGCCGATGGTGAGCGACCTCACGCCGGTCGACTTCAACGCGTTGGGCAAGTACTTCGAAACCCGCCCGCCGCAAAAGCACAAGGTCGACGACACCGAGCTCGCGCAAATGGGCCGCTTCATCTACTCGCGCGGCAACCCCTACTCGGGCGTGCCGGCCTGCAGCGGCTGCCACGGCCCACAAGGCCATGGCACCGCGCCCTTGCCTCGCCTGGCCGGCTCCTTGCTGTTCAACCCTAGCGCGTCGCGGGTGAGTCTCATCTAATATTCTTTTATGCGGATATAGCGTATTTTCGCAACATCCACCCAGGCCACACACACCATGACGACACGTCACCACCCCGTTTCTGGCGCCCTGCGCATGCTGCTCTGGCTGTGGGTTCTGGTAGCCCCCGCAGTGGCGGTGGCCCAGGCCGGCAGCATGTCAGCGCAACGGGTGGCCGACAAGGTGTGGTTCGTGCAAGGTGAGTCAGCGCTCGGCTCGCCAGCCAATCAGAACTTCATCTCCAACGCGGCCTTTGTGGTGACCGACACCTCGGTGGTCGCGATCGACGCGCTGGGCTCTCCAGCGCTTGCCCAAAAGCTGCTGCAAGAGATCCGCCGCATCACACCCAAGCCGGTAAGCCATGTGCTGGTGACGCATTACCACGCCGATCACATCTACGGGCTGCAGGTCTTCAAGGAGGCTGGCGCCAGCATCGTGGCGCACCGGCTGGGGCTGGAATACCTCAACTCCGACACCGCCCGGCTGCGCCTGCAGGCCAGTCGCCAGGAACTGGCACCTTGGGTAGACGACAAGACCCGGCTTGTGAGCGCCGACCAGTGGCTGGACAAACCCACCGACCTGACAATCGGCGGCGTGCAGTTCCAGATTCGCCCGGCCGGCCCGTCGCACAGCCCCGAAGACCTGGTGTTCTACCTGCCTGGCGAACGGGTGCTTTTTGCAGGTGACCTGGTGTTTCGGGGCCGGGTGCCGTTTGTCGGACAAGCCGACAGCAAGCACTGGATCGCCGCACTCGACCAGTTGCTGCAGTTCGACGCTCGGGTCATCGTGCCGGGCCATGGCCCACAGTCCACGCAGGCCCACGCAGACCTCACGCTCACACGCGACTACCTCGCCCACCTGCGCCAGGCCATGGGCCAGGCGGCGCGCAACCTGGAGCCGTTTGACGAGGCTTACCGCAAGGCCGACTGGTCACGCTTCGACAAGCTGCCGCTTTTCAATGCGGCCAATCGCATGAACGCGTACAACACCTACCTGCTGATGGAGCAGGAGCGAGAGTGAGAGTGAGCCCCGCCCAGCCTATGCAGCCCGTGGTGGGGTAAGAAGCACCCCGGTGCTGTCGAACACCTGAACTTCGACAGGGAATGCCTGCCGCACGCTCTGGGTGACGACGCAGAAGTCTTCGAACTGCGCCAGGATGCGATCCAGCATGCCGATAGCCGAAGCAGGCACAGCCAGGTGCAGATCAACCGCCATGCCGCCCACACGCAGGCGCTTCTGTTCGTTGCGCATCATGCGCACGGTGGCCACAGCACGGATCGGGTCGGGCGTGTTCTTGAACTTGCGCATTGAAAACAGCAGGCTGGCCGCCAGGCAGTTGGCCACGGCGGTGCCCAGCAGGCGCGACGGGTTGGGCCCCTCGTCTCGCCCCAGCGGAGCGGGTTCGTCGGTAACCAGCGCCGGCACGTCCGGGTTGTCGAAATGGGTCTCGAAGCGGTAGTCCGCCTGCTGAACGAGCTCGATCCTGAACGTGTCTTCCATGCTCACCTCGGTGCCGGTTGGTGAAGCATCGTCTGCGCATCAGGGCCTTGGCACCTTGTCTTGCATCAAGCGCGGCCCGCACCGCAGCCCGCGGCTCGGCGCTTGATTGCGTGTTTGCGCATTGAGCGATGCCAACCCGGTGCTGGGCTATCATTCTCGGCCCACGTAACCGAAGGGAGACCCGAATGAGCGGCAACGAATCCGACAAGGTTTTTGAAACCGCAGCCGAGCTGTTTTCAGTGCTGTCGACGCCCGTTCGCCTGCGGCTGATCAGCGCCTTGTGCCACGGCGAAAAGAACGTGTCACAGCTGCTCTCGGAGATTGACGCGACGCAGCCCAACATGTCGCAGCACCTGGCCACCCTGTACCGCGCCGGCATCCTCGCCCGGCGCCGTGACGGCACGCAAATCTTCTACCGCATCCAGAGTGAGCGCGCCGCCATGCTGTGCCGCGCGGTCTGCACCCAGATTGCCACCGAAATCGGCGACGGTGCAGCCATGCCGCAGAGCGAGCGCCTGGTGCCCGCCTTGCAGCGGGCCTGAGCGGCCCAGGCTCTCAGAGCAGGTCGCGAATCTGCTGCAAGGCGCTCGGGTCTTCGATCGTGGTCAGGTCGCCCGGGTCGCGCTGCTCGCACACCGCTTGAATCGCGCGCCGCAATAGCTTGCCGGAGCGTGTCTTGGGCAAGGTTGTCACGAAGCGCACACGGGCCGGCCGGGCAACAGCGCCCAGCTGCGAATCCACCGTTTTCATGATGTCGCCTTCGAGCTTGAGCTTGGCGGCGTCGTCGGCTATACAGCCCGCGTCTTTCACCACCACGAAGGCCATGGCTACCTGGCCCTTGAGCGGGTCGGCCACACCCACCACCGCCACCTCGGCCACCGCCGCGTGGCTGGAGATGCTCTCTTCGATTTCGCGCGTGCCCAGGCGGTGGCCGGCCACGTTGATCACGTCATCGGTGCGGCCGAGGATGAAGTAGTAGCCGTCTGCATCGCGAATGCCCCAGTCAAAGGTGTTGTAGACCAAGCGCCCGGGGATCGTCTTCCAGTAGGTGTTGACGAAGCGCTTGTCGTCGCGCCACACGGTTTGCATACAACCCGGCGGCAGCGGGCCTTCGATCACCAGCACGCCCTTCTGGTTGGGCTCGGTGAGTTCCTTGCCGGTGGCGTCGTCGAGCAGCTTCACGTCGTAGCCATACATCGCAAAACCGGGGCTGCCAAACTTGGTGGGGGCCTTCTCCACGCCGTTGGCAATGGTGAGGATGGGCCAACCGGTTTCGGTTTGCCAATAGTTGTCGATCACCGGCTTGCCCAGGCCTTGGGCGATCCATTGCGCCGTCGGCTCATCAAGCGGCTCGCCGGCGAGAAAGAGCGTGCGCAGGGAGCTCAGGTCGTACTTCGTCAGGAACTCGGCGTCGTGCTTCTTCAGCACCCGCACCGCCGTGGGCGCGGTGAACATCAGGCTCACCTTGTACTTTTCGACCAGGCTCCACCACACGCCTGCGTCGGGGCGAATCGGCAGGCCTTCATACATGAGGGTTGCCATGCCGGCGATCAGCGGGCCGTAGATGATGTAGCTGTGGCCCACCACCCAGCCGATGTCGCTGGCGCTGAAGAAGGTTTCGCCCGCCTGGCCCTGGAAGATGTGCTTCATGCTGGCGGCGAGCGCGACCGCGTAGCCACCGGTGTCGCGCTGCACACCCTTCGGTTTGCCAGTGGTGCCGCTGGTGTAGAGCGTGTAGCTCGGGTGCGTGGCATCCAACCAAACGCAGGGCACCGTGGTGCTGAGGTGCCGCTCACGCCATGCGGCGTAGTCGTGGTCGCGCCCAGGCACCCGCTCCATCGGCGCCAGGCACCGATCAACCAGCAACACCTGCTTGGGCTTGTGCACCGACAGGCGCAGCGCTTCATCGAGCAAGGGTTTGTAGGCCACGACCTTGCCGCCGCGGCTGCCCGCATCGGCGCTCACGATCACCGTGGGCGTGGCATCGTCGATGCGGCTGGCCAGGCTGCCGCTCGCAAACCCGCCGAACACCACTGAATGGATGGCGCCGATGCGTGTGCAGGCCAGCATGGCAAACGCTGCCTCGGGAATCATTGGCATGTAGACCAGCACCCGGTCGCCCTGCTTGACCCCCAGCGCCAGCAGGCAGGCGGCCATGCGCTGCACTTCGGCGTGCAGCTGGCGAAAGCTGTAAACCTGCTCCTGCCCGGTTTCACTGGAGACCCAGATCAGCGCGTTTTCATCAGCAAACGCCGCCAGGTGGCGATCGACGGCGTTGTGGCACAGGTTGGTCTGCCCGCCCACGAACCATTTGGCGAACGGCGGATTGTTGTAGTCGCAAACTTGCTCGAAGGGCTTGTGCCAGTCGATCAGCGCCGCTTGCTCGGCCCAGAAACCGTCGCGGTCGCTCAGCGAGCGTTGGTGAAAGTCTGCAAAGCGGGTCATGCACCGTCTCCTGGGAGCCAAAGTTGCTTATTGAATGTGCACGACCAAGCGGCCGCGCACCTTGCCCGCCATCAAGGCCTGGGCGTGCTCAATGGCGTCGTCCAGTGTGATGTCTTGGGTCATCTGCTCAAGCAGCTTAGGGGCCAAAACTTTCGCCAACCTGTCCCAGGCCTGCTGACGCATTGGCAGTGGCGCCATCACGCTGTCGACCCCGGCCAGCGTCACGCTGCGCAAGATGAAAGGCATCACCGTGCCCGGCAGGTCGATGCCCTGGGCCATACCGCAGGCGGCCACCACGCCGCCATAGCGGGTTTGTGCACAGGCGTTGACCAGCGTGTGGCTGCCCACGGCGTCGACCACCGCGGCCCAGCGTTCCTTTTGGAGCGGTTTGCCAGGGGCCGACAGTTCGGCGCGGTCGATCACCCCCGCCGCGCCCAATGCAATCAGGTAATCGGCCTCAGTGGCCTTGCCGGTGGAGCCGATCACGCGGTGGCCCATGCCGGCCAGCAAGGCGGTGGCCACGCTGCCCACACCGCCTGTTGCGCCGGTGACCAACACCTCGCCATCGCCAGGCTTCACGCCATGTCGCTCCAACGCCAACACGCACAACATGGCGGTGTAGCCGGCGGTGCCAATGGCCATGGCCTGGCGGGCCGTGAATGCGGCGGGCAGCTTGACCAGCCAATCGCCCTTCAGGCGCGCACGCTCGGCGAGGCAACCCCAGTGCGTCTCGCCCACGCCCCAGCCGTTGTGCACAAAATGGTCACCCGGTTTCCAGGCCGGGTGTGTGCTCTCCAGCACGGTGCCGGCGCCATCAATGCCCGCCACCATCGGCCACTGCCGAACCACCGGGCCACGGTTGGTGATGGCCAGGCCGTCCTTGTAGTTGAGGGTCGAGCAGGCGACCTGCACCAGCACGTCACCGGCCGGCAGCCCGGCTTCATCGACTGGCTGCACTCGGGCTGAAAACCCGGCCTCGTTCTTCTCCAACAGCAGTGCCTTGAACATGTTTCACTCCTTCACAGAAGAGCACAGGCTAACCCGGCAGCGCTCGCCACACATCAGTGCAGACCTGAGAGCCTGTGAACAAATCCGACACACCCGCTCGTGCGCCCCAAACGGCGCCGCTCGTCGTTGCAAATGCTCGCCGTAGCCCGAGCTACGGCTGTGCTTTGCGCCTAGATCGACTCCGTCTGGCGCACCCGCTCGGGCGCGCCGGATTCATTCACAGGCTCTGACGGTTTGGACGCTTTCGGGCCAGACACGCTGGGCCTGCTGGTCGCACTCGGCAGCGGCCTGCTGATCGGCCTGGAGCGCGAGCGCCGCAAAGGCAGTGGCGACGACCGGCGCGCCGCCGGCATCCGCAGCTTCAGCGTCACCGCGCTGATCGGCGCGTTGGCCCAAAGCCTGGGCGACGGCTGGCTGGTGGTGCTCGGAGGTGTGCTCATCGTGGCCTTGGTGGCCGTGGCCTACTACAAAAGCCGCTCAAGCGACCCCGGCATCACGACCGAGCTGGCGCTGTTCGCCACCTACCTGGTGGGTGTGCAAGCCATCCTGTCGCCCGCCACGGCAGCCGCCTGCGCGGCCGGGCTGGCGGCCTTGTTGGCCGCACGCGGCCGTTTGCACCGCTTTGCCACCGAGCTGCTGAGTGAACAAGAGTTGCACGACGGCCTGCTGCTGGCGGCGCTGGCCCTGGTGGTGCTGCCGCTGATTCCGAGCGTGCCCATCGCCTGGCTGGGCGGCATCAACCCACGGCCGCTGGCGGCCATGGTGCTGCTGATCCTGGTGTTGCAGGCCATGGGCCACGTGGCGCTGCGCCTGCTCGGGCCACGTGGGGGTGACGCCGCGGCGGGCTTTTTCGGTGGTTTTGTGTCGAGCACGGCCACCATCGCCTCGATGGGGGCCAGCGCGCGGCAGCACCCCGCCTGGGCGGGTGTCACGGCCAGCGGCGCTGCACTCTCCACCGCGGCCACCTGGGTGCAGGTGATGGTGTTGGCCGCCGCCTTGTCGCCGCAGGCCGCACAAACCCTGGCGCCGGTGGCGGGCGCGGGGCTGGCGGGCGCCCTGGCGTCGAGCGCCGTGCTGGTGTGGCTGGCGCGCCGGCAGGCGGCTGCCGAGAAGGCCCCACCGCGCCAGGCGGGCGCGCTCAGCCTGCCAGCGGCGCTGCTGATTGCCGCGCTGCTCAGCGTGGTCACGGTGGCCGTCACGGCGGCCCAGCGCCATTTCGGCGCGACGGGCGTGCTCAGCGGCGCAGCCCTTGCCGGCCTGGTCGACGCCCATTCGGCCGTGGCCTCGTTGAGCGCCTTGTTCGCAGCCAACGGCCTGGCGGCGCGCGAGCTGGTGCTGGGCGTGCTGCTGGCGGTGTCGGCCAACAGCGCCACACGGATGGTGGCGGCCTTCGTGGCCGGTGGGTCGCGTTATGGCTTGAGCCTGGGTGCCGTGCTGCTGGTCGGGCTGGCCAGTGCGTGGGCGGCTGCACACGGGGTGGTCTGACGATTAGATGGCGGGCCGGTTGCCAAAAAAGGCATGCGTCAGGCCAAGGAGGTACGCTCGGGAGCCTTGCCGCCATCGTCATCATCTCGCCCTGCCGCCCGTGACCCCGACCCCCACACCGACCCACATTGCCGTTCTCGACGACGAAGTCGACATCACCCAGTTGTTGGGCAACTATCTCCAGACGCATGGCTTTCGCGTGAGCCAGCTGCACAACGGCCACTCGCTGATGGGGCTGATGGCGAGCGACACCCCCGCCCTGGTGCTGCTCGACCTGGGCCTGCCCGGCGAAGACGGCTTCGTGCTCGCACGCCAGCTGCGCGATCACTGGCGCTGCGGCCTGGTCATCGTGACCGGCCGGGGTGATGCGGTCGACAAGGTGGTGGGGCTGGAGGTCGGCGCCGACGACTACGTCACCAAACCCTTCGACCTGCGCGAGCTGGTGGCACGCATCAAGGCCGTGCTGCGGCGCATCGAGGCCGTGCCGCCTTCGGCCGCCTTACCGGCTGCGTTGGCGGCTGCGGTCGCGGCGCCAGCCTCCGGCAAGATGGTGTTTGATGCTTGGCGGCTCGACCCGGCCGCCCGCCGCCTGACCCACGTTGAGGGGCATGACGTGGCGCTCACCTCGGGCGAGTTCGACCTGTTGTGTGTGTTCGTGCGCCACCCCGGGCGCGTGCTGTCGCGTGACTTTTTGCTGGAACAAACGCGTGGCCGCGAAGCCGGCCCGTTCGACCGCACGGTCGACGTGCAGGTGGGCCGCCTGCGCAAGAAGCTCGAAGCCGACCCGGAGGCGCCGCAGATCATCAAGTCGGTGCGCAGCGCGGGTTATGTGTTCGTGCCTGCCGTGAGTGCCGCATGAAGCTGCGGGGCGACGAGCCGGCACTGTTTCGTTCGATCTTCGCGGCCTACCCCGACGCGCTGCTGCTGGTCGACGGGCAAGGCCTGATCCAGCTCGCCAACCCCGCCGCCGACATCCTGCTGGGCTACGCCGCCGGTGAGCTGAGCGGGCTCTCGGTTGACACCCTGGTGCCTGACAGCATCCGGCCGCGCCACGCGACCTACCGCGAAAGTTACGCCAAGAACCCGCGCCCGCGCCCGATGGGCACCGACATGGAGTTGGTGGCCAAGCGGCGTGATGGCAGCGAGGTGATGGTCGAGATCTCGCTCAGCCCGCTGGCAGGCGACGGCTTGCCGCATGTGGTGGTGGCCATTCGCGGCATTGGCAACTACCCGCGCGTCAAACGTGCCTTGCAGCGTGCCCACTACAGCGAGCATGTGGCGCAGATGGGGCGCATCGCCGTCAATGCACGCGACCCGCAAGTGCTGCAGCAGCAGGTGCCTGCGGTGGCCGTCGAGGCGCTCGAAGTGCAGGTGGCCGTGGTCTTCTTGCTCGAGCCCGACGGGCAGGAGTTTCGTGTGGCCGCGGGCGTGGGGCTGCTGCCGGGTGAAGGCGTGGGCTCGCGCATGCGCAACCAACCCGACACACCGCCGGGCTTTGTGGTGGCCCAGGGCCAGCCGGTGGTGGTGTCCGACTACTGGAGCGAACAGCGTTTTCGGGTGCCACAAAGCTACCTCGACGCCGGGCTGACCAGCGCCTTGGCGGTGCCCCTGTCTGACCGAGGGCAGGTGGTGGGTGTGTTGAGCGTGTGCTCGCGCCAGGCGCAGCGCTTTGGCGACGACGAGCTGCACTTTCTCGAATCGTTGTCGAACCTGCTGGCCGCCAACCTGCAGCGGGTGCATACCGAAGAGTCACTCAACCACGCCCAGCGGCTGGAGAGCGTCGGTCAGCTCACGGGTGGCATTGCGCACGATTTCAACAACCTGCTGACGGTGATCCAGGGCAACCTGCAGGTGCTGGAAGAGCACCCCAGCGTGAGCGGGGACGCTTATGCCTTGCAGCTGGTGACAGCCGCCGCCCGCGCCAGCCGGCGTGGTGCCGAGTTGACGAGCAAGCTGCTGGCCTTCTCGCGTCGCCAGGTGCTGAGCCCCAGCCGCATCGAGGTGCCGCTGCTGCTCGACTCGCTGGCCGACATGCTGCGGCGCACGCTCGACCAACGCATTGGCATCGAGGTGCACACGCCCACGCCCTGCCCGCCTTGCCTGGCCGACGCCGGGCAGCTCGAATCGGCCCTGCTCAACATCGCCATCAACGCACGCGACGCCATGCCCACGGGCGGCAGCCTGAGCTTCAGCGGGCAGCTCTGCCACACGCTGCCGCCTGAGCTGCATGGTGACTTCGACCTCGCTGTCGAGCAGCCCGATACCTACGTCTCGATTACGGTGTCCGACACCGGCACCGGCATGCCCGAGAGCGTGAAAGAACGAGCCTTCGAGCCCTTCTTCACCACCAAGGAGGCCGGCCGCGGCACCGGGCTGGGCTTGAGCACGGTGTATGGCTTCGTGAAGCAGTCGCGCGGCGCCATCACCCTGGCCAGCACGCCTGGCGCGGGCACCACCGTCACGCTGTACATCCCGTGTTTTGCCGAGCATGCGTCTGAGAGCGACGAAGACGAGGTCAGCGCCGACACCATCCCGCCGGGTCTGAAGGTGCTGCTGGTGGAAGACGAGCCCGAGGTGCGCGCGGTGGCACTGCGCTTTCTCGACACACTGGGCTGCCAGGTCACGCCCTACGCCAGCGCCGAGCAGGCCTTGCCTCATCTCGCCAAAGACGCCGAGTTCGACTTGCTGCTGACCGACATCGCGCTCGGCCCCGGCATGCGCGGCACCGAGCTGGCGCGTGAAGCGCAGGCCCGCCTGCCGCAGATGGCCGTGTTGTTGATGTCGGGGTTTTCAGCCGAGCTGCTCGACACCAGCCAGAGCGCCCCGCTGTCGTGGGAGCTGCTGGCCAAGCCCTATTCGCGCGACGAACTCAGGCACGCGATCGCTCGCGCGCTGCAAGCGCGCGGAACCTGAGTTACTGCAGCGTCGCGCCTTCGGGTGACACGCAGCGCTGCACAAAAGCGGCCAACACCGCCAGGTCGGGGATGCGGATGTCGCGGCGGCCGTTTTCGTTGAACTGGATGATGCTGTCGCGCGCCAGCCGAGACAGCGCACGGCTCACGGTCTCCAACTTCATGCCCAGGTAGTTGCCGATCTCGGCGCGTGTCATGCGCAGAGTGATCTGGTCGGTGCGCAGGCCACGCTCGGAAAGCGACTCGGCCCAGTTGCGCAGGAACTCGGCCACACGCGCATCAGCCGGCAGGGTGCAGATCGACAGCAGCGAGTCGCGGTCGCGCGTCATCTCGCGGCTCATGGCCGAGTGCACCACACCCATCAGCGGCGGGTGCTCGGCGCAGGCGCGCAGCAGCGCGTCGTAGCGGATCGTCCAAACCTCGCCGGTGTCCATGGCGATGGCGTCGCAGCCGTAGCGGCCGCTGGCAATGCCGTCAAAGCCCAGCCAGTCGCCCTTGAACTGCAGGCCCACCACCTGCTCACGGCCGTCGGCCGACAGGTTGACGAGCTTGTAGAACCCCGAATTCACCACATGCAGAGAGTCGAAGCGCTCGCCCGCCTCGTAGACCGACTCACCGGCATGCAGCAGGCGGCGGGTGACCGGCAGCTTGTCGTGAACGAGCTTCAGGCTGTCGGCAATGCGCTGGCCGGCGTGCTGATCGTTGCGCACCGGGCACGGCATGGGAGCGGGTGCGCGCCGAGTGTGGGTGACGGTGGGGGCGGTGCGGGCGGTGGTGGTCAGTGTGGCGGTTGCAAGCATGCGGGGCTCCAGGTGGTCACAGGGGTGTTCTGTCGATGGGTTGAACTTTAGAAAGCCCGCGACAACCGCTTGCGAACGGGGTGCGACGCTGCGTAACACTCGGTAAATGCTTTGTGTCAGGCGCGTATTGGCATGGGTGCATGGCATCCGCTTGACGCGTGTCAACCCGATACGCCAGCACGCGAATACGCTTCATCCACACGTCGCGCGCACCTTCACCGCACACAAAACCCGGGGCCGGCGCCCAGACCCTGAGCAGATGAACCACACCTTTCTCAACCACCGCAGCCTCTGGTCGCTCGACAACCTGTCGAGCGCGGACGTGGTCGTCTTGCTCGACACCGCCAGCTCCCTCAAGAAAGCCGATCGAGAAGGCCACCCGCTGCGCCCCTTGCGCGGCAAAAACATCGCGGTGATGTGCGAATCGCCCGGCGACCCGGCGCTCGCGCGCTTTACTTCCGCCGCCGCCGCCCTGGGCGCCCAGGTGGCGCACATCCGCCCCAGCAGCTCACGCATCACCCAGCCAGACGCATCGCATGAAACCGCGGTGGTGCTGGGCCGCCTGTACGACGCCATTGAGTGCGAAGGCATGCCGCTCAGCCTGGTGCAAGAGGTCGAGCGCAGCGCCGGCCGCCCGGTCTTCAACGGCCTGGCCGCGGCCAACCACCCGCTGCGCGTGCTGGGCGACCTGATGACCATGCGCGAGCACAGCGGCAAGCCCCTGAGCGAAACCACGCTGTGCCTGCTGGGGGCCGAAGAACATTCACCCGAAACCGATGCCTGGCGGCGCGCAGCAGTGCTCACCGGCCTGGGCCTGCGCACAACGCCAAGCGACCCGCCACCCGACTTTCTCTGGGACGCACAGTCGCCCTCTCGCTGCAGCGACGGCCGCGCCGAGCTGGCCTGCAGCTGCCCCGAGAAGCACACGCCGCTGGCCCGCGAACAAGTCGACAACCACCACTTCACCTTGCAGGCCCTGCTGTGCAGCACCGTCGCCTGACGGTGTTTGCCGCGCAGCCAGCTCGCCCCCGTTTTTTCACCCAAAGGACTTCCATGTCTCACCTTCATGCCGTCGTGTGGATCGATCACGAACAAGCCCGCGTCACCCATTTCAATGACGATGCCGCCGAGCAGCTGGTGCTGCACTCGACCCACCGCCCCGGCAAGATCCACCACAAAAACGGGCCGAGCGGCGGCTCGGGCCACGAGCCTGAAGACGCGGACTACCTGCACGCCGTGGCTGAAGCATTGCGTGGCGCGGCCGAGATCCTGGTGGTGGGCCCGGGCAACGAAAAAAACGAGCTGACCAAGCACCTGGAGCAGCACGACAAGGCGGTGGCCGCCTGCGTGGTGGCCGTGCAGACGGTCGACCACCCCACCGATGGCCAGCTGCTGGCGCTCGCCCGCAAATACTTCCGGGCTACCGACCGCATGCGCAAGAGCATCTGAGCGTGCCGTGCAAGGGCCGGTGAACCCATCGCCCGACCCGCTGCAACTGCGGGCGCTGGAGATACTTGCCACCGCGCTCGACGCCATCATCACCATCGATGCGCAGCAGCGCATCGTGCTGTTCAACGACGCTGCCGCACAGATGTTCAGGCTGAAGGCGCAAGACGCGCTCGGGCAGCCACTTGACCGGCTGCTCCCCTGGCCCCGCCGCGAGGCCCACCACACACACGTGAGCCGCTATGCCCGAGGCGAAGGCCCGAGCCAACCCATGAGCTCGCCGGGCCGCCCCAAGGGCGAATACCGGAGTGGGCAGCACGAAGCTACGCCAGTGAGCGCGGTGCGTGCGCTGAGTGGGTTGCGCTCAGACGGCCACGAGTTTCCGATCGAGGCTTCGGTCTCACGCGTTGGCCAGGGCGACAAGCTGCTGATGACGGTGCTGGTGCGCGACGTGACCGCGGTGCGTGAGAGCGAACGCAAGCGCCTGGAGCAGGCTGCACATGAAGCCGCCAACCTGGCCAAGACCGAGTTTCTGGCCCGCATGAGCCATGAACTGCGCACGCCCCTGAATGCGGTGCTGGGCATGGCCCAGCTGCTGCAGGCCCGTTTGCACGACCGGCTCTGCGACTCCGAACAACATCAGTTCGAGCTGCTTCTGGCCGCCGGCCAACAGCTGCGCACCCTGATCGACAACGTGCTCGACCTGAGCCGCCTCGAAGCCGGCGAGATCGTCATCGAAAGCCACCAGGTCGAACTGTGCGAGCTGCTCGACAGCGCCCTGGCGACCCACACCTCGCTCGCCGCCGCGCAACACGTGCGGCTTCAATCGTCGTACGAAGTCGAGCGCCCTTTTGTGCTGCACACCGACCCGGCACGCCTGTACCAGGTGGTGTCGCACCTGGTCTCCAACGGCATCAAATTCAATCGGCGAGACGGGCTGGTGCGGGTGGAGGTGAAACACCTACGCGACTGTGTGAGCATCACCGTGGTCGACGACGGCACCGGCATGACCACCGAGCAACAGGCCTCGCTGTTCGAGCCCTTCAACCGGCTGGGGCGCGAACGCAGTGGCATCGACGGTGCTGGCATCGGCATGGCGCTCGCCCGCCACCTGGTCGCGCTGATGGGTGGCCGCCTGGCGGTTGCGAGCCAGCCCGGCCAGGGCACGGCGGTGCACGTGCGCCTGCCCCTGCACCTGCCCGGCAGCCAGACCGACAGGCAACCCACAGGCACCGTGCTCTACATCGAAGACAACGCCGTCAATGCGCTGCTGGTCGTTGAGGTGTTGCGCCAATGGCCCGCAGTGCGCGTGGTGGTGGCCGTTGACGGCGCAAGCGGGCTTGAGCAGGCACGCCAACTGCAACCCGATGTGCTGCTGCTCGACATGCAGCTGCCCGACATGGACGGCCTCCAGGTGCTGCAGCAGCTCAAGCAGGAGCCGGCAACGCGGCAACTGAAGGTAGTCGCCTTGTCGGCCAACGCCATGAGCACCGACGTCGACGCCACCCTGCGCGCCGGGGCCTGCGCCTACTGGACCAAGCCGATCGACTTCGTGCCCTTTCTGGACAAGGTGCGCACGATGCTGCTGGCCCGATGCGGCGAGGCCGCTTGAACGTGGCTCCAGTTGACGCGCCTCAAGCCATCGCCAAAACTGTGCGTGCAAGCTCAGAGTTGTAGAGTTGTCATTTCAAGGAGACCCCATGACCACCAATGTCGGAACCATCGACCGCGCCGTGCGCATCACCGTCGGTGCCTTGCTCATCCTCGCCACGCTGATGGGCTGGATCGGCGTGTGGGGCTGGATCGGTGTGGTGCCGCTGGCCACGGGCTTCTTTCGCTTTTGCCCGGCCTACCTGCCGTTTGGCATGAGCACGTGTGCGGTGAACACTGCCAAACCCAAGTGAAAGCTTGAATCGCGTGCCGACCCGCCTGGTCGACGGCCTGCGACGGCACCTGCAGGCCACGCAGGGTGGTGAGGTTCAGCTCATCGAAACCCACATCTCGTGGGTGCTGCTCGCTGGCGACCACGCCTACAAGCTCAAGAAGCCGGTGAACCTGGGCTTCATGGATTTCTCCCAGCCGGCCACACGCCATCAGGCTTGCGAAGACGAATTGCGGTTGAACCGCCGGCTCGCGCCTGGGCTGTACCTCGCCGTGCTGCCGCTGTGCGGCCCCAGCGATGCGCCCACACTCAGCGGCAGCGGCGAGCCCGTCGACTGGGTGGTGCAGATGCGCCGCTTCGCCGCTGGCGCGCTGTGGAGCGAGCGGCTGGCCTCGGGTCAACTGCTGCCACAACACGTCGATGGGTTTGCCCAGCGACTGGCGGCGTTTCACGCCGACGCGCCGCGCGCCGAACCCGCCTCGCCCTGGGGCAGCGCCGAGCAGGTGGCCGGCCCGGCGCTGGGTGCGCTGAGTGAGATCGAGCGCATCAACCCCGGGGCGGCAAGCCCCGGCCTCGCCCGCTGGCTGCACCACCAGGCGGCCACCCTGCCGCCGGTCTGGGCCGATCGGCGGGCGCAAGGTTTTGTGCGCGAAGGCCATGGCGACCTGCACCTCGCCAATGTGGTGATGCTGGGCGACGATGCCACCGCCTTCGACTGCCTGGAGTTCGACCCGGGCCTGCGCTGGATCGACGTGCTCAACGACGCCTCGTTCCTGGTGATGGACTTGTGGGCCCACGGCCGCCGCGACCTGGCGTTCCGATTTCTCAATGCCTATCTGGAGCAAACGGGTGACTACGCCGGCCTGCCGGTGCTGCGCTTCTACCTGGTCTACCGAGCCCTGGTGCGCGCGCTGGTGGGCCGGCTGCAAGCGGCTGCGAGCGCAGCACCCGACTACCTGGCGCTGGCCCAGGCCCTGGCGCAGACGAGCGACGCCCGCTTGCTGGCCACCTGCGGCCTGCCGGGCTCGGGCAAGAGCCACGTGACACAACGGCTGCTGGAGGCCGCGGGTGCCATCCGCATCCGCTCGGATGTGGAGCGCAAGCGCCTCCACGGCCTGCCCCCGCTGGCCGATTCACACGCGAGTGGCATCGGTATCTATACCCCGCAGGCCAACGACGCCACCTTCTCGCGCCTGCGCGCGCTCGCCGGCTTGAGCCTGCTGGCGGGCTGGCCCACGATCGTCGATGCGGCGAGCCTCAGACACGCCGAACGTGAGCGGTTCCAGGGTGTGGCCATCGCGGCCGGTGCGCCTTTCACGCTGCTGGTGTGTGATGCCCCACCCGAGGTGCTGCGCGAGCGGGTGCGCCAGCGCGAGGCCCGCGGCAACGATGCCTCGGAGGCCGGTGTCGCGGTGCTGGAGCGGCTGATGCTCACGCGTGAGCCACTCAGCGCAGCCGAGCAGGCGTGCGCGATCGAGGTCGATACCACGCGCACGCTCGTCACCGGCGAACTGGCCGCCGACTGGCTCGCACGCGAGGCTCAGCCCATCGCCCGCTGAACCTCGCTCGGCTGCACTTGCGGGTTAGAGAACTCCATCACGCCATCGTCGATGCGGCCGAAGCGCAAGCTGATCAGGTCACGGATGTAGTTCTGATAAAGCTTCCAGGGCTTCTTGGAGCCTTGCCGGGGCAGCTGCTCGATGGCCCGCTGCACATAGCCCGAAGTGAAATCGAGCCACGGCTCGGCGACGAGTGTCGGGTCGTTGTTGCGCGGGGTGCACTGGCGGTAGCCGTGCTTGTGCATGTGGTTGAGCAAGCGGCACACGTACTCGCAAGTCAGGTCGCACTTGAGCGTCCAGGAGGCGTTGGTGTAGCCGAACGACGACGCCAGGTTGGGCACGTCGCTGTACATCATGCCCTTGTAGCCAAAGGTCTTGGGGCCCTCGACGCGCTGTCCATCAACGCTCAAGACCATGTCGCCAAACGAGCTCAGCACCAGCCCAGTGGCGGTGACGATCAGGTCGGCCGGCAGCTCCTCGCCCGAGCGCAGCTTGATGCCGGTTTCGGTGAAGGTTTCGATCTGGTCGGTGACCACCGAGGCGCGGCCGGTATGCAGCGCGCTGAACAAATCACCGTCGGGCACCAGGCAGATGCGCTGATCCCAGGGGTTGTAGCGCGGCGTGAAATGTTTGGCCACGTCAACCTTGGTGCCGATGGCCGCCTGCACCATGTCGATGATGAACTTCTTGGCCCGCTCGGGCTTGCGTTTGGCGAGGCTGTAGAAGTACATGCCCAGCAGCACGTTTTTCCAGCGGGTGAGCATGTAGGCCGCCTTGGCCGGCAGCCAACGGCGCAGCTTGAGCGCGATCGGGTCTTGCGCGGGGCGCGACACCACGTAGGTGGGCGAGCGCTGCAGCATGGTCACGTGGGCGGCTTGTTTGGCCATCTCGGGCACCAGCGTCACGGCGGTGGCGCCGCTGCCGATCACCACCACGCGCTTGCCGGCGTACTGGATGTCGGGCGTCCATTTTTGCGGGTGTACCACCCGCCCGGCAAAACGCTCGATGCCGGGGAAGGCAGGCGTGTAGCCCTCTTCGTATTTGTAGTAGCCGCTGCACAGGAAGAGAAAGTTGCAGCGCAATCGCAGCGTTTCGCCGGAAGGCACCCGCTCGACTTCGACCGTCCAGGCCGCATCGGCGCTCGACCATGACGCCCCCTTCACCTTGTGACCGAAGCGGATCTTCTTGTCGATGCCGTTCTCGGCTGCGGTCTCGCGGATGTAGCCGAGGATGCTGGGCCCGTCGGCGATGGCCTTGGCGTGCGGCCAGGGCTTGAAGCGGTAGCCGAGCGTGTACATGTCGGAATCGGAGCGAATGCCGGGGTAGCGAAACAGATCCCAGGTGCCGCCGATGCTCTCGCGGCCTTCGAGGATCAGGAAGCTGCGCCCGGGGCTTTCGGTCTGCAGGTGGTAGGCCGCACCAATACCGGACAGGCCGGCGCCCACGATCAGCACATCCACATGTTCCATCGACGTTTTCCTTCGGGGTGCAAGACGGCGCAAGCATGCGCCCGGTCAAAGCCGGTGCCTGGCGGCATCCGCAGAATAAAGCATCAACTCGGCACAACCGGTGCCGCGGCATAGCATCGGCCCATTGGCGTCGAGGCAGTCTAAGGTGATCACCTTATGGACACGGATTTGACTGCAGAACCACCCACCATCACCCGCGAAACAGAGCCCCGCCCGGTGGTATTCCGGGCGCGTGGCCTCGGCAAAACTTACACCATGGGCGAGGTGCAGGTGAATGCGCTGCAAGGGGTTGACCTCGACATCTACCGCGGCGAGTTCATCGTGTTGCTGGGCCCCTCGGGCAGCGGCAAGTCGACGCTGCTCAACATCTTGGGTGGGCTCGACCGCCCGAGCGTGGGCGAGGCCTCGTTCGCCGACCACAACCTCACCGCGGCCAGCGAAACCGAGCTCACCCGCTACCGCCGCGAGCACGTGGGCTTCGTGTTCCAGTTCTACAACCTCATCCCCAGCCTCACCGCGCAAGAAAACGTGGAGCTGGTGACCGACATCGTCGACAACCCCATGCCGGCCCGCGAAGCCCTGGGCCTGGTCGGGCTGGCCGAGCGCTGCGACCACTTCCCCTCGCAGCTCTCGGGCGGCGAGCAGCAGCGTGTGGCCATCGCCCGCGCCATTGCCAAGCGCCCCGAGGTGCTGCTGTGCGACGAGCCCACCGGCGCGCTCGATTACCAGACCGGCTTGCTGGTGCTCGAAGTCATTGCCAAGATCAACCGCGAGCTGGGCACCACCGCCATCGTGATCACACACAACGCCTCCATCGCCGGCATGGCCGACCGGGTGCTGTACCTGGGCGGCGGGCGCATCGCGAAGATCGAGACCAACGCGCACAAGGTGGCGCCGTCGGAGCTGCGCTGGTGAGCCCGCCCCCATGAAAGCCCTCGACCGCAAGCTCCTGCGCGACCTGGCCCTGATGTGGAGCCAGGCCATCACCATCGCGCTGGTGGTAGCGAGCGGCATCGCGGGTTTCGTGGGCACCTTCAGCGCCTACCAGGCACTCAAGAATTCGCGTGCCATCTACTACGCCGACGCTCGCTTCGCCGACGTGTTTGCCTCGCTCAAGCGAGCCCCGCAAAACCTCGACCGGCAGCTCCAACAAACACCCGGCGTGGCCCAGGTCGACACCCGGGTGCAGCAACTGGTGCCGATTGACCTGCCCGGTGTCACCGACCCCATCATCGGCCAGCTGATCGGCCTGCCCACGCAGACCGCCCAGCGGCTCAACACCGTGCAGCTGCGCCGCGGCCGCATGGTGGAGCGGCACCGCAGCGGCACCATCGAGACGCTGGTATCGGAATCTTTCGCGCGCGAGCGGCGGCTCGACCTGGGCACCCGACTGCATGCGCTGGTCAACGGCAAGCGCGAGGAGCTGCTGGTGGTGGGCATTGCGTTGTCACCCGAGTACGTGTTTGCCGGGCTGGCTGGCTCGCCCGACCAGAAGGGTTTTGGTGTGTTCTGGGTCGACCACGACACCCTGGCCGCGGCCTACAACATGGAGGGTGCGTTCAACCACGTCTCGCTGCGCCTGGCCCCCGGCGGCTCGGAGGCGGCGGTGATCGACCACCTCAACCGCCTGCTGGCGCCTTATGGCACCTCGCGTGCCTATGGCCGCGACGACCAGCTCTCAGACCGCATCGTCGCAAGCGAGATCTCGCAGCAGCGTGTGCTGGGCACCATCTTGCCGAGCATCTTTCTTGGCGTGGCGGCCTTTCTGCTGCACGTGGTGCTGAGCCGGCAGATCGCCACCCAGCGCGAGCAGATCGCCGCGCTCAAGGCCCTGGGCTACCCCGACCTGCAGATCGCCTTGCACTATCTCAAGCTCACGCTGCTGATCGTGCTCGTGGGCTTGTTGACCGGGCTGGCACTCGGCGCGGCGCTGGGCAAGTGGTTTGCCGGCATTTACGCCGATGTGTTTCGCTTCCCGGTGCTGGCGTACCAGCTCTCACCGGGCCTGGTGCTTGCCGCCACCGGCGTGGCGCTCGCGGTCGGTGTGCTGGCCACACTCAACGCCATCCGCGCCACGGTCTCGCTCGCGCCGGCCGAGGCCATGCACCCGCCCGCGCCGGGCATCTACCACCCGATGCTGATCGAGCGCCTGGGGCTCAAACACTGGTTCCCTGCCGCCACGCGCATGGTCTTGCGCACGATGGAGCGGCGGCCGTTTCGCACCGGGCTCACCGTGCTCGGCATTGCGCTGTCGATGGCCATCGTGGTGACCGGCGCCTTCTGGCGCGACGCCACCCACGAGATCCTCACCACCCAGTTCGGCCTGGTGATGCGCGGCGACGTGGCGGTGGCGCTGATCGAGGCCACGCCGGCACGCGTGCAGCACGAGTTCATGAAGCTGCCGCACGTGACTGCGGCCGAGGGGGCGCGCCAGGTCAGCGTGCGCCTGGTCAACGGGCACCGCAGCTACCACGGCGCCATTCAGGGCCGCCCGGCCGAGCCCAACCTTCAGCGGGTGGTCGATCTCGACCACCGCGTGCACCCCATGCCCCCCCACGGCCTGCTGCTGACCGACCGGCTGGCCCAGCGGCTCGACCTGCGCGTGGGTGACACCGTGCGGGTCGAGGTGATGGAAGGCCGCCGCCCGGTGCTCCAGCTGCCCCTGGCCGGCACCGTGGGCGAGATGATGGGCATGAACGCCTACATGGAGCGGCGTGCCCTCAACCGCCTGCTGGGCGAAGGCGACGTGGTCTCGCAGGTGACGGTGAGCGTGGCCCCCGCGCACGAGCCCGAGCTGCTGGTGGCGCTGAAGGGCCAGCCGCGCGTGCTGCTGGCGGCCAGCAAATCGGTGATGCGCGCCAACATTGAAGAGGTGACCGCCAAGAACGTGCTCACCATGAGCGCCATCCTCACCATCTTCGCGATGGTGATTGCCGTCGGCGTGGTCTACAACAGCGCACGCATTTCGCTGGCCGAGCGGGCCTGGGAGCTGGCAAGCCTGCGCGTGATCGGCTTCAGCCGCGCCGAGGTGTCGGGCTTGCTGCTGGGCGAGCTGGCGATCGAGATTGCGCTGGCCATCCCGCTGGGCATCGTGCTCGGCTATGGCTTGTCTTACACCATCGTCACGCTGATGGTGACCGACGAGTTTTCCTTTCCTCTGGTGATCTTGCCAGCCACGTATGCCTTTGCTGCCTTGTGTGTGGTGGTGGCCGGCCTGGTGAGTGCACTGATCGTGCGCCGCCGCATCGACACGCTCGATCTGGTGGGCGTGCTCAAGACCCGCGAATGAACCACACGAGCAAACAACATGAACACGAAGAAAAAACTTCTCATCGCCGCCCCGGTGCTGCTGCTGGTCGGCCTGGTGGTGTGGGCCTTCATGCCCTCGCCCCAACTGGTGGAGCTGGCGCCCGTGCGCCAGGCTCGCTTCGAGCGGGCCGTGCAAGAAGACGGCAAGACACGGCTGCGCGACCGCTACGTGGTCTCGATGCCCTTGGCCGGGCGGGTGCAGCGGCTTGCGCTGCGCCAGGGCGACAGTGTCAAACGTGAGGCGGTCATTGCTACCGTGCTGCCAGCCAACCCCTCGCTGCTCGACGAACGCACGCGGCTAGAGCAGCGCGAGCGCATCGGCTCGATGGAAGCGAGCGTGGCGCGTGCGCAGGCCAACACCGAGCGCGCCAAGGCCGCGCTGGCCAAGGCGGTGGTTGACACGCGGCGCACCGAGTCGTTGGCGCAGCAGGGCTTCGTCTCGCCCACGCAGGTGGAATCTGAGCGGCTGAACCAGCGCCTGCGCGAGAAAGAGCTCGAAGCCGCCCGCCAGGAAACCGACGCCGTGGGCCACGAGTTGGCGCAAGTGCGCATTGCGTTGCAGCCCTCACGTGCGCCCACCGGCGCCATGACCAGCGCGCCGTGGCTGGTGCGCGCACCGGCCGACGGCAAGGTGCTCAAGGTGGTGCAACAAAGCGAAGGTTTGTTGCAGGCCGGCACGCCCCTCGTGGAGCTGGGTGACCCGGCTGCCCTCGAAGTGGTGGTGGACGTGCTGACCGAAGACGCGGCCCAGCTGCGCCCCGGCCTGCCGGTGCGGCTGCACGGCTGGGGTGGCGCCGAGCTCGCCGGTGTGGTGCGGCTGGTGGAGCCGGCTGCGTTCACCAAGGTGTCGGCGCTGGGTGTGGAAGAGCAGCGCGTCTACGCCGTCGTCGACATCACCTCACCCCCCGCGCAGTGGGCCGCGCTGGGTGATGGTTTTCGCGTCGAGGTGAGCATCGTCGTGCAGAGCCTGGACCGCGCGCTGCTGGTGCCCGTGAGTGCGCTCTTCCCGCAGGGGGATCGCATGGCGCTCTTTGTGCTGCAAGACGGGCGGGCCCGCCTGCGGCAAGTGCAACTGGTGGCCCGCAACGGCCAAGACGCCGCCTTGCCCGATGGCTCGGGCGTCGCCCCCGGCGCACAGGTGGTGATCTACCCGCCGCCGGGCCTGAAAGACGGGGCCCGCGTGTCGCCCAGGCCATGAGTCAGTGCGAGATCAGCACCGGCAGCACCGCGGCCTCCAGCACAGTGCGCGTGACCCCGCCCAGCACCAGCTCGGCCCAGCGCGGGTGGCCAAAGCCGCCCATCACGATCAGGTCGGCACCATAGCCCGCGGCGCGCTGCAGCAAGGTGTCGCCAAAGTCTTCGGTGGTGCTGACCTGCACACACTCGGCGCTGACGCCATGGCGCTGCAGCCAGTGCCGCAGGTCATTGAGCTGCAGGCGGCTGACCCCGGCTTCGTCGGCGCGGTCGAGGCACAGCACACACACCTTGTCGGCCGCACTCAGCAGCGGCAGCGCATCGCTCAACGCTCGGGCCGATTCACGCGTGCCGCTCCAGGCGGCGAGCACCGTGCGCCCGAGGGTGGCGACCGGGCCGGCGCGTGGCAAGAGCAGCATCGGCCGGCCGGTTTGCATGAACACCCGCTGGGGCAAGCCGGCCGGCGCCGTGTTGCCTGCGTCGTGTGCATCGGCCTGGCTGACGACGAGCAGGTCACTCAGCCGGCCCAGCCGAACCATGGCCGCCTCGGCCTCTTCGTCGCTCAGCACAGCTTCGAACGATGTCAGCCTTGACGCCGCGGCCTGCGCCTTGAAGTGGTCGACCCAGACCTGCGCACGCTCACGCTGCTGGGCGCGCACACGCGCGACGACATCGGGCCAGCCACGCAGGTCGTTTTCAACCACCACCGGCAGCGCGAGCGTGCCAGTTGCGGCCAGGCCGATCAGGTGGGCACCGTTTGCCGTGGCGAGCTGCGAGGCCATGGCCACACGCGCAGCGCAGCGGGCGTCGCCATCGAGGTGAACAAGAACGGTGCGGTAGCTCATGGCAGGCTCACTGTGCAAATGGCGGTCACGCAGTCTCGCGCGACCCGCCGTGCCAAGCCATGAGCCAGCTCAAGCTTCAGGGGCCAAAACAGAAGGCCGCCACCCTCTCCCACAGCCCATGCGTCAGCGCCCAGCCCGAGGCCAGCGCCAGCCCGGCACCCGCCACCCGAATGGCCCAGGTGCCTGCGGCGAGGCTCAAACTGCCGTTCCCCGCCAGCCGCACCCACAGGGCCGGGCCGGCGAGCAAGCCCATCGACGAGGTGATCGCAAACGCGGCCATCACCGCCGCACCCGACCAGGCTGAATTGCCCAGCGTGGCAACAATCAGCGCCGACTGCAGCAAGCCGCACGGCAAGGCCACCCACAACGAGCCGGTGGCACCCGCGCGCAGCGGGCCGCGCACACGCTGCCAGCCACGCGCTGCCAGCTCGGGCGGCAGCGCCCTGCCCTTGCCCTGCATCCACTCGGGTTGGCGGCCGGTCCAGAGCAGCCACAGGCCAAAGCCCAAAGCCGCCAGGTGAAACAGCGTCCAGAAGGGGCGCAACACAGGCGCTGATTCACCCAGCGTGCGCAACAGGGCCACACTCGCAGCCGCCACCGCACCACCGGCCGCGTAGCTGAGCAGCCGACCCAGATGAAAGGCCAAGGTGGCCGCGGTGGGCTGAGCACGCCCGCAGCGCTGGATCACGCCGGCGCTCATGCCACCGCACATCGCCAGGCAGTGCGGCGCACCGGCCAGGCCCATCAGCGCTGCACTGAAGATCAGCGCCCACTCCATCGTCAAATGATCCGGGAGAACCGCTCGCGCATGCGGTCGGCCTGCAGGTGGCGGTCAAACACCATGGCCACTGCGCGCACGAAGTACCACCCCACACGGGTGACCTGGATCGCGCCCGGTTCGACCTCGACCAAGCCCTGTTCGGCGAGGGTCTGCATCTGCGCGAGTTCGTCTTTGAAGTAGTCGCGCATGTTGACCAGGTGCGCCAGCTCGATGGATTCAAACTCCAGCCGCCCCTGGCACATGAGCGCCATGATCACCGCACGGCGGATCAGGTCGTCACGCGTGAGCGCCAGGCCGCGGGCGATGGGCAGCTGCCCTTGGCGCAGCGCGTCGTAGTACTCGGGCAGGGTCTTCGCGTTCTGGCTGTAGGTGGCGCCCATGTGGCCGATGGCCGAGACGCCCAGCGCGACCAGGTCGCAATCGGGCTGGGTGCTGTAACCCTGGAAGTTACGGTGCAGGCGCCCCTGTCGCTTGGCCACGGCCAGCGCGTCGTCGGGCAACGCAAAGTGATCCATGCCGATGTAGACATAACCCTCGCGCTGGAACGAGGCCATGGCCTCGCTCAGCATGCCCACGCGGTGGTCGGGTGGCGGCAGCTCGCTGGTGGCAATGCGGCGCTGCGGCTTGAAGCGCTGCGGCAGGTGGGCGTAGGCATAGAGCGCGATGCGATCAGGCCGCAAGGCGTTGACCTGCAACACCGTGCGGGCGAATGACTCGGGGTTTTGTTTGGGCAACCCGTAGATCAAGTCGACGTTGATCGACTCGAAGCCGATCTCGCGCGCCGCCTCGACCAGCGCCTTGACCGACTCAAAGGGCTGGATGCGATGCACCGCGCGCTGCACCTCTTCGTCAAAGTCTTGTACGCCGAAACTGAGGCGGTTGAAGCCCAGCTGGGCCAGGTGCGCCAGGCGCTCGCGTGTGACGGTGCGCGGGTCAACCTCGATCGACATCTCGGCGCCCGGCGCCACACGGAAACTGCGGCGCAGCGCGCCCAGCAGGCGGTCGAGCTCGCCGTCGCTCAGGAAGGTGGGCGTGCCGCCCCCCAGGTGCAGCTGCGAAACACTTTGCCCCGCGCCCAGCTGGGCCACGTGCAAGGCCATTTCTTGCTCTAGCGCATCAAGGTAGGCGGTGGCGCGGCCGTGGTCTCGTGTCACGACCTTGTTGCAGGCGCAGTAATAACAAACCGATTCGCAGAACGGGATGTGCACGTACACCGACAGCGGCGGCCGCCCACCCACGGCAGCGCCTTCGGCGCGCTGGCGCGCGGCCCGGGCGTGGTCGTCAGCGCTGAAGGCTTCAACGAAGCGGTCGGCCGTGGGGTACGAGGTGTAGCGCGGGCCGGCCACATCAAAGCGACGCAGCAACTCGGGGGTGATGCTTGACGTGGCTGCAGGTGTGTCGGCCACCGGGCACAAAGTGAGGGTCATGGTGCCCATACTGTGCCAAAGCGACCAGGGGGCGTGTTGATTCATGTCAACTGTTCCGAAGGGCTCTGCCACCAGAATCCAGAGCAAGTTGAGATACATCATGAATAACACTGTGATCCCCCCGAGCGAGCTCGACGCGTGCCCTGGCGGGCAGCCCCTGCAGCCGCTCAAGCGCGCCGCCACCGGCACCCGCCCTTCTGCACTGAAAGTGGCCTGCTCCAGCTGCAGCCTGCGTGAGCTGTGCCTGCCTGTGGGCCTCTCGCGCAGCGACCTGGAGCGGCTCGACACCCTGGTCAGCACACGGCGCAGCGTGGCGCGCGGCGACATGTTGTTTCGCGCAGGCGACGCGTTTCAATCGCTCTATGCGGTGCGCACCGGCTTCTTCAAAACCTGCGTGTCGTCTGAAGACGGCCGCGACCAAGTGACCGGGTTTCAGATGGCGGGTGAGCTGCTGGGGCTCGACGGCATTGGCAGCGAGCGCCACCACTGCAATGCGGTGGCACTCGAAGATTCGCAGCTGTGCGTGATCCCCTACGACCAGCTCGAAGCTTTGTCGCGCGAGTTTGGCGAGTTGCAGCGCCAGTTCCACAAGATCATGAGCCGCGAGATCGTGCGCGACCATGGGGTGATGCTGCTGCTCGGGAGCATGCGCGCCGAGGAGCGTTTGGCGGCCTTCTTGTTGAACCTTGCGCAGCGTTTGCAGGCACGGGGGTTTTCGGCATCGTCGCTGGTGTTGCGCATGACGCGCGAAGAAATCGGCAGCTACCTGGGGCTCAAGCTCGAAACGGTGAGCCGCACGTTTTCGAAGTTTCATGACGACGGGCTGCTCGATGTGAAGCAGCGCGACATCCACATCCTCGATCAGGAAGGCCTGCAGCGGCTGGTGAACAGCGCGCGCTGTTGAGTGGGCTGGGGGCCACAGGCTTGCCACGCCGTGGGCGAGGTGGATGAAGACGGTGGCGCTGGTTGGCGCAATCGGGGCTCGATCAAATTGCCGGCAACTCGGCTGTGGGCAAGCCTGCTGGCGGCCAGGCGCGGGCAAAGCACCCGCCGACGCCTATCCACCAGTCACGACAGTCATAGCGATTGCTGATTAGCGACGTACCTCAGCCTCTCAGACGTGCGCGTGTCGGACGACTTCATGGTGGGCGTCGAGCGCATGCCCGTACAGGAGCGCTACTACGGATGAGCGGCCTCTACATGCTCGACACCGACACCTGAATTTTCCTGATGCGTCGCACCTCGCCGACGCTGCTTTCAAACATTCAGACAGTACCGCTGCAGCAGCAGGTGATTTCGGTCATGACGTATGTGGAGCTTGAGTACGGGGTACTGGCGTCAGCTACAGCCAAGCGCAAGCAAAACCAAAAGGTGCTCGACGAACTCTCCAAGCATTTGGCGGTGCTCGATTGGCCGCAGGCAGCCGCGCGACACTGTGCCGAGATCCGCGCTGACCTGAAGAAGCGAGGCTCGCAGCTGGGAGCAGCGGATTTGATGATCGCGGCGCATGCCAGATCC
>JBKJJF010000324.1:0-3098 GCA_046598195.1 Rhizobacter sp. | reverse complement strand
CCGACATCGAGCCCTTCAAGGGCCTGCTGCTGGGTCTCTTTTTCATCGCCGTGGGCATGAGCATCGACTTTGCGGTGGTGCTCAAACAACCGCTGCTCATCGCTGCCATCGTGTTCGGCTTTCTGGTGCTCAAGGCCGCCGTGCTGTGGGGCATGGGCCGCGCCCTGCCCTTGCCGAAACCGGAGCGGCCGGTCTTCATCATCTTGCTGGCCCAGGGCGGTGAATTCGGCTTTGTGGTGTTCCAGACCGCAGCGCAGGGCAACGTGATCGACGCACCCACCTCGTCGCTGCTGGTGGCGGCGGTGGCCCTCTCGATGTTGCTCACGCCGCTCTTGCTGGTGGCCGCCGACAAGTGGTGGATCCCGATGCTCGCGCGCCAAAAGCCGGTGAACATCGACGAGATCAACCAGCCGCAACACGCGCCGGTCATCATTGCCGGCTTCGGCCGCTACGGGCAGATCGTCGGGCGCCTGATGTTTGCCAACGGCATCGACGCCACCGTGCTCGACCACGACGCCGAGCAGGTTGAAGGCGTACGCCGTTTCGGCTGGCCAGCCTTCTACGGAGACGCCACGCGGCTCGACCTGATGCGCACCGCCGGCGCCTCAAGCGCGCGGGTCATCGTCATCGCCATCGACGATGTGGAGCAGAGCCTGAAGGTGGTCGACATGGTGAACGAGCACTTTCCCCACCTCACCATCGTGGCCCGTGCGCGCAACGTGACGCACTACTACGGCCTGCGCGAGCGCGGCGTCACGCTGATCGAACGCGAGACGCTCGACTCGGCCCTGATGAGCGCACGCAGCGTGCTGGAAAGCCTGGGCTGGGAGCGCCATCAGGCGCGCAACCTGGCGCTGCGCTTTCGCCGCCACAGCATCGCGCTGCTCGAAGAAATGGCGCTGCACCAGAAAGACGAAGCCAAGCTGATTGCGGTCGCCAAACAAGGCCGCCAGCAGCTGGAGCAGCTGTGGGCCAAGGAGCGCGAAGACGCGCAGGGCCGCAAACAACGCACCGGCTGGAGCGCCGAGCCCGGAGACAATTGACCATGACCTTCCATCTGCGCACCCACGGCTACCAAGCCCTCGCGCCAGGCAAGCGCCTCATCGTGCTGGGCGCCGTGCACGGCAACGAAACCTGCGGCACACGCGCCATCGAGCGGGTATTGGGCGAGCTCGACAGCGGCGCCTTGCACCTCACCCGAGGCAGCGTCACCCTCGTGCCGGTGCCCAACCCACTGGCCTACCTGCATGGCCAGCGCATGGGTGAGCGCAACCTCAACCGCAACCTGAGGCCCAACGCCGCCCCGCACGATTTTGAAGACAGCATCGCCAATGTCTTGTGCCCCCTGCTGGCCGAACACGAGGTGCTGCTCGATCTGCATTCCTTCCACACCGCTGGCGAGCCATTCGCCATGATCGGCCCGCAAGACAACCGCGGCTCGCTGGAGCCCTTTGCCCACGCGGCCGACGAAGAGGCGCTGGCGCTGCGCCTGGGGCCGCGCCGCATCGTCGAAGGCTGGCTCGACACCTATGCGGCCGGCGTCAAGAACCGCCTGCAACGCACCACGCCCACCGATCGCGCGCAGTTGCTCAACACCGACCCGAGCTACGGCGTGGGCACCACCGAGTACATGCGCAGCCAGCGCGGTTACGCCATCACGCTCGAATGTGGCCAGCACGCCGACCCGCAGTCACCCGAAGTGGGCTACCGCGCCATCCGCCACACGCTGGCGCACTTGAAGCTGGTGGACGAGCCGGCGCCGGCGGCGCGCACTGACATCGAGCTGCTGCGCCTGGCCGAGGTGACCGACCGCCACCAAGCAGGCGACCGCTTTGCGCGCGAATGGGCCAGCTACGACCCTTTGCGCGCCGGCGAGCTGATCGGCACCCGGGCCGATGGCACGCCCGTGCACGCGCCGGCCGATGGCTTCATCGTGTTCCCGAACCCCGCAGCCCTCCCGGGCAACGAGTGGTTCTACTTTGCCGTGCCAAGCACACGGCGCCTGAGAAGCTGAAGCCGCCCCCACCCTATGCCGCCACATGACCCCAAAGCCCCCGCCTACCTGGAAAACAGAGGCTTCCCGCTGCTGCTGATTGTGGTGTCGCTTGCGTTCGGCTGGATCCTGCTGCCCTTCTTCGGCACGATCCTGTGGGCCTGCATCATCGCGTTGTTGTTCACACCCGGCTACCGCTGGCTGCTGCCCCGCCTGCGACACAAGCGCAACCCGGCGGCGCTGCTGACGCTGCTGGCCGTGGTGGTGATGGTGATCGTCCCGTTTGCGATCGTCAGCGCCGCGCTGGCGCGCGAAGCGATGGGGGTCTACAACCGCGTGCAGTCGGGTGAGTGGGATCTGGCGCTGCAGCTGCGACGGCTGTTCGACTCACTGCCAGCCTCGATGGTGTCGCTGCTCGATCTGTTCGGCCTGGGCGACTTCGACACGCTGCAGCGCCGGCTGACGGCGGCCGCATCACAAGCCAGCCAGTTCATCGCAACACGCGCCTTCAGCATTGGCCAGAACACCTTCGAGTTCGTGGCCAACCTGTTCATCACGGTGTACATCGCGTTCTTTCTGATTCGCGACGGTGCCAGCCTCGCGAAAGCCGTGCGCCGCGCAATCCCGCTGACACCCGGCCACACGGCCGAACTGGTCGACAAGTTCACCACCGTGATCCGGGCCACGGTCAAGGGCAACCTGCTGGTGGCGGCCGTGCAGGGTGCGCTCGGAGGCATCGCGTTCTGGTACCTCGGCGTCAACGCCGCCTTGTTGTGGGCGGTGTTGATGGCCTTTCTCTCACTGCTGCCCGCGGTTGGCGCAGCGCTGGTGTGGGGGCCGGTGGCGGTCTACTTCTTCGTCACGGGCGCCATCTGGCAAGGCCTTGCGCTGGCCGCCTACGGCGTGCTGGTGATCGGGCTGGTCGACAACCTGATGCGGCCCTTCCTGGTCGGCAAAGACACCGGCATGCCCGACTTCGTGGTGCTGATCACCACCCTGGGTGGCATGGCGGTGTTCGGCATCAACGGCTTTGTAATCGGCCCGACGATCGCCGCCATGTTCATCGCGGTCTGGCACATCTACGCGGTCAAGCGCCCTGACGCCA
>JBKJJF010000206.1:0-20611 GCA_046598195.1 Rhizobacter sp. | reverse complement strand
CTTCAGCCGAAGAATTGTTTGAACAACTCAGGTTCGTTCATCTCGCGTGTGACGAGGCCGCGAATGGTTTCGCGGTAGGGCGCGGGCTGCGGTGTGGTGTCGAGGTCGGCGGGCATGGTCACGCCCCACGCGGTGTTGAAGTCGCTGACCGCGGTGCGCAACATCGGCTGGGCGGGTGCGCGCTGCACGTTGAGCGGCACCAGGCGAGGCGCGAGCGAGGGCATTTCTTCCCAATCGATTGAGTCCTTGGGTGCGGCGCCCGCATAACGTGGAGCGAGCGGGTGAGCGGTTTGCATGTAGGTGCGGTTCATGGTGTGTTCCCTTGCAAATTCATCTGATGCCAAGGCTATCGGCTGCTGCGCTGCCACATGTATGGAAAAGCGAGCCATCTGTGGCCCAGTTCGGGTGCGGGTCGACGCAAGCGTGACTTTGTGCGCTGATTGCCGCCGCCGCCCTGCTTGACGCCACAATCGCTTCATGCCCCGACTCGTCTCGCTGCCACCCGCTGCTGTGCCGGATGACGGGGCGGCACGCGTGCGCGGCAACCCACAAAAGTTTGTGGTCGAAGTGCGTGAGAGTCACATCGACGGGCAGGGTGCGTTTGCGGGCGCGGCCATCACGCAGCGGCGCAAGATCGGCGAGATCCGCGGCGAGGCCATCAGCCTCCAAGAAGCACAACAGCGAGCCCGTGGCCAGGCTCGCATCATGATCATTGCCGTCTCCGAACGGCGCGCGATCGATGCCACCCGCTCGCTCGACCCGCTGCGTTTTGCCAACCACTCCTGCCGGCCGAACGCGAGCCTGCGGGTGCGCCAGGGGCGGGTCGAGTTTTATGCGATGCGTGATGTGGCGCTGGGCGAAGAGATCACCGTGAACTACGGTGAGACGCACCACCAGGGCCGGCTGCGTTGCCGCTGCGGTGCGCCGGGTTGTGTGGGCCAGCTGTGAATGAGTGAGCCCGGCTCAGGCCCTCAGGGCGCCGCCGCGCTGGCATCGAGCCAGCGCAACAAGCAGGCGTAAAGCCGGCTCGGCGCCACCGGTTTGGTGATGTGGTCGTTCATGCCGGCGGCAAGGCATTCGTAGCGGTCTTCGGCGTAGGCATTGGCGGTCATCGCGAGGATGGGCACGCTCTGGCGGCCGGGCAGGCGGCGGATGGCGCGTGTGGCCTCCAGGCCGTCCATCACCGGCATCTGCACGTCCATCAGCACCAGCGCATACACCTCGCTGCGCACGCGCTCCAGCGCTTGTTGGCCGTCGCTCACCACGTCGACGGCCAGGCGCAGGCGGCGCAGCAGGGCGAGGGTGACCTCTTGGTTGACGGGGTCGTCGTCGACCAGCAGCACACGTGCGCCCGCGTGGCGCTCGGTGATGCTGGTTTCGGGCACGAGCAGCGGCAGCGGGCTGGTTTCATCGGCCGCACCCACGCCCACACCCATGCCGACGGTGACCAGGCGCGCGGCCATCCAGAAGGTGCTGCCCACGCCGGGGGCGCTGCGCACGCCCACGTTGCCGCCCATCAGGCCGGCCAGGCGTTTGGCGATGACCAGGCCGAGGCCGGTGCCGCCGTACTTGCGCGAGGTGGAGTCGTCGGCCTGCGAAAACGACTGGAACAGCCGCGCCTGCTGCTCGGGGCTGATGCCGATGCCGTGGTCTTGCACCTCAATGTGCAGCATCACCGCGTTGCTCGCCGACTGGGCCACACGGGCGCGCAGCTTGATGCTGCCGTGCTCCGAGAATTTGATCGCGTTGCTGATGAAGTTGAGCAGGATCTGCTCCAGCCGCAACGGGTCGCCGCGCAGGCGTTCGGGCAGGTTGGGTGAGAGCTCGGGCTGCAGCGTCAGGCCTTTGGATTCGGCGCGCTCGCGCAGCATGCCCAGCGCGTTGGCGATCACCTGGCGGGGCTCGAACTCGCGGTCTTCGAGCTCAAGGCGGTCGGCCTCGATCTTGGAGAGGTCGAGGATGTCGTTGATGATGCCCAGCAGGTGGTGGGCCGCCGAGCCCACCTTGGCCAGCTGATCCTGCGCGTGCGCATCGGGCAGGTCACGCTGCAACAGGTGGGTGAGGCCGATGATGGCGTTCATCGGCGTGCGGATCTCGTGGCTCATGTTGGCCAGGAAGGAGCTCTTGGCGCGGTTGGCCGTCTCGGCGGCATTGCGTGCACTCTCCAGGTCGGCGGTGCGCTCGGCCACCAGCATCTGCAGATGGTGGCGGTGGGCTTCTAGCTCGAGCCGGGCCTGGCGTGTTTCGCTGATGTCGAGGATGGCGCCGTGCACGCGCGAGATCGTGCCCTGGCGGTTGCGCACGGCTTCGGCCACCACCCGCACCCACACGCGTTTGCCGCTGGCGGTGAGGATCTGTATCTCCAGGTCGTAGGGTGTGCCCTGGCGGGCGCAGGCGCTGAAGGCGGTTCGCACCACGTCGCGGTACTCGGGCGCGTGGTGCTGCGAAGCCTCTTCGAGGCTGGGTGCGGTGCCGGGCGGCAGCTCGTGGATGGCGCAGGCTTCGTCTGACCACACCATCTTGCGGTCGCGCAGCGTCACCACCCAGGCGCCCATGCGCAGCATCTTGCTGGCGATGCGCAGCAGGCTTTCGCTCTGGCGCAGCTTCTCTTCGGATTCGTGCAGGTCGGTGATGTCTTGAATGGCGCCGAGCACCCGCTCGGGCTTCCCGTTGCGCATGACCACACGGCCGCGCGAGCGCACCCACAGGGGGCGGCCGGTGGCGGTGATCATCGGCATCTCGATGTCCCACGGCGTGCCGTGTTCGATCGCCTGTTTCACCATGGCTTCGATGCGCGGGCGCACCTGCGGCGGGCAGAACGCCCAGCCAGCCTCGAAGCTCAGGTTTTGGTCCGCCGGTATCTCCAGCAGGTGGCGCATCTCGGCGGTGCTGCCGGATTTCATGGTGGCGATCTCTAAATCCCAGCCGGCTACGCGCGCCAGGGTGCCGGTGTCGCTCAGGCGTTCCTCGCGTGCGGCCAGTGCTTGCTGCACACGGTAGGCCTCGGTCACGTCGCTGAACACCAGCACCACGCCGGTGATGTGGCCCTGGGCGTCGCGGATGGGCGCGGCGCTGTCGGAGATCTGGTACTCGCGGCCTTCGCGCGAGAGCAGGGTGGTGTGGTTGGCCAGGCCGACCACGTCGCCCTGGGACAGCACCCGCTGCACCGGGTCGTCGGCGCGCTCGCGGGTGTCGGCGTTGACGATGCGGAACACCTCGGTCAACGGCTGGCCCACGGCATCTGCCGCAGGCCAGCCGGTGAGGCGTTCGGCGGCGGCGTTGATTCGGGTGACACGACCACCGCTGTCGGTGGCGATCACCGCGTCGCCGATCGAGTGCAAGGTGGTGGCGAGGCTTTCTTCGCTGTTGCGCAAGGCCTGCTCGGCGCGGGCGCGGGCGGCCAGCATGTCGCGGAAGTCTTCGGCCAGGGCCTGCACCTCACGCGGCGCACCATCGAGCGAGACGCCTTGCAGCGCGAGCGCGCTGTGATCGACCGAGGCCCGTCTTGCCGCGGCGGCCATGGCTTCGACCGGCGCCGCCGTGCGGCGCGCCACCACGTAGGCCAGCGCGGCGGCCAGCAGCACGGCCAGCACCGACAGCACGCCATTGAACAGGGCGCGTTCGCGCACCGGCCCGTAGACCAGATCCACCGGGATGCCGACCGCCGCGTGCCAGGCCGTGCCCTGGATGGGCGCCACACCGAAGATGCGCGGCACGCCGGCGTGGTCGGGCGACTGGCCGGTGCGGCTTTGCCCCGGCACCAGCTCCTTGAACCAGGGCAAGTGGGCCAGGCTTTGGCCGATCCATTGGTCGGGGGCCAGGCTGCTGGCGATCACCAGACCGTGGCCGTCGACGATGCGTGCCAGCGCCTGCGGCGGCAGCTCGCCCGGGCCCGGCGCCAGGCGCACGCTGGCGAGGTCAATCGCCATCGCCAGCACGCCAGGGGTTTCCAGGCGGCCCTCGGCGTTGGGCCGTGCCGGCAGCGGCTGCGCCACCAGCAGCACCCAGCGTTTGGTGAACACGCCGCGGTTGACCTGGCCGACCGTGAAGTGCCCGCTGCCCAGGGCCTGCTGCAGCGGCAGCCCGACACTGACACGCGGCGAAGCCCCTGCCGGCGGCTGGATGGCGCTGCAAACCCGGTCGCCGTTGCGGTGCACCGAGATCAGGTTGGTGTAGGTGGGGAAGAGGTCGCGAAAGCTGGCAAAGATGGGGTCGCACTGTCCCGCGTTGAGCCCGTTCACGCCGGGCCGTTGTGCCAGCTGGGTGAGCAGCCGCTGGGCGCTGTTCAGCAGCGTCTCGGTTTCGATGGCCGCGGCGCGTGCGGCGCGCAGGGCTTCGGCACTGGCGCGTTGGGCTTCGTGTTCGGCCTGGCTGGCGGCGTTGTAGGCCAGCAGTGCGACCAGGGGCAAGGCCGTGGCGAGCACCAGCAGGGTCAGTCGCGTGCGGATCGGCAAAGAGGTGCGCATGGGCGGGGAAGACTGCGTTCATCCATCGCGGGGCGGGTCGGGCTTGAACACGCCCGGTTCATTTCAGCACGCTACAGCCCAGGGGGCGCCCCGGGCCTCACCGCATTGTGGGCGCGCCGGGCCTCGGTTAGCCTCGCTGTCAAGGTCACGGCGGGTAAGTACCAGGGCAATGGCAACCGGGCGAGCGCAGGGCATTTTGAAGCGGCTGTCGGCCATGGCGACAGGTTGGCGCGCGCGGCGCGAACCCCTGCTTGCCACCGTGGCGCCGGCGGGCGTGGCGCTGATCGAGGGCATGGGCTGGCATGAGTTCGAGCGGCTCGCGGCCGAGGGCTTTCGCCAGCGCGGTTATGCCGTCAGCGAAACCGGCGGCGGTGGTGGCCGGGCGGTCGACCTGGTGCTCACGCGTGGCACCGAGCGGTTTCTGGTCGACTGCAAACCCTGGCGCTCCAACGCAGTCGGTGTGGCGCCATTGCGCGAGCTGCACACGCTGATGTTGTCGCGCCAAGCGGCGGGCGGCTTTGTGCTCAGCTCGGGGGTGTTCACACCGGAGGCACTGCGCTTCAGCGAGGGCCGCAACATCCACCTGATTGACGGCAGCCGCTTGCGCGACCTGCTGCACACGCGCGAAGAAAAAACGCAGCCGGTGATCATCCGCCGCGAAGGGCCGTTTCTCGACAGCACACTGCCGCCCTCGGCCTGGCGCTTGCGTGCCCAACCCTGCCCCTTGTGCGGCGGGGCGATGGTGGAGCAGCTGCACTCAAGCGGCCCGCTGGCCGGCCAGCGGGTGCTGAGTTGCAGCCACTACCCGCTGTGCGAGGGCAAGCGCGAACTCTGACGCCGCTGCGCCCAGCGTGATCGGCACGAGGCCATGAACAAGGCCATGAACTCGACCAGGCCCCACAAGACAGCCGCACCAATGGCAAAAGCGGACGCGGCGCTGAGTTTGGGTGGCATGGCGGGCCCCGGTGGGTGAAGGTGAACCGTCACCGTAGACCGCAGTGATGACGGTTTGATGTCAGCCCGGGCCTGGCCCGGCGGGCAAACTGTCATGTGCGAGGCGTAGGCTCGGCGCCGCGTGAGCCAGCCCACCCTTCCCCAACTGCTCGATCTTCAAGAGCTTGTCGACCTCGGCGGGCTGCACTTGCAGCAACGCCTGGTGTGCGAGGTGCAGGCCGGTGGGCTGAGCTACCCGGTGCACGCCATCACGCTGGGCAACCCCAGCCTGGATGTGCCGGCGATCGGCTTCTTTGGCGGCGTGCATGGGCTGGAGCGCATTGGCGCCGAGGTGGTGCTGGCGTTTTTGCGCAACCTGGTGATGCGCCTGCCCTGGGACGGCGTGTTGCACCGGCAGCTTGAATCGCTGCGCCTGGTTTTCATGCCCGTGGTCAACCCGGCCGGCATGGCGCGTGGCACCCGCGCCAACGCACACGGGGTTGACCTGATGCGCAACGCGCCGCTCGACGCGGTGGCGCGTGTGCCCTTTTTGATTGGTGGCCAGCGCCTGAGCGCTGCCTTGCCCTGGTACCGCGGTGCGTTGGGCGAGCCGATGCAGCCCGAGGCCCAGGCGCTGTGCCAGGTGGTCGACGAGGAGCTGCTCAGCCGCAGCTTCAGCCTGGCGGTCGACTGCCACTCGGGCTTTGGCCTGCGCGACCGCATCTGGTTTCCGCATGCCCACACGAGCGAGCCCATCGCTCACCTGCCTGAGCTGCTGGCGCTCAAACACATCCTCGACCAGACGCTCACCCACCACCGTTATGTGCTGGAGCCCCAAAGCCGCCAGTACCTGACGCACGGCGACCTGTGGGACCACCTTTACCTGCGGGCCTGCGCGCAGCCCGGCCGCACCTTTTTGCCGCTGACGCTGGAGATGGGCTCGTGGCTGTGGGTCAAGAAAAACCCGCGCCAGCTGTTTTCACGCCACGGCATCTTCAACCCGCTGATCGAGCACCGTCAGCAGCGGGTGCTGCGCACCCATGTCGGCTGGCTCGACTTCATGGCGCGGGCGGCCTGCAGCCACCGGCGCTGGGCGCCGCTGGACGAAGGGGCACGCGCTGAGCTGCACGCGCAGGCACTCGTCCACTGGTACGGCGCTTCGGTTTAGGCGAGCACGTCTTCGATCTGCGCCGCGGCCGATGCCAACGCCTTCTGCTCGGCCTGTGGGCCCATCGCCAGACCTTCGGCATACACAAACTGGACGTCGGTCATGCCCAGGAAGGCCAGCACCATCTTCAGGTACGGCACCTGGGTGTCGGTCGGTGTGTCGCGGTAGAGGCCACCGCGTGCCAACGCCACGTAGACCTTCTTGCCTTGCAACAGGCCGATCGGGCCCTTGTCGGTGTACTTGAAGGTGACGCCGACGCGGGCGATGGCGTCGATCCAGTTTTTCAGTGCGGCGGGCACGCCGAAGTTGTACATCGGCACACCCAGCACCAGCACGTCGGCGGCTTGCAGTTCGGCGATCAAGGTGTCGTCTTGCGAAACGCGGGCGTTTTGGGCGGCACTGCGTTGCCCGGCGGGGGTGAACAGTGCCTGCAGCGCAGCTTCGTCGAGCGCCGCGTGTGGGTTGCGGCCCAGATCGCGCAAAGTCAGTGCTGACTCTTGGTTGATGGCCAGCAGGCGCTCGACAATGTCGGCGGCCATGTGTGAGGAGTGCGAGCCCACGGTGCGCGAGCTGGAATTGATTTGCAGGATGTTCATGGCGGCGTCTTTCGGTCAAACGGGTTGTGATGGCGCCACTGTAGTTATGCCGTAAACATTCCGGAAGCCATAAAAATGGATAACATTGTTCCACCTGTGGAACAGTGATTGCCATGAACCAACTCCAACCCAACGATCTGTTGCTCTTTGCGCGCGTGGTCGACGAAGGCAGTTTCAGCCGCGCCGGTGAGCGCCTGGGCCTGCCCAAGTCGACCGTGTCGCGCCGCATGTCGGCGCTCGAAACCCAGCTGGGTGAGCGCCTGCTTCTGCGCACCACCCGCAAACTCAAGCTCACCGACTTCGGCCACAGCGTGCTGGGGCATGCCCGCCAGGTGGCCGACGAGGTTGAGGCCGCGGCCTTGTTGGCCCAACACCGGCAGGTGGAGCCGAGCGGTCGGCTGCGGGTGTCGATGCCGGGCGACTTTGCGACGGTGATTCTCGGCCGGGTGCTGGCCGACTTCATTGAGCGCTACCCGGCAATTTCGCTGGAGCTTGATCTGTCGCCACGCCGGGTCGACCTGATTGGCGAAAACTTCGACGTGGCCCTGCGCATGGGCGAGCTGGCTGATGACGCCTCGCTCGCCGCCCGGCGCGTGGCCACGTTTTCACACGGGCTCTATGCCGCGCCCAGTTACCTGCAAAAGCGCGGCGTGCCGCCCGAACCCGAGGCGTTGATGGAGCACGACAGCCTGCACATCCTGACGCAAACGGGCGAACCCCTGGTCTGGCGGCTGACCCGTGGCGACTCGCATTGGGAGGGCGTGCCGCCGGTGCGGGCGCGGGCCAACTCGCCGGAGCTTCTGATCCGCCTGGCGCGTGCAGGGGCGGGCATTGCCGCGGTCAACGACCACTTTGCCGAGCCTTATGTGCAAAGTGGCGAGCTGGTGCCGCTGCTGGTGGACTGGTATTTGCCCAGCACCTCGGCCTGGGCGGTGTTCCCGGGGCGGCGGCTGATGCCGGCGCGCACGCGGGTGTTTCTGGACGCGCTGCAGGCCGAGTTCAGCGGCCCACGTTGCCAGGCGGTGCAGGCGCGCGAAGCCAGCCTGCGGCAAGAGCGCATCCGTGGTTTGCAGGGCAGCACAGCGGCGTGACCGGCGGCCGAACGCGGGCCTGTCCTACAGCGCCTCACGCGGGCCTGGCCTAGGCTTGGGGTTCACCTTGCCACGAAGGAGAACCCCCCATGGTTCGCGCACTCACCCTCTTTTTTGTTCTTGTCCTGATCGGCTTGTTTGCGCTGATCAACTGGCCGGCCTTTACTGCGCTGACCCCGATCTCGCTGGTGTTCACCACCGTGCAGGCGCCGCTGGGTTTGATCATGCTGGGGCTGGCCTTGTTCTTGAGCCTGTTGTTCACCATGTGGGCGATTTCGCTGCAGGCGGGCACGCTGCAGGAGACCCGCCGCCACACCAAAGAGCTGCAAGCGCAGCGCGAGCTGGCCGACACCGCCGAAGCTTCACGTTTCACCGAGCTGCGGGCCTTCCTGAAGACCGAGCTGGCGCGGGTGTCACAGGCCAGCACCGACGGCCATGCCGAGCTGCTCAAGCGCATGAACCACATGGAAGGCGCGCTGCGCCTGACGCTTGAGGAGAACAGCAACTCGGTGGCCGCCGTGGTCGGCGAGTTTGAAGACCGCCTGGAGCGCGGTGATCGGCCGCCGCCCGAGTTGACCACCCGTGGCGACGGCACCCCCCCACTGCGGCGCTGAGCGGGCTACTCCGGGCTACTTGCCTTCGCTCGCGTCGGCCGCCATCGGCAGCGCCGGGGTGGCTGGGGTGGCCGAAGGCTCATGGTGCCGCCGCTTGAGGTGGCGTGACACCCATTGCTCTGCGTCGTCCACATACGTGAACACCACCGGGATCACCAGCAGGCTCAAGAAGGTGGAGGTGATCAGCCCGCCGATCACCACGATCGCCATGGGTGAACGAAAGCTCGGGTCGACGCCCAGGCCGATGGCGATGGGCATCATGCCGGCGCCCATGGCGATGGTGGTCATGACGATCGGGCGGGCGCGTTTGTGGCACGCGTCGAGCAGCGCGTCCCAGCGGTTGAGGCCGTGGTCGCGTCGGGCGAGGATCACGTAGTCGATCAGCAGAATCGAGTTTTTGGTCGCAATGCCCATCAGCATGATGAGCCCGATCATCGAGGGCATCGAGACGGCCGTGCCGGTGAGAAAAAGCGCCAGGAAGGCGCCCGGGATCGACAGCACCAGCGCCACCAAGATGGTCACCGGCTGCACAAAGTCTTTGAACAACAGCACCAGCACGATGTAGATGCACAGCACGCCGGTCAGCATGGCGAGGCCAAAACTTGCAAACAGATCGGCCATGGCTTCGGCGTCGCCCACCGAGGTCTGGATCACACCCGCCGGCAGGTTCTTGAGGCTGGGCAGCGCGAGCGCCGCAGCCTCCACCGCACCGAGCGGCTGCTGGTTGAGCTCGATCTCGAAGTTGATGTTGCGCAGCCGGTCGTAGCGGGCGATCTCGGCCGGGCCGCTGGCGATCTCAAGCGTGGCCACGTTGGACAGCGGCACCGGCCCGCGTGCGCCGGGCACCGGCAAGCGTGACAGCACCTCGATGTCTTGGCGGCCGTTGTCGGCCAGCTTCACCACCACCGGCACCTGGCGCTGGCTGAGGTTCATCTTGGCCAGACCCTGGTCGTAGTCACCGGCGGTGGCGATGCGCAGCGTGTCGGCGATCGCGGCCGAGGTCACGCCCAGGTCGGCCGCACGTGCGAAGTCGGGCCGCACGATCAGCTCGGGGCGAACCAGGCTGGCGGTGGAAGTGACGGCACCGATGTTCGGGATGGTGCGCAGCTCGCGCTCGACCAGCGCCGCATGCTCGGCCAGCACGCGACCGTCTTCACCGGCCAGCACCAACACGTATTTTTCGCTTGACGCACCCAGGCCCACCTTGACACGCGCACCCGGCAGCGCTTCGAGCGCCACCCGCAGCTGGCCCTCGATGTCTTGTTTGCTGGTGCCGCGGCGCTCGTCGCGGTGGGTCATGTTGATGGTGAGCACGGCCTTGCGCACCTCGGCCGCACCTTGTGCTGCAAACGGGTCGGCGCCGGCGTTGCCGCCACCGATGGCGGTGTAGATCAGCTTGATGTAGGGGTTGGCTTGCACGATCTGGCGCGCCTGCTCCGCCAGGGCGTTGGTTTCCTTGAAGGTGCTGCCGGGTGGCAGCGTCACCGTCACCTGCGTCTGCGAGAGGTCATCGGGCGGAATGAAACCGGTGGCGAGCAGCGGCACCAGTGCAAAAGAGCCGATGAAAAACACCGCCGTGCCCACCAGCGTCCACACACGGTGTGTCAGGCACCAACGCGCCCAGACCATGTAGAGGGTCAGCCAGCGTGCTTCCTTGTGCTCGTGTTTGGGCGGCTTGAGAATGTAGGCCGCCATCATCGGCGTCAGCATGCGCGCCACCACCAGCGAGAAGAAAACGGCGATCGCCGCCGTCCAGCCAAACTGCACAAAAAACTTGCCCGGCACGCCGCCCATGAAGGCAGTGGGCAAAAACACGGCAATCAGCGTGAAGGTGGTGGCGATCACCGCCAGGCCGATTTCGTCGGCCGCTTCCATCGCGGCCTGGAAGGGCGTTTTGCCCTCGCGCAGGTGGCGCATGATGTTTTCGATTTCGACGATGGCGTCGTCGACCAGCACGCCGATCACCAGCGAGAGGCTGAGCAGCGTGACCACGTTGACGGTGAAGCCCATCAGGTACATCACCGCGAAGGTGGGTATGGCCGACAGCGGCAGGGCCACCGCTGACACGAAGGTGGCGCGCCAGTCGCGCAAGAACAAAAACACCACCAGCACCGCCAGCGCGGCGCCTTCGTACAGCAGCTTCATCGAGCCGTCGTAGTTTTCGATCACCGGGTCAACAAAGTTGAAGGCCTCGGTGACCACGATGTCGGGGTGCGCCAGCTTGAGTTTTTCAAGTGACGTGCGCACGCCGTCGGTCACGTCGATCTCGCTGGCGCCGCGGGCGCGCACGATCTCGAAGCTCACCACCGGCTTGCCGTTGAGCAGCGCGGCCGAGCGCTGCTCGGCCACGGTGTCACTGACCTGGGCCACCTGGTCGAGGCGGATGTGGCGGCCGTCGCTCAAGGTGACTTCGAGGGCCGCCAGCTCTTGCGCCGACTGCACCGTGGCCAGCGTGCGCACCGACTGCTCGGCGCCGCCCAGGTCGGCCCGGCCGCCCGAGGCTTCTTGCTGGATCTGGCGCAGCTGGCGCGAGATGTCGGCGGCGGTGGCGTTGAGCGCCAGCAGCCGCGCCGCGTCAAGCTCAACCCGCACTTCACGCGTCACACCACCCACGCGGGTGACGGCGCCCACACCACGCACCGCCAGCATGGTCTTGGTGACCTGGTTGTCAACGAACCACGACAGGGCTTCGTCGTCCATGCGCCCACTCGACACCGTGTAGGTGAGGATCGGCGTGCCCGCGAGGTTGACCTTCTGGATGACGGGGTCGCGCAGGTCGGCCGGCAGGTCGGAGCGCACGCGCGAGACGGCGTCGCGCACGTCGTCGATCGCCTCCTGGGTCGACTTCTCCAGGCGGAACTCGACCATCAGTGTGGCGGTGCCGTCTTGCAGCGTGGTGTAGACGTGTTTGACACCTTGCACCGTGGCCAGCGAGTTTTCGATCTTGCGTGCCACCTCGGTCTCCAGCTGCGCGGGAGAGGCACCCGGCAAGGAGGCGATGACGGTGATCATCGGCAGGTCGATGTCAGGAAAGTTCTGGATCTTCATCGCCTTGAAGCCGATCAGGCCGGCCAGCGTGAGCATGATGAAGAGCAGGATGGACGGCGTCGGGTTGCGGATCGACCAGGACGAAACGTTGAACATGGTTCGGTGCTTTCTCGGTCTGGTCGTTTACTTGACGGTGGCAACAGGCTTGGCCACAGCCGGGGCCTCGACCACCTTGACGGTATCGCCATCGCTCAAGAAACCGCCGCCCGCCGCCACCACCTTGGCGGCCGCATCGAGCCCGCTGGTGATCTCAATGCGGTCACCGACCCTGCGGCCCACACCCACCTTGGTCTGCGACACCTTCGAGTCGGCGCCCACACGCAGCACGTAGCTGAAACCATCGCGCAGCACCACCGCGGTTTGTGGCAGGGTCAGCGCGTTGCTGTTGCCGATGTCGAATTCACCCCGTGCATACATGCCGGCTTTCACCTCAAGGGTGGTGCCCAGGTCAACGTAGACGATGCCGTTGCGCGTTTGGGGGTCGACCGTGGGCGCGACCATGCGCACCCTGCCGACCACGGGGGCGGCGCCGCTGGTGGCGGCCACCGTGGCGGGCAAGCCCACCTTCACGCGCGCCAACTCGCTGGAAGGCACCTCGGCACGCCACTCCAGCCGGCCTTGGCGGATCAGCCGATACAGCTCTTGCCCGGCCGGCAGCACCGCGCCCACGGTGGCGCTGCGCGCCGAGATGATGCCGTGGTCAGGCGCGACCACCTGTGTTTGTGCCAAGCGCAGCTGCTGCACGCGGGCGGCGGCGCGCACGGCCTCAAGTCGGGCCTGCGCGGTGCGCTCGCTGGTGAGGTAGTTGTTGATTTGCTGGCCACTCAGCGCACCGGCGGGTTGCAGCTCGCGCGCGCGCTGCGCATTGGCGGCGGCTTCGGCCAGCGTGGCCTCGGCTTCGGCAACCGCGGCCTTGGCCTGCGCCACATCGGCCATCACCGTGTCGGCGGCAAACACCGCCAGCACCTGGCCCTTTTTCACCACGTCACCCACGTTGGCGCGCACCTCGGCCAGGCGCAGGCCGTTGGCTTCGGTGCCCACGCTGGCCTCTTGCCAGGCGGCGATGTTGCCGTTGGCGCTGATCTTGAGCGGCAGGTTGGCGGCTTGCGGCTGCGTCACCGTCACGGTGAGCGCGGGTTTGGACGGTGCAGCGGGCTTTTTCTCATCGGCCGCGTGCACGCCGAAGGCAGCGACGGTGGCAGCGGCAAGAGCGGTGAGCAGAATGGGCTTGAGTCGGTAGTGCATGGCCATGGTCGACGAGGGTGTGTGGGGGTGCGGGTTGTGGGTGTCTGCGCTCAGAAGGGGGGCGGCTTCGGTGGCCGCGTGCCGCCGCCATGCTGCCTGGCCACTGCTGACAGCGTGATGTCAGCAGCTGGCCATCTGGCAGGGGGTGCGTGCGAGTCGGCGAAGTATGCGTTGAACTCGGCCCGGGCGCCGCCCGTAACTGCGCTGAAACCAGGTCAAGTGCGAGGCTGCTGCGGTGGTGGCGCAAACCGAGCTTCGCTCGATACTCTGCGACTTGCTCACCCGTGCTGCTCCTGATGAAACCTGACTGCCGCCTGCCTGTCGCCTTGTTCGCCACCTTGCTCAGCGCCTGTGCGATGCCGCCCGATGCGCCGGCTGAAACAACCAATGAAACATTGGCGGTGACGCCAGCTCAAGCACCCGCCGTGCCTGCCGCGGTGCCTGCTTCTGCGCCGCTGGTGGCCGCCCCGCGGACCCTGGAGGCGATCGACACCGTGGTGGTGATCTACGCCGGCAGCCGCTCGTTCGACCACCTGTTTGGCCTGTTCCCCGGGGCCAATGGCATCCCGCGCAAGAACCCCGCCTCGCAGGGCCAGGCCGAGCCGCAGAAAGATGCCGATGGAAAAGTGCTGCCGGTGTTGCCGCCGATCTGGAGCGGGCTCACCCCGCAGGGCCAGCCGCTCACGCTGACGCAGGCGCAATCGGCCGGCCTGCCCAATGTGGTGTTTCAGCTCGACGCCCCGCGAGGCATCGGCAAGAGCGGTGTGAGCGTGCCGCCCAGCACGGCCACGCGCGGCCTGGCGCGCCGTTTTTACCAGCAGCTGATGCAGATCAACGGCGGGGCGAACGACCGTTTTGCCGCTTACTCTGACGGCGGCGCGCTGAGCATGGGTTACCACGACGGCAGCAGCCTCGCGCTGTGGAAGCTGGCCCAGCGCTACACCCTGGCCGACCAGTTTTTCACGGGCGCGTTGGGTGGCTCTTTCCTCAACCACCACTACCTGGTGTGTGCGTGCGCGCCCACCTACCCGAATGCCGACAGCTCACCGGCCAAGGGCTTGATCAGCGCGATCGACGTCGACGAGCAGGGGCGTTTTGTGCGGCTCACCCCGGCACCGAACGCGCCCACTTCGGCGCTTGCCGGGCCGCCGCGCTTCTTGCGCGATGGCGCGCTCACGCCGAAAGACACGAACGGTGTGTTCCATGCCGTCAACACCATGCAGCCGCCCTACCAGCCGAGCGGCGCGCCGCCAGTGGCCGGGGTTGACCCGCGCCTGGCCGACCCCGCGCGGCCCAGCACCTTGCCGCCGCAAACGCAGGCCACCATCGGCGACCAGCTCAGCGCCAAGGGTGTGAGCTGGGCCTGGTACGCCGGCGCCTGGGCCGCGGTGAGCGCCGGCACGCCCGAGGGGCGGGCGCAGATCTACCGTGGCAAGGCGCACTTCCAGCCGCACCAGCAGCCGTTCAACTACTACGCCGCCTTCGACCCGCTGACAAAGGGCGAAGCACGTGCACAGCACCTGCGCGACTTCGACAGCCAGTTCCTCGCCGATGTGGCCGCCGGCACGCTGCCGGCGGTGAGCTTCTACAAACCGCAAGCCAGCCTGAGCCAGCAAGCGGGCATTGCCAACCTGAGTGATGGTGACGCCCACCTCGCCGAGGTGGTGGCCAAGCTGGAGCAAAGCCCGCAGTGGCCGCGCATGCTGATCGTCATCACCCACGACGACAACGGCGGCTTCTACGACCACGCCCCGGTGCCGCGTGGCGACCGCTTCGGCCCCGGCGGGCGGGTGCCGGCGATCATCGTGTCGCCGTTTGCGAAAAAGGGCTTCGTCGACAAGACACCCTATGACACCGGCTCCATCTTGCGGTTCATCACCCGCCGCTGGTCGCTCGCGCCGCTGCCCGGCCTGGTCGAGCGTGACGCAGCTTTGCGGCGCAACGGCTTTGCGCCCATGGGTGACCTGACCGGCGCGCTCGACTTCACTGGCTCAGTGAAGCAGTGACATCTGCTGCGTGGGCACCCGCACCGGCGCCGGCACCCGCTTGCGCAGCACCGCGTGCGGCACATAACCGCGTGTGGCCAGGTTCCAGCCCTCGGTGGCCTGGGCGTCGCTGAGCTGCTGAACCCGCAGCGCACCGAGCTTCTTGGCGCCGGCACGGGTGACGAGCGCCTCACATTGCGCCGCCGTCAGCTGGCTCACAAAAGCCGTCCAGCGCTGCAGGGCCAACGGGTTGCGCCAGGCGTCTTCGATGGCCCAACGCGGGGCCTGGCCCTCGGTGGCGTTCTTGCCCATGGCGCCCGCTTCAAGCACCCGCGGCAGCAGCGCATGGAAGAAGGTCTGGAACGCACGCTTGACCAGCTTGCCCGGCAGCAGGTCTTCGAGGCGTGTGATGCGGTGGCTCCAGCCGGGTGCGAGCAGCTGCTGGCTGATGAAAGCCTGCAGCGCCTGCGCCGGGTTGAACAAACGCAGCCGGTTGGGCGGCAACACCAGCATCGGCAGCGTGCAGGCTTCGGCGTGTGGCAGCGGTTCGACCAGGCTGCACAACACCGCCACACGCGCCCACTGCTCGGCGGTGAGGCCTTGCAAGCCACCGAGCGCCCCGTCTTCGATCCGCTTCACGAACTGCAAAGCATCACGAAAGCCATACGCGGCCTTGGCGTGGTTGGCTTTTGTGCTCATCACGGCCAGGTTGCCAGCGGCGTAACCGGCATCGCTGCGCACCCGGTCGATTGAGGCGTCAGAGCCTTCCAGCGTGGCGTTGCTGAGCGGTGCGCGGGTGATGGGGCAGTGGCTCACGTCGAGCTGCTGCAGGTAGTGCGGTGTCACCTGCACCAGCTCGACACTGCGGCCACGCAGCCAGGCGTGCAGGCGCAGCTGCAGCCACTTGCGCACATGTTTGGTTGGCTCCAGCGTGCGCAGGCCAAACGTGGCCTGGCCGGCCAGCCAGCCGTGGCGCAGCGACGAAGGCTCTTGCCCATAGGGTGCGGGCGGGGTGACGTGGTGGTGCGCGTAGTCCCAGCCCAGCTCGAAGCCGATGTGCTCGTGCGTGGTCAGGCTGCTGCTGGCGTGGTGGAGGTGAAGTTCGGTGGTCATGGTGGGCTCCGGGTGGGGGTGCGTTCGCTGCAACCGATGCAGCGATGGAGCCAGTGTTGCGGTCGGGTGGCTCAAGGCGTGAGCTACCTGGCTTGTGGCGGAATTGCATCGCGGTATATGCTTGGGTTGCTGGCTCATCTGGTGAGCCAGTGTTGTGAAACCCACCACCAGCTCACCACCACCCGTTCGGGCTGAGCCTGTCGAAGCCGGCGCCGTGCTGTGCGCACCCTCGACAGGCTCAGGGCGAACGGTCTCAGCCCCAGACCATGGACCGAACCGAACGTTTTTACAAGATTGAGCTGCTGCTGCGCAGCCGTGGCTGCGTGAGCTTCGAGGCGCTGCTCGCCGAGCTGTCTGTCTCGCCCGCCACGCTCAAGCGCGACCTGCAGTACCTGCGCGACCGGCTCAGCGCGCCCATCGTCTACCACCGTTTTGACAACGGCTACCGCTTCGAGCAGCCGGTGGGCGCGCAGGCGCAGCGCCATGAGCTGCCGGGCCTGTGGTTCAGTGAAAAGGAGATCACCGCCCTGCTCACCATGCACCAGCTGATGGCCGGGCTCGACGACGACGGGGTGCTTTCGCGCCACCTGCAACCCATGATGGACAAGCTGCAAGGCATGTTGGGCGCCGACGAGAGCGAAGCGCGTGAGCTGATGCGCCGTGTGAAGGTGATCTCGACCGCACGCCGGCGCGCACCCAGCCGCCACTTCGAGCTGCTGGGCAGCGCGCTGGTGCAGCGCAAGCGTGTGTGGCTTCGCTACTTCAAGCGCAGCGACCGCAGCACCAGCGAGCGTGAGGTGTCGCCGCAGCGGCTGGTGAACTACCGCAATACCTGGTATCTGGACGCCTGGTGCCACGCCAGCGAAGGCCTGCGCCGATTTGCGCTCGACGCCATTCAAGAAGCGAAGCCGCAAGACAGCAAGGCCCGCAACGTGGCGGTGAAAGACCTGGAAGCCGAGCTCGACGCGGGTTATGGCATCTACGGCGGCAGCGGCGCCAAGCTGAAGTGGGCCACGCTGGTGTTCCAGGCCGATGCGGCGCAGTGGGTGGCGGTGGAAGAGTGGCACGCGCAGCAAAAAGGCCGCTGGCTCGCCGATGGCCGCTACGAGCTGCAGGTGCCCTACATCGACCCCACCGAATTGGCCATGGACATATTGCGCCATGGTGACAGTGTGGTGGTGCAGGGTGACAAAAGCTTGGCGTCGCTGATCTCACAACGCCTGCGGCGAGCCGCCGCGGCCTACGGCTGAAGGCCCCCCTGGAATCGGGGGCGCCGCCATCATTCGTTTGGTGGATTCGCTGAGTCAGGTGGCTGGTCACGATGCGTGGCTCACAGACCCACTTCGATTCAGGAGGATTCCATGCTCACCACCCCACGACGCGCGCAACTCGCTCTTTCATGGTTGGCCGTCAGCGGCTTGCTGATGGCCTGTGGCGAAGGCGATGACGCGCCAGCACCACCGCCGCCGCCCGCTGGCGTCACCCTGAGCGGCACCGCCGCGACCGACGCCGCCCTGGCCGGCGCCGCCGTTGAAGCCAAGTGCAATGGCAGCAGCGGCTCGGCAACCGCCGGTGCCGACGGCAGCTACACGATCAGCTTGAGCACGGGCAGCTTGCCCTGCGTGTTGGTGGCCACGCCGGCAGGTGGCGGCGCAGCGGTGTTGCATTCCCTGGCCCAGGCCAGCGGCACGGCGCACATCACACCGGTCAGTCAGCTGATCGTGGGCTCGTTGGCGGGCAGGGACCCGGCCGCCTACTACAGCGCCTATGGCGCCACCGAGGCGAGCGCGTTGACGAGCGCCGCGCTGGCCGCAGCGCAAGCCCGGGTGGTGAACACCCTCAAGGCCGGTGGGGCTGACTTTTCGGCCGTGGGCAGCCCGATCAACGCCGCCTTGGTGCCCACGGCCGCAGGCAATGCCTTCGGCCAGGCATTGAACGCGCTGGTGGTGCGCCTGGCGGCACGCGGCCTCACGCTGGGCGAGTTGAGCCAAGCCATCGTGCGGGCCTCACCCCACAACACCACCGCCAAGCCAGGCACCGTGTCGTTGCCGCCGCAAGCCTTGTTGCAACCAGCTTCGCCCACCTGCAGTGCGCTGCGCAGCGGCACCTACCGCAGCATCACGCCGCGCTTAATGCCTGCCGGAAGCGAGGCCACCAGCACCTTCACGCTGAACGCCCCGACCGGGGTGTTCACGCACAGCGATGGCGGCACCGAGCAATTTGTGGCCACGGCCAGCCCGTGTGCATTCACCATCGGCACTGGCCCCACCAGTGTGCAGATCGTGGTGTCGCAAGCCGGGGTGATCGTTGCGCGCTCGGCAGAAGAGAACAACACCATGCGGCTGGGTGTTGCCTTCCCGGAGCAAACAGCGACTGTGGCCGAGTTGGCCGGTGATTGGCAAAGCTTGGGTCTGGAGCGCAACGCCGCCGGCACCGCCTACGGGCCGCACTCGTTTACCGCCTCGTCCAACGCCAGCGGGGTGCTCACCTTCACCAGCCTGTCCAGCGATTTGCGGATCTGGGCGCCGCTTCCCGCCACGGCGGTAGGCGGCTTTTCACTGCGCAGCGATGCGGGGTTCAACACCAACTACGCTGCCGGCGGGTCGGACCGCACCTTTGCCTACCGCGCAGGCAACGGCGAGCTGATGCTGGTCGTTTTGACCGGCAACGGCAGCTTCACGCTGTGGACGCAGCAGCGCACCAACGGCCTGCCCACCGTGGGTGCCCTCTCAACCAGCTGGGGCATGTGGACTGGCACCAACTTGGTGGCCAACGGGGCGCAGTCCACGAGTGCCTTCACCACGGCGACGGTGGACAGCACGACCGGCGTTTCCACACGCACGAGCGACACCGACGGGCACCTTGAAACACTGACGGCCAACAACCCGCGCAACGGCTGGACCTTCCGCACCGCGGCGACGGCCAGCACCACGGCGGGCGGCACGGTCAACGTGCTTGAGTTCTCGCTCTTGTCCATGCGCGGCATGGGGATCAGCCCGTTGTGGCTGCCCGCGCTCAGCAACGGCGCACTGACGGGGGCCTACTTCGTGACGGTCGCGCGGCCGTAAGGCGAGCGTGTTAAACCCGGCGCTGCCTCACCGCACGCGCCGGGTTTGTTGGCCGCCAGCAGGCCCACAGACGGGAGCTGAACCCGCAGGGCAAGGGAGAGACCCATGGATGAAACAGAAGCGGAGCTCGTCCGCGATATCTATTCGGCCGCCGTGGGTGAGCAGCCTTGGCAGACGGTGGTGGCGGCGACGGCGAAACAGTTTGATGCTTCGGCGGCGATCATGTTCACAACCTTTGTGCCGGTGGATCAGGGCGGCGTCAGCGCTTTCGTTGGACTGGATACCCAGTTGGTCAAGAAGTACTTGGCCGAAGTGGCGGTGGTCGATGTTTGGTACCACGCAATGCTTCGTCGGTACGGGCAGCCGAAGACAGGCTTAACGGTGGTAACCGACGAGCTGGTGCCTTTGCCCGAGTTGCGTCGTTCGCGGCAGTTCGCTGACTACCTGAACCCCATGAAAATCGGGCGTGGCTTGTTCACCATGGTCGGCGACGGGTTGTTAACGGCAACGCCGTTCATGCCACTGACCCTGCATCGGCCGCTGAGTGGGGAGCCTTACTCAGAGGCTGACAGGGCTCGCATGTCGCGCTTGCAGCCCCACTTGACCAATGCCATGGCGGTGCGCAACCGTTTGGCCGGCGCAACGACGCAACACCCAACCTTGGCCTTTGAGCGCGTGGCCAGCGCTGTGGTGGTGTTGGCACGTGACCGCCGCGTGTTACTCGCCAACCCGGCGGCCGAAACACTGTTTTTGCAGTGCGGGAACACGCTCGTCAAGTTTGGCCGACTGTGCGCTGCCAACGCCGCGCAAACAGCACTGCTGGAGCGTGCGCTGCGGGGTTGCTCAAGCCACCGGCTCGACAAAGATGTGGCCTTGTCGGTTCGGCTGGCCGGAGAGCCGGGCAGCGGCGTGGTCGCCCGCATTGCGCCCTGCCCGGCCTCCGCGCCCAAGGCTTCAATGGCAGCGGCGATCGTGTTCCTGTCGCAGGAAAAGCGCAGCGCGCTCGATTTGCCGGGCGTGATGGCCACGCTCTACAAGCTCAGCCCGGCCGAAGTGCAATTGGTCGTGGCGCTGGCCGAGGGGCTCACGCCTGAGGCCTTTGCCGAGAGCCGCAGCGTGAGCCTGTCGACGGTGCGCACGCAGATGCGTTCGGTGTTTGCGAAAACAGGCAGCCGGAGCCAGGCCGATTTGATGCGCTTGGTTTATTCCGTCGCGCATTGATGCGGGTTCATGGGCTGGCATCATCGCGGTGCACCCGGCCTGCAAGGAGACCCCGCATGAAAG
>JBKJJF010000172.1:0-7031 GCA_046598195.1 Rhizobacter sp. | reverse complement strand
TTGGGTGACGACGACCCGCAGGCGCCACTCGCCGAGCGCCTGCGCCCCCAGACCCCTGCCGAAGTGATCGGCCAGCAGCACCTGCTGGGCGAGGGCAAGCCCTTGCGAGTGGCGTTTGATTCGGGCCGATTGCATTCGATGATCTTGTGGGGCCCGCCCGGTGTCGGCAAGACCACGCTGGCGCGGCTGATGGCCGACGGCTTCGAGGCACAGTTCATCCAGATCTCGGCCGTGCTGGGCGGCGTGAAAGACATCCGTGAGGCGGTCGAGCGTGCCCAGGTGTCGCAAACCACGGGCCGGCGCACGGTGGTCTTTGTGGATGAAGTGCACCGCTTCAACAAGGCGCAACAAGACGCCTTTTTGCCGCACGTGGAGTCGGGCCTGTTCACCTTCATCGGCGCGACCACTGAGAACCCGTCGTTCGAAGTCAACTCGGCCTTGTTGTCGCGCGCCACGGTGCACGTGCTCAAGTCGCTGGGTGACGGTGACATGGCTGTGCTGCTCACCCGAGCGCAAGCGCTGCTGACCGCACCGCCTCTCACCAACGCGGCGCGCGACCGTCTGGTGGGCTACGCCGACGGTGACGCACGCCGTTTGCTCAACGCTTACGAGAACCTCGTTCGCACCGCTGGCAAAGCCCAAAGCATCGACGAAGCCCTGCTGGAGCGTTCGCTGGGCGAGCAACTGCGCCGCTACGACAAAGGCGGTGAGCAGTTCTACGACACCATTTCTGCCTTGCACAAAGCCGTGCGCGGCAGCGACCCCGATGCGTCGCTTTACTGGTTCGTGCGCATGCTCGATGGCGGTGTCGACCCTCGTTATGCCGCACGCCGCCTGGTGCGCATGGCGAGTGAAGACATTGGCCTCGCCGACCCGCGCGCCTTGCGCATGGCGCTCGACGCGGCCGAAACCTACGAGCGCCTCGGCTCCCCTGAAGGTGAGCTGGCGCTGGCGCAAGCGGTGGTGTTTCTCGCCATGGCGCCCAAGTCAAACGCCGTTTACGCCGCCTACAAGGCAGTCAAAAGCTTCGTGGCGCAAGACGGCACCCGTGCGGTGCCCTTGCACCTGCGCAACGCACCGACAAAGCTCATGAAAGACCTCGACTACGGGCGCGACTACCGCTATGCGCACGACGAAGAAGGGGGTTTTGCAGCGGGCGAGAACTATTGGCCCGATGACATCAAGCCGCCGCGGTTTTATGCGCCCGTGCCGCGTGGCCTGGAGCTGCGCATCGGCGAGCGGCTGGAAGAACTGCGTCGCTTGAACACCGAGGCCCAAGCCCACCCTGCCAAGAAAAAGCGCTGACCCCGTACGGGGAAACGCGCAGGCTGGCGGGCCAAAAGCGGCTCATAGAATCCCACAGCCAGCGCCACAACCTTACACAGAGCCCCCGGCGGCAACACCACGGCGGGCTTTTTGCTAGAGCAGCACAGGCGGCGTTCAAAAGACAAGCCGCTTTCGATTTCGCAGGAGACTCCTTGATGGACACTTTCATTCAACAGATCATCAACGGTCTGGTGCTCGGCAGCGTGTATGCGCTGGTGGCGCTGGGCTACACGATGGTCTACGGCATCATCAACCTGATCAACTTCGCGCACGGCGAGGTGTTGATGGTGGGGGCACTCACCAGCTGGACGGTCGTCAGCGTGCTCGCGAGCACCGGCTGGCCGGGCTGGCTGCTGCTGCTGATATCGCTCGTTGCCGCCATCGTTGTGTGCGCGATGCTCAATTTCAGCATCGAGAAGATCGCCTACCGCCCGCTGCGCAACGCGCCTCGCCTGGCGCCGCTGATCACCGCGATGGGCATGTCGCTGCTGCTGCAGACCTTGGCCATGATCATTTGGAAGCCCAACCCCAAGCCGTTCCCGATTTTGTTGCCCTCGGAGCCGTTCAACATTGGCGGGGCGGTGATCAACACGGTGCAAATCGTCATCCTGATCACGACCGCGGTCACGCTGGCGGGCTTGATGTATCTCGTCAACCGCACCAAGCTTGGCCGCGCGATGCGCGCCACGGCCGAAAACCCGCGTGTCGCCGGCCTGATGGGCGTGCGGCCCGACATGGTGATCTCGGCCACCTTCATCATCGGTGCCGCGCTCGCGGCGCTCGCCGGTGTGATGTATGCGGCCAACTACGGCTCGGTGCAGCACTCGATGGGCTTTCTGCCGGGCTTGAAAGCCTTCACCGCCGCGGTGTTCGGCGGCATCGGCAACCTGGCCGGCGCGATGGTGGGTGGTGTGTTGCTGGGCCTCATTGAAGCGATGGGCGCCGGCTACATCGGTGACCTGACGGGGGGTGTGCTGGGCAGCCACTACCAAGACATCTTCGCTTTCATCGTGCTGATTCTCGTGCTCACGCTGCGGCCGCAAGGCCTGCTCGGCGAGCGTGTGGCCGATCGCGCCTGAACCCGGGAGCCGCACATGATGAACTTCAAAGACAACAAGCTCACCGTCTTCTTGATCGCTGGCGTGTTGCTGCTGGTGGTGCCCTTGTTCGCGCAGCAGTTTGGCAATGCCTGGGTGCGCATCATCGACATTGCGCTGCTTTACGTGTTGCTGGCGCTCGGCCTGAACATCGTGGTGGGTTACGCCGGCCTGCTTGACCTGGGCTATGTGGCGTTCTATGCGGTGGGGGCCTACATGCTCGCGCTGCTGGCGTCGCCGCACTTGAGCACCACCTTCACCACCATCGGCGTGACCTTCCCGAACGGCTTGCACACGCCCTGGTGGGTGGTGATACCGCTGGGCGCGCTGGTGGCCGGTGCTTTCGGGGTGATGTTGGGCGCGCCCACGCTCAAGCTGCGTGGCGACTACCTGGCCATCGTGACGCTGGGCTTTGGCGAAATCATTCGTGTGTTCCTGAACAACCTCGACGCGCCGGTCAACATCACCAACGGGCCCAAGGGCTTGAGCCAGATCGAGTCGATCCAGATCTTCGGCTACGACTTCGCCAAGTCAAACACCCTCTTCGGCTTCGAGATTCCCTCGGTCACCAGCTACTACTACCTGTTCCTGGTGCTGGTGATCTTCAGCGTGATCATTTGCTACCGGCTGGAGCGCTCACGCATCGGCCGCGCCTGGATGGCGATTCGTGAAGACGAGATTGCCGCCAAGGCCATGGGCATCAACACCCGCAACCTGAAGCTGCTGGCCTTCGGCATGGGCGCCACCTTCGGTGGGGTGTCGGGTGTGTTGTTTGCGAGCTTCCAGGGCTTTGTGTCGCCCGAGTCGTTCAGCCTGCAAGAGTCGGTGATGATCGTGGCGATGGTGGTGCTCGGTGGCATTGGCCACATCCCCGGTGTGATCCTTGGGGCCTTGTTGCTCGCTGCCTTGCCCGAGGTGCTGCGCTACGTGGCCGGCCCCTTGCAAAACATGACCGATGGCCGGCTCGACGCCGCCATCTTGCGCCAGCTGCTGATCGCGCTGGCCATGATCGCCATCATGCTGGCCCGCCCGCGCGGCTTGTGGCCCACGCCCGAACACGGCAAGGCGGCGCCTGTGCCGCAAGGCAAGTGAGGAGCCGCCATGACTGAAACCGTACTCAAGGTCAGCGGTGTCTCCAAGCGCTTCGGCGGCTTGCAGGCTTTGTCAGACGTGGGCATTCGCATCGAGGCCGGCCAGGTCTACGGGCTGATCGGCCCCAATGGCGCCGGCAAGACCACCTTCTTCAACGTGCTCACCGGGCTGTACACACCCGACTCCGGCAGCTTCGAGCTGGGCGGCAAGCCCTACAAGCCGAGTGCCGTGCACGAGGTGGCCAAGGCGGGCATTGCGCGCACCTTTCAAAACATCCGTTTGTTCTCTGAGATGACGGCGCTCGAAAACGTGATGGTCGGGCGCCATGTGCGCACCGCCTCGGGTTTGGTGGGTGCGGTGTTTCGTACGGCGAGCTTCAAGGCCGAAGAAGCTGCCATTGCCAAACGCGCACAAGAGCTGCTCGACTACGTGGGCATCGGCAAATACGCCGAGTTCAAGGCGCGCACGCTGAGCTATGGCGATCAGCGCCGCCTGGAGATCGCGCGTGCTTTGGCCACCGACCCCAAGTTGATCGCGTTGGATGAGCCTGCCGCCGGCATGAACGCCACCGAAAAAGTGGTGCTGCGCGAGCTGATCGACACCATCCGCAAAGACGGCCGCACGATTTTGCTGATCGAACACGACGTGAAACTCGTGATGGGCCTGTGCGACCGTGTCACCGTGCTCGACTACGGCAAACAGATCGCCGAAGGCACACCGGCCGAAGTGCAACGCAACGAGAAGGTGATCGAGGCTTACCTCGGCGCTGGGCACAAGGCACATTGAACATGAGCACAATTTTTCTCAAAGTCAGCGACCTGAAGGTTGCGTATGGCGGCATCCAGGCGGTCAAGGGTGTTTCGTTCGAAGTCAACGAAGGTGAACTCGTCAGCCTGATCGGCGCCAACGGTGCGGGCAAAACCACCACGCTCAAAGCCATCACCGGCTTGCAGCCTGTGGCCGCAGGGGAGATCGAGTATCTGGGTAAATCGATCAAGGGGCAGGGTGCCTGGGACTTGGTCAAACAAGGCCTGGTGATGGTGCCCGAGGGGCGCGGCGTGTTTTCACGCATGTCGATCACCGAGAACTTGCTGATGGGCGCCTTTGTGCGCAAAGACAAAGAGATCGACGCCGACATCGACAAGGTGTTCGGCATCTTCCCGCGCCTGAAAGAGCGCCGCAACCAACTGGCCGGCACCATGTCGGGTGGCGAGCAACAAATGCTGGCCATGGGCCGCGCACTGATGGCCCGGCCCAAGGTGCTGCTGATGGACGAGCCGTCGATGGGTTTGTCGCCCATCATGGTCGACAAGATCTTCGAGGTGGTGGCCGACATCGCCAAACAAGGTGTGACCATTTTGCTGGTCGAGCAAAACGCCAGCCGTGCCTTGCAACTGGCCCACCGTGGCTACGTGATGGAGTCGGGTGAAGTCACCATGAGCGGCGAGGCTTCGGCGCTGCTGAACGACCCCAAGGTGCGTGCGGCTTATCTGGGCGAGTAGGCAAGGCGCGGGGCGCCACGCGACCAAAGTCACCGCCCGCTGTTCTGGGGAAGCTTTCGCGTGCCCCCGAATCTATACTTCTTCGCAGCCCGTTTCGGCATGCCACACCGTGGAGAGGTTTTAATGAACGCGACCCTGGTCAAACCATTTGCGCTTGCAGCATTCGCCGGGCTGCTGCTCGGCGGCTGCGGCTCCACCGCGCCGTCTTTGGGGGGCAACAAAGGAGTGGTCTCCGGTTCGGCAGGCGGCGGCAATGTTGAAGGCAACAACAGCCAGCTCGAAAAGTGCGCTGAAACGCTGGGCACGATTGCACTGCAAGAAGAAACCAACGCCCCCTGGTACTACGAACTGCGCCGCAACCAACTCGGCTCCACGCTGCCGGTGCTGCGTTTGATGATCCAGCAGAGCAACTGTTTCGTCATCGTCGAGCGTGGTCGTGCCATGAACAACATGATGCGCGAGCGTGAGCTCGAAGCCTCGGGCGAAATGCGCCAAGGCAGCAACTTCCAGAAGGGCCAGATGGTGTCGGCCGACTACACCTTGAGCCCCGCGATCCAGTTCTCTGGCCGCACGGGCGGTGCAAGCGGCGGCTTGCTCACCGGCAAACTGGGCTTGCTCGGGGCGGTGGCTGGCAACGTGAAGCGCAATGAAGCGTCGACCACCTTGCTGCTGATCGACAACCGCTCGGGTGTGCAGATCGCAGCCGCAGAAGGCACGGCCGGCAACTTCGACTTTGGCCTCTTCGGTGCGGCGTTCACCGGCGGCCTGGCCGGCGGTGGTGGTGGTTATTCCAACACGCCGCAAGGCAAGGTGGTGGTGGCGGCGTTTGCCGACTCGTTCAACCAGATGGTCAAGTCGCTGCGCAACTACAAGGCACAAACCGTCAAGGGTGGCCTGGGTACCGGTGGCCGTCTGGGGGTGGATGGTGGCAGCACGCCGGCGTCCAAGGAAATCAAGAAGTAAGTTCCTTGCTTGCTTGCTTCGAGAGGGCCGCGCTTCGCAAGAGACGCGGCCTTTTTCATGCGCCGTGTTTGTCGGCCTCCGAAGTGAAACTGTCCGCGTAGAACTCATCGGCCGGCAGCTTGCACAGCGCCACCAAGTCGCGCTGCGCCGAGTCCACCATCACCGGTGCGCCACAGGCGTACACCTGGTGGCCCGAAAGATCAGGCAGGTCGGCCATCAGCGTTTGGTGGACGAAGCCAGTGCGGCCGGTCCAACCGTCTTGCGGCAGCGGCTCTGACAACACCGGCACATAGTGCAGGTTGGGCATGGTTCGGGCGGCCTCCATACACCAGCCGTGCATGTACAGATCGGCCAGGCTGCGGCAGCCCCAGTACAAAACCGTGGGCCGTGTGATGCCCTTGAAGCGCAGGTGTTCGACGATGGCTTTCACCGGTGCGAAGCCGGTGCCGCTGGCCAGCAGCACGATGGGCTTGGCGCTGTCTTCGCGCAAGAAGAAGCTGCCGAAGGGGCCTTCGAGTCGAAGGATCTCTTTCTCTTTCATCGCACCGAACACATGGTCGGTGAACACACCGCCTGGCATGTGGCGGATGTGCAGCTCAACGCCTGGTTTGGCGCCCTGGGTGCTGGGCGCGTTGGCCATGCTGTAGCTGCGGCGGCGGCCGTCTTTCAGGATGAACTCGATGTACTGGCCAGCGCGGTATTGCAGCGCATCGTTGGCGGGCAATTGCAGCTGCAGCACCGCCACGTCGTGGCTGGGTTTGGTGATGGTGGTCACGCGGCAGGGCATCTTGCGTACCGCGAACTCACCTGCACCGGCCACGGTGCGCGCTTCGAGCACCACGTCGGTCTGCGGCGCGGCGCGGCAGGTGAGGGTGTAGCCGGCCTCTTCTTCGGCCGGGCTCAAGGCCTTGGCCTGGTGGGTGCCGTGGATCACGCGGCCTTCGATGAGCTTGCATTTGCACGAACCGCAGGCGCCGTCGCGGCAACCATAAGGCAGGCCGACCCCCTGACGGATGGCGGCGGTGAGGATGGGCTCGTCGCGGTCGACGGA
>JBKJJF010000141.1:0-16956 GCA_046598195.1 Rhizobacter sp. | reverse complement strand
CGCGGTGATGGAACGACCCGAGGGTGTGTGGTTCGCCGCGTGGAAGCGGCTGCGTGCGGATCGGGTGGGCATGGTGTCTTTGGCGGTGGTGCTGTTTTTCATCGCGCTGATCGTGCTCGCGGCCACCGGCTTGGTGGCCAAGGGCTGGCAAAACGAAGTGGGCGTGCCCAGCGCACCGCCCACCTTCATGGGCCCGGCGCCCAAGACCGAGGTGAGCGTGATCGAGTCACCCAAGGGGCCGAACGTCGACATCTCTGCCGTCGACCCACTCGCGCCGCGCTACAAGGAGTGGGACGAACGTGCCGCCAAGTACAAGTCGGTCGAGGTGGTGAAGGCCGACACGCTGCCTTTTGGCGCCGATCGTTTGGGCCGTGACGTGCTCGCCAAGGCGGCCAAGGGCACCCAGACTTCGGTGTTCGTGGGCCTGCTCGGCGCGCTCATCGCCGCCCTCATCGGCACCGTGCTCGGCGCGCTGGCCGGCTTTTTCGGGCGCTACGTGGGCGACTTTCTGGAGTGGCTCTACAGCGTGTTCACCGCCATCCCCGACATCTTGTTGCTGCTGGTGTTTGCAGTCATCTTTGGGCGCGGCATCGGCAGCGTGGCGATCATCCTCGCGCTGGTCGGCTGGACGAGTGTGTACCGCCAGGTGCGCGCTGAATTTTTGAAGCACTCGGTGCGCGACTACGTGCGCTCGGCCGAGGCCATTGGCGCCTCGACCACCTCGCGCATGTTTCGCCACATCTTGCCCAACGTGAGCCACGTGATCCTGGTGCGCATGTCGTTGCTGGTGGTGAGCTTCATCAAGTTCGAGGTGATCTTGTCGTACCTGGGCTTGGGCGTGGGGGTCGACGATGTGTCCTGGGGCACGATGCTGCAAGAAGCGCAGAACGAGCTGATCCTCGGCCAGTGGTGGCAACTGGTGGCGGCCACCGGGTTCATGGCGGTGTTTGTCACCGCGTTTTCGCTGTTCACCGATGCGCTGCGTGATGCGCTCGACCCGAAACTCAGGGGCCTCGAATGAGCACGTTGTTGAGCATCAAAGGCCTGCGTGTTGCCTTCCGCACCGGCAAGGTCGACGGCGTGATTCAGCGTGTGCAGGCTGTGGGCCGTGACGACGTGGGCGTGAGCTTCGACGTGCCGGAAAACAGCACCGTCGCGCTGGTCGGCGAGTCGGGTTCGGGCAAGAGCGTCACCGCCATGTCGATCCTGAACTTGCTGCCCGACAACGCCGAGCGCCAAGGGGCCATCAGCTTTCAGGGCCGCGACATGTTGGCCGCCACGCTGCCGCAGCTGCAGGCCTTGCGCGGGCGTGAGATCGCCTGTGTGTTCCAAGACCCGATGAGCTCGCTCAACCCGGTGTTCAACATCGGCCAGCAGATCTGCGAGCCGCTGATCAAACACCTGGGCCTGACGCCCAAACAGGCGCTGCAGCGCGCCGAAGAGCTGCTGGTCGAAGTGGGCCTGCCGGAGCCGAAGCGCCGCCTGAAGGCCTACCCGCACGAGCTCTCAGGTGGCCAGCAGCAACGCGTGATGATCGCGATGGCGCTGTCGTGTGAACCCAAGCTCTTGATCGCCGACGAGCCCACCACCGCGCTCGACGTGACCATTCAGCGGCAGATCCTGGACGTGCTCACGCGGCTGAAAGAAAAGCACCGCATGAGCATGCTCTTCATCAGCCACGACCTCGGCGTGGTGGGTGAGATTGCCGACCACGTGGTGGTGATGCGCCAGGGCACGGTGCGCGAGCAAGGCCCGGTGGCCGGCATTTTTGCCAGCCCGCAAGACGCCTACACGCGCGCGCTGCTGGCCTGCCGGCCCACGCTTGCACAACGCAGCGCGCGCCTGATGGTGATCGACGACCACATCTCGGGCGTGGCCAACGCGGCGCTCGGCAAGCCCAAAGACCCGAACGCGCGGGTGATCATCGAAGCGACTGCGCTGACCAAGAGTTTCTGGCTGCGCAGTGGCGTTTTCGGGCGGCGCGAGTTCCAGGCTGTCAAGGGCGCGAGCTTTCAGCTCAAGCGCGGCCACACGCTGGGCGTGGTGGGGGAGTCGGGCTCGGGCAAAACCACCATGGGCCTCACGCTCTTGCGTTTGCACGAGCCGAGCGGCGGCCCGGTGGGTGGGCAGGTGCGGTTTGACGGCCAGGATTTGCTCGCGCTCAGCAAGGCCCAGATGCTGCCCATGCGCCAGCGCATCCAGGTGGTGTTCCAGAACCCGTACGCCTCGCTCAACCCGCGCTTCACCGTCGGCCAGACGCTGGTGGAGCCGATGAACATCCATCACATCGGCGCCGATGCCACCGAGCGCGAAGCCCGCGCCCGCGCGCTGCTGGCCAAGGTGGGCCTGGACGAGAGCGCGATGCACAAATACCCGCACGAGTTTTCGGGCGGCCAGCGCCAGCGGGTGGCGATTGCACGCTGCCTCACGCTCAACCCCGAGGTGCTGGTGCTCGACGAGGCAGTGAGCGCGCTCGATGTGTCGGTGCAAGCCCAGGTGCTCAACCTGTTGAAAGACCTGCAAGACGAGCTGGGCCTGGCCTACATCTTCATCAGCCACGACCTGGCGGTGGTGCGCTTCATGGCCGACGAGGTGCTGGTGATGAAAGACGGCGAGGTGGTCGAGCAGGCCAGCGTGGCGCAGATTCTGGATGCGCCGCAACAGGAATACACCCGGCGTTTGATGAGCGCCATCCCGCGGGGTTACGTCGCTGCCGCGCCCTGATCGCGCGGCGGCGCCGCCCGCAGGCGCACCAGCATGCGGGTGCCCACGCCCACCTCGCTGTTGACGACCAGGCTGCCGCCCATGCGCTTGAGAAGCTGCTGCGTGATCACCAGCCCCAGGCCGCTGCCCTGCACCTTGGAAAACTCGGCGCCCAGGCGGTTGAAGGGCTGGAACAGGCGCTCCAGCTGGTCGGCGCGCAGGCCGGGCCCGGTGTCGCGCACCGTCACCCGCACCTCGTCGTCAACACACTCGCACAACACCGCCACCTCGCCCCCCACGCGGTTGTATTTGATGGCGTTGGACAGCAGGTTGGTGAACACCTGTTCCAGCCGCCGTGCATCGGCCAGCGCCCACAGCGTGCGGTCGGGCGGCACCACTTCAAGCGCCACCTGCTGCGTGCGCGCCAGGGTTTCGACGAGGCGCAGGCTGTTTTGCAGCGCCGGCGCCAGTGCCACGGGCACCACGGGCAGCGGCCCGGCACTTTCGTCGAGACTGCCGAAGTCCAGAATGTCGTTGATCAACGACAGCAGGTGCCGCCCGGCGTCGAGCACGTGCTGCAGGCGCTTCTTCTGCACCGGGGTCGGCACATCGACTGCATCGGTCTGCAACAGCTCGGCAAAACCCAGCACGGCGTTGAGCGGCGTGCGCAGCTCATGGCTCACCCGCGATAGAAACTCGCCCTTGGCACGGTAGGTGCGCTCGGCGGCCTCTGTTTCGAGTTGCAATTCGGCTGCATGCACCTCGTCACTCACGTCACGCAGGATGCCCACCATGCGCCCACCCACGCCGTCGTCGTTGCGGGTGACGGTGGCAACGGCTTCGATGTGGCGCAGCACGCCCCCGGGCAGCAACAGGCGGTAGCGCACCGTCGCCGGTGCGGGGAGGGCGATGGTCTGGTTCATGGCGGCGCGAAAGCGCGCCGCGTCGTCGGGGTGCACCACGGCGCGAATCAAGGCACCCGCGTCCACGCCGGAGGCCGCGCCGGGCAAGCCGTACAAAGCGGCGGCGCGTGCGTCGACCGAGGCGTGGCCACTGTGGATGTCCCACTCGAAGAGGCCCATGCCGGCGGCTTCAGCGGCGAGCGCCCAGCGCTCGTTGCTCTCACGCAGTGCGTGCTCAACCTGGGCTTGCTGGCGCAGCATGTAGGCGGTGAGGAAGAGCCCGCCCGCGCTGAGCCCGGCGGCCAGCACCAGGGTGAGCACCAGCACCAGCCAGCGTGCGGTGCGCGAGGCCTGGCCGAGGGTGGCGGAAAACCGCTCCTCCAGCTCGGTCAGCCGCTCGTTCAGCGCAGGCAAGCGGCCCACCAGCGTTTGCAGCTCGGGTGAACCGGTGTCGCCGGTGGCGATGCGCTGGTGCACCTGACCCGCCAGCACACCCAGTTGGGCCAGCTCAGCGTCGGCCTCAGTCCAGATGGTGATCGCATCGGCCATGAAGCTCACGCGCCGAAAGCGCAAGAACAGCTGGATCATGCCGTCGACGTCGTCAGGGTGGTTGCCGCCTTCGAGGAAGCCTTGGCGGGCCAGGCTCAGGTCGGGCGGGTCGTTTTCCAGCGCCATGCGGGCGCGCCGGTCACCCAGTGGCACCGACAGCGCGTTCTGGAAACGCAGGTAGTCGACCTGGTCGTGGGTGCCGATGTAGCGGCCGAGGTGGTAGACCGCGTCTTTCTGGCCCTTGGACCACAGGCTTTCGCCGCCCACGTAAGCCCGCACCGCCGAAAGAAGGTCGACGCTGGCCACCGTCAGGCCGGCGAGCAAGGCCACGACCACCAAAAACGGGCCGATCACCAACCAACGTATGCGCCCCTGAGCCAGAGCTTTGCGAAGCAAGCTTCCCCTCCCCGCGGCAAATCTGCGCAGGTGTATCACGAGAAGCTCGCGCCTGTCGATGCAAAACCGGGGGGTTGCAGCGCGGTTCGCGCCACGCCAGACCCATGACGAACCCAGTGGTTTGACACTTCGCACGATCGTGCGACACTGCGCGCCATGGAAACCAAAACCGAACGCAGCGAGCTCACGCTGGCTGCGATTCTCGACACCTCGCTGGCGATGGCCACCGCCGACGGGCTCGACAGCCTGACCATCGGCGAGGTGGCCAAACGCCTGGGGCTCTCAAAGAGCGGCGTGTTCTCACGCATCGGCTCGCGCGAGGCGCTGCAGGGCGCGGTGCTCGACGAATACGCCCGGCGTTTTTTGCTGGACGTGTTCACGCCCGCCATGCGCGAGCCACGCGGCCTGCCGCGCCTGAACGCGATCATGCGGCTGTGGATGCAGCGCGCCCGTGATGTCGAAACCCGCAGCGGCTGCCTGCTTTGCGCCGGCGCCTTCGAGTACGACGACCGCGAAGGCCCGCTGCGCGACCTGCTGCTCAGCCACGTGATGCGCTGGCGCGGCGCGCTCAGGCGCACCGCCATCCAGGCCATCGAAGCCGGCCACCTGTTGCCCGACACCGATGTCGACCAGCTGGTGTTCGAGCTCGACGGCCTGTTCGTCGCGTTGATGCGCGAAGCGCGCTTTTTGCGCGACCCGCGCGCCGCCGACCGCAGCTGGGCGGCCTACGAGCGCCTGATCGCCTCGCTGCAAAGTTCGCCCCCGCGTTGAACGCCGCCACAAGCCCCGGCCGACGCATTTTTTGGCCTCACTTCGCACGATCGTGCGACACAAGGAGTTTCACCATGCTGATCGTTCTTCTTCTCGCCTTGGGTGCCACGGCCGTGCTCGCGCCGCTCGGCGTGTCGTTGCACACGCTGTGGTCGGCCGTGCCGCACAGCAACGCCGATTTCGAATGGCTGGATCTGTGATGAGCAGCCCCGCCCCCACCCGTGCCACCAACCCTGCGAGCGGCTTTTACGCCGGCGTGTTCGCCCGCAGCCTGGGCTTGGCGCTGCGGCTCTCGCAATCGGTGGCGCCAGCCGCCGCCACGCGCCTGGCCCTGCGCCTGTTTTTCACCCCGCTGCCGCTCAAGCTGGCGGCGCGACGGCAAACCCTGCCGGCCCCCTGGCGGGTCGAACACTGGTCGTTCGAGCAGGGTGCGGTGGCAATGTACCGGCGCACCAGCGCCACCCTTGCCGACGCACCCGCACGCCCGACCGTGCTGCTGGTGCACGGCTGGGCCGGCGACGCACAACAGATGCTGGGCTTGGCCAACGCGCTGGCCGCAACCGGCTTCGACCCGGTGCTGCTGGACTTCCCGGCACACGGCCGCAGCGGCGGCTGGCGCGCCAGCCTGCCGCAATTTGTGCGTGCGCTGTGGGCCGCTTCGGCGCGGCTCGGGCCCTTGCACGGCGTTGTGGCCCATTCGCTGGGCGCACTCGCCGCCGCCCATGCCGCCGCCAACGGGCTGCCGGTGGGCCGGCTGGCGCTGATCGCGCCGTCACCACCACCGGCGCTGTTTTTGCAGTGGTTCGCGCGCAGCCTGCGGCTGGGTGAAGGCATCTCGCAGCGCATGGGCGCAACCCTTGAGCGGGTCGAGGGTGTGCCGCTCGCACACTTTGAGCCCGCGTGGCTGGGGCCGCGCCTGGCCCAGCCCACCCTGATCGTGCACGACGAGGGCGACCGTGTGTCGCCGCTGGCGGTGGGCCAGCGCCTGAGCCAGGCGGTGGCCGGCGCGCGCTTGCTGGTCACACGCAGCCTTGGCCACCGCCGGGTGCTGGCCGACGAGGCCGTGGCCCAAGAGGTGGTGAGCCACCTGCGACCAAACGGGTCAGAGATGTAACGCCACCCTTACGGCCTGGCCACAAATCGGCCGCCAGGCCGCCAAAAGACGGCGTTTTTTGTCTGCTGGCGGCCCCAGACGGCCATGTGAGCACTGGCATGGAAGCTGCGCTAAAGCAGGCACACCCCCCGCGGCTCCGGGCTTCATTCGCCCCGCGGGAGACACCATAAAAGGGCAAGCTGCCATGTCGTTGTTTCATCGCTCCGCATCGTCTTCTGTCTCCTCTTCTGGGTCATCTGGCTCACGCCGCGCCCGACCGGCCGCGCCGAGTTGCCGTGGTGGGGCATCGTCGATGCTGCGCCTGGCGCAACCAGCCTCGCCAAGCCAAGGCAACCTCGCCAGCTGGCTCAGCCGCGCTGCCAGCGTGCTGGCCCCGCCCGCCGCACAGGCCCTGGCCGTGCGCCCCTCCGAATTTGCGCCCAGCCGCTGGCTGGTCGGTCACTGAGCCCACGGCCATGAACGCGCGCTCCGTCGTCAAGCCCACGACGATCCCTCACATCGAACGGCTCACCCAAAGGCCGCCGGCGCAAGACTCCGGCTGGGCCGCGCTGCCCGGCGATCGTTCTTTCAAGGTTTTGCAGCCGAGCCGCACACCGGCGCAGCTGTCTCTGTTCCCGCCGCCCGGCCAGGTGTCTGCACCTGCGCGCCACGGGCGCTGAACCGACCAAGGTTTCTCGACGCATGTGACGTCCAAAGGGAAGCGGGCAAACCGGGGTGGATGAGAGCGAGCTCCCGGCCAATGTCCCGCTTCCCTCTTTTTTTGATCACATCCCAGAAACCTCAACGCCGCGGCGCCGCCAGCGCAGGCGGCGTGCGGTTCAGGCGCGCGTCCGCTGCTCGTCGATGCTGCGCAGCAGCTGCGCCACGTTGAGTGGTTTGGTGAGGTAGCAGCTGAAGCCTGCCGCGAGCGCGGCGCGCGCCTGGTCGGGTGAGGCGTCGGCCGAGAGCACGATGCGTGGCACGCCGCTCAGGCCTGGATCGAGCGCCATGCGGCGCGCCAGCTCCAGGCCGCTCATGTCACCCAGGTGCATGTCGACCAACATCAGGTCGGGGCGCTCTTGTTGCACCAGCCGCAAGGCCTGCTCGCCGTTGGTCGCCACCAGCAGCCGGCAGGCCGGGCGCATCTTCAGCACCTGGCGCACCAGCTCCACGTTGACCGGGTTGTCTTCGGCGTAGAGCACGGTGTAGGTCGCACTGGCCGGTGCAGCACCCGGGCTCTCGGCGCCCAGCGCCGGCGTTGCCGTCGCCGAAGCAGCCACCAGCGGCAACGACGCGGTGAAGCAACTGCCCTCGCCCACCACACTCTCAACCGCCATCTGGCCCCCCATCAGCTGCACCAAGCGCTGGGTGATGACGAGGCCGATGCCGGTGCCTTCGATGCCGCTGCGCTCGATGCCCAGGCGGTTGAAGGGCTCGAACAAATGTTCTTGCTGCGCCGCGCTGAGGCCGATGCCGGTGTCGTGCACTTGCAGGTGCACCAGGCCAGCCGCCTCGTCCACCGGCCAGCGCAGGGTGACGCTGCCGCCCACGCGGTTGTACTTGATGGCATTGCTGAGCAGGTTGACCAGCACCTGGCGCAGCCGCAGGTGGTCGGCCCGCACGCTGATGCCCGCAGCCGCCCTGGGGCCGGCGGGGTCGACCTGCACGCTCACCCCGGCCGCGGCCGCCGCCGGCGCCACCATGGTCAGCGCCTCGTTGGCGACCAGGTGCACCGGCACCGTGGTCGGCAACAAGGCCACACCACCACTTTCAATGCGCGAAAGGTCAAGCACGTCGTTGATCATCGCCAGCAAGTGGGCGCCGGCCTGCGAGATGTGTTGCACCCGCGCCTGCTGCGAAGGGCTGAGCGGCTGCGCGGTGTCGAGTGCCAGCAGCTGCGAAAAACCGAGCACTGCATTGAGCGGCGTGCGCAGCTCGTGGCTCATGCGCGAGAGAAATTCGGTCTTGGCGGCGTTGGCGCGCAGCGCGGCCTCGGCGGCCAACTCGGCCTCTTCGGCGCGCTTGCGGGCACTGGTGTCGATGATCAGGCCGCGCAGCAGCGAGCGCCCGTTTTCGGCCCTGACCACCGCGACCAGGCTGCTCATGTGCAGCACGCGGCCGTCGTTCGCGATGAAGCGGTATTCGATCGGCCGCGAGGCGCGGGCGGCGTAGGCGGCCCGCACTTCGGCCAGCGCACGATCACGGTCGTCAGGGTGCAGGTGGGTTGACCAGAACTCTGGCGCCAGCCAGGCGTGCTCGGGGTAGCCGGTGATCGCTTCGGCGCGGTCGCTCACGTAGGTGAGGCAGCCGGTGTGCGGGTCGGCCTCCCAGAAGATGCCTTCCACCGAGTTCACCAGGTCGAGAAAGCGCTGCTGGCTGCTGCGCAACGCGGCCTCGGCGAGCATGCGTTCGGTGATGTCTTCGACCACGCCAATGAAGCAGTGCGGGCCGCCATCGGGTTTGCGCACCAGCGTCATGTGGCTGTTGACCCAGACCGGGTGGCCGTCGGCATGCAGGTAGCGCTTGGTGGTGCGGTAGTGCGTGATCTCGCCGCTCAGCAGGCGCTGGCGTTGCGCCATCTCGATCGGCAGGTCGTCGGGGTGGGTCACGTCTTCGGAGCGCATCGCCATCTGTGCCTCGCGGCTGCGGCCCAGCAGCTCGCACAGGCGCTGGTTGACCATGAGCGGCGTGCCGTCCAGGCCGACCTGCACGATGCCCACACCGGCCAGGTCGAACGTGTTTTGCAGCTGCGCCTGCTGTTCGCGCAAGGCCTGCTCGGCGGCGCTGCGCGCACGCTCCGCGCGCACCGCGCCAAAAATGGCGGCCACGCTCGTGAAGAGCGGCTGCAAATGCTCGACCAGCGCCTGGTCGTAACCCCCCGCGCGGTTGGCCAGGCCGAGCATGCCGACCATCTCGCCGCCGTGGAACAAGGGCACACCGAGGAAGGCGCTCATGCCCGGGTGGCCGGTGGGCAAGCCGCCACGCCGCGGGTCGTTCGCCGGGTCGTTGCTGATGACCACTTCACCGCTGGAGATGGCGGCGCCAAACAAGGTCTTGAGGTTGTGGAACTCGATCGCGTCTTGCGGGGCGCCACGTTGGTGGCGCTCCACCACGGCACGGGTGGCGTCGTTCCAGGCAATGTCGGTCAGCACCTCGATGCGCAGAAAGGGCGCCCCGTGTCCGTCGAGCAAAAGTGCGGCAAGGAAGCCGTATTCGCTGCCCGTCCAGTGCAACAAGTCGGTGAGCAGGGGCTCGAACACCTCGCGCGGCGGTGCGGCGCGGATGTAGCGCGACTGCACTCGGCCAATGATCGCGCCGAGATCGTGCGGGCTCAGAGGCGGTGGGCTGCGGGTGGTCACGCCGGATTCTCAGGGTGTCAATTCACTGTGGCACAGCGACTCCCCCTTGGGAAGGCCCGGAAAACCCACTTATGTCACGCCACCTGCGTGGGGCACACTGCCTGCGGCGCACCCAGACAACGGAGACCCCCGCATGAGCCACACCACCCCCCACGCCCTCAACCGCCGCCACTGGCTGGCCGCCCTCGCCGCGCTCAGCGCCACACCCGGTGCGGCCTGGTCGCAAGGCGCCTGGCCCAACAAGCCGGTGCGCATCGTCGTGCCCTTCGCCCCGGGTGGCACCACTGACATCTTGGCGCGTGCGCTGGCGCCCGAGCTGAGCCGCGCGTTGGGCCAGACCTTCGTGGTCGAAAACAAACCAGGTGCCGGTGGCAACGTGGGCGCCGACCTGGTGGCCAAGTCACCGGCCGACGGCTACACGCTGCTGATGGGCACGGTGGGCACGCACGGCATCAACCAGTCGCTGTACCCGAAGATGCCCTTCGACCCGATCAAGGACTTTGCCCCCGTCACCCTGGTGGCCGGTGTGCCCAACGTGCTGGTGATGAACCCGGCCAAGGCCGAAGCCGCCAAGATCAACAACGTGGCCGACCTGATCAAGTATGCGAAGGCCAACCCCGGCAAGCTGAACATGGCGTCGAGCGGCAACGGCACCTCGATCCACCTGTCCGGCGAGTTGTTCAAGAGCATGACGGGCACATTCCTGGTTCACTTCCCGTACCGCGGCTCGGGGCCGGCGTTGCTCGATCTGATCGGCGGCACGATGGACCTGATGTTCGACAACCTGCCCTCGGCCATGCCGCAGATCAAGGCGGGCAAGCTGAAGGCGCTGGGCGTGACCACGGCGCAGCGCAGTGCGGCCCTGCCGGATGTGCCGACCATCGCGGAAGCGGGGCCGGTGAAGGGTTTCGATGCCAGTTCATGGTTTGGGCTGTTGGCGCCTGCGGGCACGCCGGCCGACATCGTGAGCCGCTTGCAGCAAGAGAGTGAGAAGGCCTTGAAGACGCCTGCGCTGAACGATCGGCTGCTGTCACAAGGCGCCATTCCGAGTGGCATGACGCCTGCGGAGTTTTCGGCTTTCATTGCGGCGGAGACGAAGAAGTGGGCGGGGGTGGTGAAGCAGTCGGGCGCGAAGGTGGATTGAAGCCTGATTGCAGACGCAGCACCGCCCGCTGGATCGCCACCCGACACGCCGCCCGGCGTGCCAAATGCTGGTGGCCGACATGCGAACCGCCAAGCGCACCCAGCGCATCACCTAACCCGCCACCTAACCCGCCACCTAACGCGTTACCCAACGCCCCGTCCAGTGCCGCGCCTGCCAGTGCCTGCGTGTCCATCTCGGCGAGGCACTGCCCGGTGAGCAGCACTTCCGCCTGCAGGCAACGCCGTGGCGCCGGGCTGACGCCACCCAGCACGACCCTCGCCTGAGTGATGCGCTCGCCCTGACATTGCAGCGCGATGGCGACATGGGCCGTCGCAAACTCGTTCGCGCTTCGCGGCGCCACCTTCTCGAACGCCTGGCGGTGCACACCCGGCGGCACATGCAGCGCCAGCAACACCTCGCCCGGTAGAAGCGCCACCTCTGGCGCTGCACGCCCGCCGGCCCCTTCGAACAGGGCTTCGAGCGGCACCGTGCGGCCGCCTTGCGGCCCCAGCAGTTCGACCACAGCGCCCAACGCGATCAGCGGTGAGGCCAGATCCGACGGATGGCCCGCGTGGCAAATGCCGGGAAAAAGAGCCCCGGGGTACGCTTCGGGCGGCCCGGCGACCGCTGGGCAAGCACTGCCGCCTTTCTTGAAGCAAGTGATATCAGGGTGGCGGAAATAGAGGCACCGCGGGCGTTGCAGCAAGTTGCCACCCAGCCTCGTGGTGGCCCGCAGCTGCGGCGACGCAATGTGGCCAACGGCCTCAACCAGCATTGCCGGCGTGTGGGGGTGCGCGGCAAGCGCTGCGAGCGTCGTCATGCTGCCGATCCGAACACCATCGGGCGTGGCGGTGATGCCGTGCATATCCGCAGCGCTCGCCAGGTTGACCAGCACTTCGGCCCGCGGCAGTGCCGGGCCCTCAACACCTTCCTTGCGCAGGCCGAGCAGGTCGCCGCCCGAAGCAATCACTTGGGCGCCCGGGCCGAGCGCTTGCAACAGCATCACCGCATCGGCTGCACTTTGGGCATCCACAAGATGGAAGGGGGTCATGGCGTGTTTTCCACGGACTCTTGAAGCGCAGCCAGCACTTTTTCTGGCGTGATGGGGTAGGCACGCAAGCGCACGCCGATCGCGTTGTGAACCGCGTTGGCGATCGCCGCCCCCGCAGCGATCAGCGGCGGCTCGCCGATGCCCTTGATGCCCAGGCTGTTGCCGCCATCGGGTCGGCCGGCATCAATGAATCGAATGCTGGCGGGTGCGTCGACGATCGACGGCGTGCGGTACGCCCACATCGCGGCATTCAGCATGCGGCCCGTGCGCGGGTCGAGCACACGCTCTTCCTGCAGCGCCATGCCCATGCCTTGCAAGAAGCCGCCCTGCACCTGGCCCGCGGCGAGGCGCGGGTTGATCACCCGGCCCGCGTCGTGCGCGCACACCGCACGCAGCACGCTCACCCGGCCGGTGTCGCAATCAACTTCGACCTCAACAAAGTGTGCGGCAAACATCGCAGGGAACACACCGTCTGGCCCTCGCTCGCGCTCGGCGCGGCGAACCAGGCCTTCGGTGCCGGCCGCGCGGGCGAGTTGCTGTTGCACCGCGGGGGCGGCCAAGTTGGCACCGGCTTCCATCAAGGCGCTGCGCAGGGCATGCGCCGCTGCGCGCACCGCAGGGCCGACCACGGTGGTGGTGCGGCTGTGGTTGGTCGCGTCGATCGAGCGCGGCGTGGTGTGCGTATCACCGAAGTGGGTGTCGATGAGCGCGAGCGGCAGGCCGAGCTCTTCGGCGGCGATCTGTGCGAACACGGTGTCAGCCCCACAGCCGATCTCGGTGATGCCGATGCGCAGCTCGATGCGCCCGCTCGGCAAGCACACGATCTCCACCGGGCTGGCTTCGTACAGCGTGCCGTCGTAGGCGGCCGCGCCCATGCCCACACCGCGCGCCAGATTGCCGCTGCGGGCCGAGCTCGGCGCGCGCCACACCCAACCGAAGGCCTCGGCGCCCAGCCGGTAGCAGCGCGCCAGTTCCTTGCCTGCGTAGGGCAGGCCGGCGAGCAGGTCGGTCTCGGCCAGATTGCGCAAGCGCAACGCCAGCGGGTCGATCTGCAGCGCATGGGCGAGCTCGTCCACCGCCTGCTCCAGGCAGAAGATGTCTTCGGCCGCCGTCGGCCCGCGAAAGGGCACGGGCGCTTGTGTGTTGGTGAGCACGCGCCGCAGGTCGGCACGCACGGCGTCGGCGCGGTGCAGGCGCAAGCCATTCGACACACCCGCCGCAATGACGCCAAAGAGCGCCGAGGGCCCAGCCTGGCCGGTGACGGATTCGTCAATGAACGACAAGCGGCCCGCGCGCGTGGCGCCGAGACGGATGCGGCGCCACGTGGGCGCGCGCTGGTGGCTGGCAATGAACTCTTCCGAGCGGCCCATGAACAAGCGCACCGGCTGCTGCAAGCGCCGCGCTGCTTCGGCTGCGATCACGTGATACGGCTTCAAGTGGATCTTGCTGCCGAAGCCGCCGCCCACGTACTGGCTGATCACCCGCACCTTGTCGAGCGGCCAGCACATCACGCCGGCCAGGCGCTCGCGGATCGCGTGTGCACCCTGGTTCGAATCCCACAGCGTCAACGCATCACCCTGCCAAGCAGCCACGCAGCCGTGTGGCTCGAGCGGGTTGTGGTGTTGTGCCGAGGTGCTGTATTGCGCTTCGATCACGACCTCGGCGGCGGCTTGCGCAGCCTCGAAGTCGCCACGCACCACCCACTCGGCCTCGCCAGCCAGGTTGCCATGGGGCGACAACAAGGGTGCGCCGTCGGCAAGCGACTGCTCAACCGTGATGCACGCCGCCTCGCGCCGGTAGCCGATCTCGATCAAACGAAGCGCATCGCGTGCTGCCGCCTCGGTGGTGGCCACGACGACGCCGATCTCTTCGCCAACAAAGCGCACCTGTGGGCTGATCACCCGCCAAGAGCGCGGCATCGCCATCGGGTCACCCAAACCCGGGGGCGCGGGCAGATCAAAAGGCCCGAGCACCAGCACCACCCCTTCGGCGGCACGCGCGCGGCTGGCGTCGAAGCTCGTCACCTCGCCGCGTGCAATGCCGGCGCGCACCAGCACCGCGTGCAACAGGCCGGGCTTGGCCACGTCGCTCGCATACACCGCCTGGCCGGTGACCTTGGCCCGCGCCGAAGCTCGCGGCTGCGACACGCCGGCCACCGACAGGGCCTGCGGTTCGGGCCAGCGCGGCAGGGGTTCGGGCGCCGTCATGGCGCCATGACGCTGAGCGCCGCGTCGAGGATGGCTTCATACGCACCGCAGCGGCACACGTTGCCGGAAATCGCACGCCGCAGCGCCGAACGTTCGGCCGGCACGCCTGCTCGCACCGCCGCTTCGATCGCCATCAGCATGCCCGGCGTGCAAAAACCGCACTGCAAGGCATCGTGCTGGATGAACGCCGCCTGCAAGGGGTGGAGCGTGTCGCCACTGGCCAGCCCTTCGATGGTCTGCACCTGGGCGCCTTCGGCTTGTGCCGCCAAGGTGTGGCACGCGAACACCGCCTCGCCGTCGAGCAGCACGGTGCAAGCACCGCAGGCGGCCTGGTTGCAGGCCACCTTGGTGCCGGTGAGGCCCATGTTGTCGCGCAGCACCTCGGCCAGGCTTTGGTGCACGGCAATGGGCTGCGTGACACGCCTGCCGTTCAGCGTGCAATGCAGCACACGCTGCGTGGAAACTCTTTCGAAGAGTACGGTGGGGTTCATGCCGCCCACTGTCGAGGAAAGAGGCTGCCGCTTCAAATGATGGTTTCATCGCAGCGCATGAATCCATATCATGCGCAGCATGCGCCACCTGCCACCGTTCCCCGAGTTGCTCGCTTTTGAAGCGGTGGCTCGGCACTTGAGCTTCACGCGCGCCGCGGTCGAACTGAACCTCACACAAAGTGCGGTGAGCCACCGCGTGCGCCGGCTCGAAGAACATCTGGGCGAACGCTTGTTCAACCGGCTCAACCCCGGCCTCATGCTCACCGAGGTGGGCCTCGCACTGCTGCCGCAGTTGAGTGAATGCCTCGATGGCCTGGCGCGCCTGGGCACGAAAAAGTCACGGCGCTTGCGCGTGGGTGCGGCAGGCGCCTTGTCATCGTGGTGGCTGGTGGGCCGCTTGCCGAGTTTTCTCGCGCAGCAGCCGACGCTGTCGGTCGAGTTGCTGCCGCTCGAGGCCAACCAGCCGCTGCCCCCCAACCTCGACCTGTGGATCGTGTGGGTTGGCGAGGGCGAAGACGCCGCCACACCCAAACAACAACCGCTCTTCACCGAACAGGTGTTCCCCGTGTGCAGCCCGCGCCTGCTGCCGGGTGGCCGGCCCTTGCGCGACGCGCAGGCACTGGGCCAGATGACGCTGCTGCACAAAGCCTCGGGCTCCGCCGGCGAATGGAGCTGGCCGCTGTGGATGAAACGCCTGTGTGTCAACGCCTCCACCAGCGCTGCGCGCGAGTTGCACCTGGCCGACATGGCCACGGTGCTGGCGGCTGCCGTGGAAGGCGCCGGCGTGGCGCTGTCACGCTCGCTGCTGGTTCAAGACGCGCTCGAAGCCAAGCGGCTGGTGGTGGCGGTCGCAGGCGTCAAAACAATGCCGTCGAGCAAACGGCATGTGGCGCGCTGGCCTTCACGCAACATCGACGACCCCGATGTCGCCGCCTTCGTGGCGTGGCTGGAGGCTGAATCGGCCACCACCGTGAGCCGCTCCGATGCGTGGATCCATCACACCACCGCGCTGCGGGCCGCGAGCAGAGTCACAGGCACTTGATCAAGAGCTTCTTCCGCTATGGCCTGATCGGCGGCATCGCCACGGCCGTGCACTACGCAGTGCTGATTTTGTGCGTCGAAACCTGGCACGGGCCGGCCTACATCGGCTCAGGCCTGGGCGCCGCCGTCGGCGCGCAAGTGGCGTTTTTCGGCAATCGCCACTTCACCTTTGAGCACAAGGGCGAGCTCACCCCCGCGTGGCTCAAATTCCAAGGCACCGCCTTGCTCGGCGCACTCGTGGGCATGGCCATCGTCGCCATCACGGTGCAGGTGGGCTGGCACTACCTGCTGGGCCAGGTGCTGGCCACGCTGACGAGCTTGGTGCTGACCTTCGCCGTCAACCGCGCCTGGACGTTCAGAAACTAGGCTCGCACCCAGCTTGCACCGAGCGTGACCTGCGCCTCGGCCAGATCCGTCAAGAACGCCTCGCCCTCGAAATAGGCGAACTCGCGCAAACGGGCATCGCCAATCGTGTCGCCCGCATCGGCCACCTCGGCCGGGTGGCAAAACAGCAAACCCCCTTCGCGTGGCAATTGCGCCAGCCAGCGGCGCATCAACGCGCGGTAGTCGTGGGTGACAAAGTCATACGCCCCCAACAAGGCCGTGTTGTGGCGCAGGCCACGCCGCGCCAGCTCGCGCTTGAGCGCGCGGCCACCACTGCGCTCGATCACGAAACGCTTGAACGCAAACCCCGGCCCCAGCAGATGCGAGGTGCTGCGCACCGCCGGCCGCGGCGCCATCGGCGCGATGCCGTCGAGCACCACCTGGCGCAAGCCCGGCAGGTGGTGCACATGCTGGTGGCCGTCGACCATCTGCGGCGCACGGCCGGTGGCCTGCACAAAAGCGTCGAGCTGCGTCTGCCATTCCACACGCAGTGCCGCCAGCGGCAGCTGGTGCAGGTGCGACATCACCAGCAGCCGCGGCAACGACGGCAGCGTGGGCCAGTGGGCCGCCAGCTCGCGGCTCACGGGCTTGCCTTCGGTGAGGTTGAAGTGCAGGCCCACCGTCACGGTAGGTGGCAGATCGCGCAGCGCAGGTGCGGCTTCGCGCCAGTGGGGGGTGTTGGTGATGCACGAGATGGCCGACAGGCGCTGCGCACGCGCGAGCATCGCGATGCCCCGCGAAATACCGCTCGACAGACCAAAGTCGTCGGCGCACAGCGTGAGGACGCGCGCCGTCATGGCGCGGCCGTCTCGCCCGGCGCGAGCCCGGTGCCTTGTTCGCTGGCCACCAGGTAGATCGGCCGCTG
>JBKJJF010000265.1:0-3716 GCA_046598195.1 Rhizobacter sp. | reverse complement strand
GTGCCAGCTGCTGTTGTGCGAGGGGCTGAATGTGCCGCAGGCGCCGTAGCTGGCGAAGTCGCCGGGGTCGCTGGCGTCGGTATCACGCGCAGTGCCGTCGCCGGCGTTGGTGGTGTCCTTGATGAGGTCGTAGCCGGGCACGATGTTGGCTGCCAGGTCGGCGTGCGGGCGGTAGCCGGTGTCGATAACAGCCACCACCACGCCTGCGCCGGTCGACAAGTCCCAGGCCGGTGGCAGGTTGATGCCGCCACGGGCTTCGAAGTAGTGCCACTGTTGGCCGTACTGCGTGTCGTTGGGTGTGGCCAGGGCTTGCAGGATGCGGTCGGGCTCGGCGTATTCGACCGTGCTGTCGGTGTCCATGATCTCGCGCGCCAGCTGGCGCATGTCGGCGTGGGGCACACGCCGCTCCAGCTTCATGATCTGCGTGCCCAGCGTGCCCTGGCGCAGCAGCTGCAGGCGCAGGCCGCGGCGTGAAGCAGCGTCTTGCGCGCGTCGGTGCAGTTGCGAACGATCGGCGCCTTGCGATGCGGCCTCGCGGTATTTCACGATCAGGCGGTCGGTGGGCAGTGGCTCGGCGGCGCTGGTGGCGAGTTGAGGCGCCACATCAGCGCTACCCGCCTGCGCCAGGGCGGGCACAGCGGCCAGCACCAGGGCCATGAGCAAGCGGCCGGTTTTGGGTGTCGGGAACATGCTGTCTCCTCTTTGTTGGTGTGATTTCGGTCACGCACTCGGCATGAGCGCACCAATGTAGAGTTTTATGCACGATCGTGCAAAACAGCATTAACCCGCAGCTTCCCCCTGCGAAAACAGACTGAATCAGTCGCGCTCCGGTGCAATCTCGGTGGCGTAGTCGACCAAGGCACCCAGGATGTCTTGGCCGCGCTCGTCGGCCGTCTCTTGCAGCAGGTCAACGTGCTCGAAGAAGGCTTCGAGCGTCTGTGCGCCGCCTGCACCGTCATGCAGGCGATGTGCACAGTGCTCTTGCCATTGGGCGCGCTCGGCATCGGTCAAGGTGTGGGTGAAGTTGCGGGCGCGGTAGCGGAACAAGATCTCGTCGAGCCGCTTGTCGGCAAACGCCGGGCGCTTGTCGGCCAGTTGTTCCGGCTTCAAGCTGCGCAGGCGCTGCAGGCTGCGCCGGTCTTCGTTGCCGATGAAGCCACCGTACAGGTCTTCGTCGACATCGGGCGTGTGCTCGGGTGCCGGCCGCTCAAAAACCGCCGGCCACATGCCGGCCAGCAGCTGGCCCTTTTGTGCCAACTGCTCGGCGTGGCGCAGCGCCTGCTCGATGTCGAGACCCCACTTGTTGGCCATGGTGTCAGCAAAGGGCTTGTAGTTGCCCACGACGATGGGCGACTTGTTGATGTGCAAGGTCTTGATCGGCAGGCGCGTCACGCCTTCTGGCAGCGCGTCGCTCTTGCTGAACATGCGCTGGCGGATGGTGTCAACGCCCAGCGTAAAAAGCTCCGTTGGGTCGGCGGCGAGATCCCACACGATCAGTTCGTTCTTGTTGGTCGGGTGCGGTGCGATCGGCCACACCAGGGCGGTGCAACCACGCTCCACGCCGTACATGCCCGAGACGTGCAGGAAGGGCCGGCCGACACCCATCTCGCGCACCACCTCGTCTTTCTTGCGCAGGCGCAGGCAGAAGTCCCAGAGCTTGGGCTGGCGCTGTTTGATCAGCCGCGCCATCGCGATGGTGGCGCGCACGTCGGACAAGGCGTCGTGCGCCGCTTCGTGCACCAGGCCATTGGCGCGGGTGAGGTGCTCCAGCTTGAACGAAGGGCGGCCATCTTCATGCAGAGGCCACTCGATGCCTTCGGGCCGCAGTGCCCAGGTCACCCGCACCACGTCGAGCAAGTCCCAGCGACCGCACTGGTTTTGCCACTCACGCGCATAGGGATCGATCAGGTTGCGCCAGAAGAGATGGCGTGTGACCTCGTCGTCGAAGCGGATCGAGTTGTAGCCCACGCCCACGGTGCCGGGCTGGGCCAGCTCTTTTTCGATGACGTCGGCAAACGCATGCTCGGGCAGGCCTTGCGCCAGGCAGGTCTGCGGCAGGATGCCGGTGAGCAGGCAGGCCTCGGGCTCGGGCAGGTAATCGGGCGCGGGCTGGCAATACACCATCACCGGCTGGCCCACCTCGTTGAGATCGGCATCGGTGCGCACGCCAGCAAACTGCGAAGGCCGGTCACGGCGGGGCACACGGCCGAAGGTTTCGTAGTCGTGCCAATAGAAGGTCAGGTCGCTCATCGAGCGCAATCTACCAGCCCTGGGGCATCGGCTAAGCTTGCGGGCTCGACAGACCCTCCAGCGGAGACCTTTCCATGACTCGCGTTTTCAACTTCAGCGCCGGCCCCGCCGCCCTGCCCGAATCGGTTCTGCGCCAGGCCGCCGATGAAATGCTCGACTGGAAGGGCTCCGGCATGTCGGTCATGGAAATGAGCCACCGCGGCAAGGAGTACATGGCCATCCACGCCCAGGCCGAAGCCGATCTGCGTGAGCTGCTGGCCGTTCCGGCCAACTACAAGGTGTTGTTCCTGCAAGGTGGTGCGATCGGCCAGAACGCCGTCGTCCCGATGAACATGTTGCGCGGTAAGACCGGCGCCGACTACATCAACACCGGCGAGTGGGCCAAGAAGTCGATCAAGGAAGCCAAGAACTACTGCAAGGTGAACGTGGCGGCCACGGCCGAAGACACCGGCTTCAACAGCGTGCCCAAACAAAGCACCTGGAAGCTCGACCCCACCGCGGCTTATGTGCACATCTGCTCCAACGAAACCATTGGCGGCGTGGAGTACCACTGGGTGCCTGACACCGGCGCAGTGCCATTGATCGCCGACATGTCATCGAACATCTTGTCGCGCCCGATCGACGTCAGCCAATACGGCTTGATCTACGCCGGCGCACAAAAGAACATCGGCCCGGCTGGCTTGACCATCGTGGTCGTGCGCGAAGACCTGCTGGGCAATGCGCTGCCCATCACGCCCTCGGCCTTTGACTACAAGCAGCAAGCCGACAACGACTCGATGTACAACACCCCGCCCACCTACGCGGTCTACATCGCGGGCCTGGTGTTCCAGTGGCTCAAGGCGCAAGGCGGCCTGAAGGCGATGGAAGTTCACAACCGCAGCAAGGCCGCGCTGCTCTACGACTACATCGACAGCAACTCGTTCTACAGCAACCCAGTCGCGAAGGAAGACCGCTCGCTGATGAACGTGCCGTTCAAGCTGAAGAACGAAGCGCTCGACGACGCCTTCTTGAAGGGCGCACAGGCCCGCAAGCTGATGCAGCTGAAGGGCCACCGCTCGGTGGGTGGCATGCGCGCGTCCATCTACAACGCGATGCCGGTCGAGGGCGTGAAGGCGCTGGTGGACTACATGAAAGAGTTCGCCACGCAGCACGCGTAGGCCCCGCGCACAAGAAGCGGCTACTGGTTTCCCGGGATGGCGCGGGTGGCACAGCGTGGCACGCTGCGCCCACCACAGCGGAGGAGCCTGCCCATGTTCAACATCCTGGTTCTCAACCAGATCTCTTCCAACGGCCTGAAGCGCCTGCCTGCTGAGCGCTACAAGACCAGCAAAGACGTGGCCCGGCCTGATGCCGTGCTGGTGCGCTCGGCCGACATGCACACGCTCGACATCGCCAGCAGCGTGAAGGCCATCGCCCGTGCAGGCGCCGGCACCAACAACATCCCCGTCAAGGCCATGAGCGCGCGC
>JBKJJF010000049.1:0-5127 GCA_046598195.1 Rhizobacter sp. | reverse complement strand
GCTCAGCTTGATGGGCAGCAGCGACTCTGTGCGCCTTGCCAACTACTTCAACTTCGCTCCGCAAGACCGGCCGACCATCCAGTTTGCCGACGGTGCGGTGTGGGACAGCCTGGCCATTGATCGCAAGCTCAATCCGAGCGACGACTACCTGGCGGGCCAACCCGGCCAGAGCGAGACGCTCGACGGCGGCTTGGGCAACGACATGTTGTTCGGTGGCGATGGCGACGACATCCTGTACGGTGACGCAGGCGATGACCTGCTGGACGGCGGCACGGGCCGCGACACCTACCTGTTCGGCCGAGGCGATGGTCAAGACACCGTCTTCAGCTGGTCCGACGGCCAGCAAGACCGGCTGCGCTTCGGTGCGGGCATCGGCCTCGCCGATGTGAACGTGATCGCCGAAGGCAACGACCTGATCCTCAGCCTGAGCGGCAGCAGCGACTCGGTGCGCCTCTCTTACTACTTCAACTTTCCGCCGCAAGACCGCCCGAACATCGAGTTTGCCGATGGTGCCGTGTGGGACGGCCTGGCCATCGAGCGCAAGCTCGCGCCGGTGAACGACCACCTCGTCGGCACGGCCGCGGCCGACACGCTCGATGGCGGTTGGGGGGACGACACGCTCCTTGGCCTGGACGGCAACGACCTGCTCATCGGCGACGCTGGCCGCGACCTGCTTGATGGCGGTTTGGGCGTCGACCTGCTGTATGGCGGAAGCGGCGACGACACCTATGTGGTGGATGGGCAAGACAGCGTGGTCGAGTTGGCGAACGCCGGAACCGACACCGTCATCTCCGCCGTTTCACACACGCTGGGTGACAACCTTGAAAACCTGAGCCTCGTGGGTGCGGGTGATGCCGATGGCACGGGCAACAGCTTGGACAACACCTTGTTGGGCAACGATGGTGTCAACCTGCTCGACGGCGCGGCAGGCGCTGACGTGATGCGAGGCGGCCTGGGCAACGACACCTACGTGGTCGATGACCTGGGCGACCTGGTGAGCGAGCTGCCCGGTGGCGGCATCGACACCGTGCATTCGCTGGTGAACTACAGCTTGGGCGCCGAGCTGGAAAACCTGATGCTCGCAGGCACGGCGGCATTGAGCGGCACCGGGAATGCGCTCAACAACCGGCTGGTTGGCAATGCCGGTGCGAACACGCTTGACGGCGGTGCAGGGGCTGACCAGATGGTGGGTGGCTCAGGCGATGACATCTATGCCGTCAACACGGCCGCTGACCAAGTGGTCGAGAACCTGAACGAAGGGATCGACCTGGTGCGCAGCCAGGTGAGCCTGGTGCTGAGCAGCCATGTTGAGAACCTGAGCTTGCTGGGTTCCTCGGGGCTGAGCGGTACCGGCAACGAACTGGGCAACTCCCTGATCGGCAACTCGGGCAACAACCGGCTGACCGGCCTGGCCGGCAACGATTGGCTGGACGGGGGGCTGGGCAGCGACACGATGGTGGGTGGCACGGGCAACGACACCTACGTGGTCAACTCGTCGTCCGATGTGGTGACCGAACTGGTCGACGAGGGGCTGGACACTGTGCTGTCCAGCGTGTCGCTCAGGCTCGGCAACCACGTTGAAAACCTCACCTTGACCGGCTCGTCCAACCTCTACGCGAATGGCAACGCGTCGAGCAATGTTCTGACTGGCAACGCCGGCCAGAACGTCATGAACGGTGGTGGTGGGGCCGACACACTCGACGGCCGGGCCGGCAATGACACGCTGGCGGGTGGGGCAGGCGCAGACAACTATCTGTTCGCGCGTGGCTACGGCGTCGACACCGTGCAGGAAAGCGATTCCTCGACTGGGGTGAGAGACAGCGTGCGTTTTGCTCCCGGCATTGTTCAGTCCGACATGCTGTACCGGCGCGTCGGCAGCAACCTGGAGGCCTCGGTCATCGGGACCAGCGACAAGATGGTCTTCCAGAACTGGTACCAGGGGTCTCGCTATCACGTCGAAGACTTCCGCTTCAGCGATGGCTCGGTGTTGACCGATGCGCAGGTTCAGGGCTTGGTGAGTGCAATGGCGGGCTTCTCGTCTTCGTCTGCGAGTTCCGCTGAGTTGTTCACTGCGCCGGTTCGGGTGAGCTTGCCCGACCTGTCGGTGGGCTCGATGCTCTGAGCATGGGTTGAGCTTGCGGTGTGTGCAGCACCGCAAAAAAGGCCCGCAGCTTGCGCTGCGGGCCTTTTGCTTTTCAGCCTGAAAAGGGGCTCAGGCGCTGACCTTCTCAGCCGCGTCGGTGAAGTCCTTGATCTGGTCGAAGTTCAGGTACTGATACACCTTGCTGCTGTCGGCGGTGAGCACGCTCATGTCAGCCAGGTACTCCTCGCGGGTCGGGATGCGCCCGAGCTTGGAGCAGATGGCGGCCAGCTCGGCCGAGCCAAGGTAGACGTTGCTGTTTTTGCCCAGGCGGTTGGGGAAGTTGCGCGTGCTGGTCGAGAACACGGTTGCACCTTCTTTCACCTGCGCCTGGTTGCCCATGCACAGGCTGCAGCCCGGCATTTCCATGCGCGCGCCGGCATTGCCGAGCACGCCGTAGTGGCCTTCGTCGCTCAGCTTCTTGGCGTCCATCTTGGTGGGCGGTGCCACCCACAGCTTGACCGGGATGTCGCGCTTGCCTTCGAGCAGCTTGGAAGCGGCGCGGAAGTGGCCGATGTTGGTCATGCACGAGCCGATGAACACTTCGTCGATCTTGGCGCCGGCCACGTCGGCCAGGGTCTTCACGTCGTCGGGGTCGTTGGGGCAGGCGACGATCGGCTCGTGGATGTCGGCCAGATCAATCTCGATCACGGCGGCGTAGTCGGCATCGGCGTCGCCCTTCAAGAGCTGCGGGTTCGCAAGCCAGGCTTCTTGTGCGGCGATGCGGCGAGCCAGGGTGCGCGGGTCGGCGTAGCCCTCGGAGATCATCCACTTCATCAGCGTGATGTTGCTGTTGATGTATTCGATGATCGGCTCTTTGTTGAGGTGCACCGTGCAGCCGGCAGCGCTGCGCTCGGCCGAGGCGTCGCTCAGCTCGAAGGCTTGCTCCACCTTCAGGTCGGGCAGGCCTTCGATTTCGAGAATGCGGCCGCTGAAGATGTTCTTCTTGCCCTTTTTCTCGACGTTGAGCAGGCCGGCCTTGATGGCATACAGCGGAATGGCGTTGACCAGATCGCGCAGCGTGACGCCAGTACGCATCGTGCCCTTGAAGCGCACCAGCACGCTCTCGGGCATGTCGAGTGGCATCACGCCGGTGGCCGCTGCAAACGCCACCAGGCCCGAGCCTGCGGGGAAGCTGATGCCGATCGGAAAGCGGGTGTGGCTGTCGCCGCCGGTGCCCACGGTGTCGGGCAGCAACAGGCGGTTGAGCCAGCTGTGGATCACGCCGTCACCCGGGCGCAGCGCAATGCCACCACGGTGGCTGATGAAGTCGGGCAGCTCGTGGTGCATCTTCACGTCGACCGGCTTCGGGTAAGCGGCGGTGTGGCAAAACGATTGCATCACCAGGTCGGCGCTGAAGCCCAGGCACGCCAGGTCTTTCAGTTCGTCGCGTGTCATCGGGCCGGTGGTGTCTTGCGAGCCCACGCTGGTCATGTGCGGTTCGCAGTAGGTGCCGGGGCGCACGCCCGTCTGTTGCCCATTCACTTCGGGCAGGCCGCAGGCGCGGCCAACCATCTTCTGTGCGAGGGAATAGCCCTTCTTGGAGTCGACCGGGTTTTGCGGCAGGCGGAAGAGGGTGCTCGGTGCCAGGCCGAGAGCTTCACGTGCCTTGGCGGTGAGGCCGCGGCCGATGATCAGCGGAATGCGGCCGCCGGCGCGCACTTCGTCGAACAGCACCTCGCTCTTGACCTTGAACTCGGCAATCACCTTGCCGTCTTTCAGCGCGCGGCCGTCATAGGGGCGCAACTCGACCACGTCACCCATGTTCATCTGGCTCACGTCGAGTTCGATGGGCAGGGCGCCCGCGTCTTCCATGGTGTTGTAGAAGATCGGGGCGATTTTGGCGCCCAAGCAGACACCGCCGAAGCGTTTGTTGGGGATGAAGGGAATGTCTTCACCGGTGAACCACAGCACACTGTTGGTGGCCGACTTGCGTGACGAACCGGTGCCGACCACGTCGCCCACGTAGGCCACCAGGTTGCCCTTGGCGCGCAGGTCTTCGATGAACTTGATCGGCCCACGCTTGCCGTCTTCTTCGGGTGTGATGCCATCGCGCTTGTTCTTGAGCATGGCCAGCGCATGCAGCGGGATGTCGGGTCGGCTCCAGGCATCAGGCGCGGGCGACAGGTCGTCGGTATTCGTCTCGCCGGTCACCTTGAAGATGGCGACGGTGATGCTTTGTGGCACTTCAGGGCGCGAAGTGAACCACTCGGCGTCGGCCCAGCTTTGCAGCACCGATTTGGCGTTGGCGTTGCCGCGCTCGGCCTTTTCTTGCACGTCATGGAACTGGTCAAACATCAGCAGCGTGCCCTTGAGGCCCTTGGCGGCGATGGCGCCCACGGTGGCGTCGTCGAGCAGGTCGATCAGCGGGCTGATGTTGTAGCCGCCGAGCATGGTGCCCAGCAGTTCGGTGGCCTGTTCGCGCGAGATGAGCGAGCAGGTTTCCGTGCCGTGCGCCACGGCCGCGAGGTAAGAGGCCTTGACCTTGGCGGCGTCGTCCACACCCGCCGGCACCCGATGGGTGAACAGGTGCACCAGCGTGGAGCCTTCGCCCGCGGGCGGTGCTTTCAGCAGCTCGATCAGCTCGCCGGTTTGTTGCGCCGACAGAGGCAGGGGAGGGATGCCGAGGGCGGCACGGTCAGCGACATGTTGGCGATAGGCTTGAAGCATGAAGTTCTCCGAGAGGTGCAAAGCGAGGGGTCAGTGAAGCAAGAAACCTGCGAGCCGGCGCAGGTGCTCGGCTGCTGGCAGGGAAGTGAAACGGGGACAGGGTGTACAGGCTCGCCTTGCGCTCGGAGAAGGGCTTACTTCGGTTGCGCGTCGTTGAAAGCGCGTTGCTTCTCGTGGATGCAGGCGTCGACCAGGCGCTTGCCGGCCTTGGTGTCCATCAACATGGATTTGTTGGCGATCTGGATCAGCAGGCCCACACCCTTGACATCTTCCAGGCGCAGCGCGCCGGTGGACGACAGCACCGGCTTCATCGTGTA
>JBKJJF010000038.1:0-4924 GCA_046598195.1 Rhizobacter sp. | reverse complement strand
CGCTCGTTGTAGGTCATGTCGCGGCTGAGTGCAATCTCGGTCGGGGCGATGAGCTCGCGGCCGGCGGGGGTGCGCAGGCGAAAGTTGAGCACCGCACGCAACTGCACTTCACGCACCTGGCCGGCGGTGGTGGAGGCCACCACACCTTTGTCGCGCGAGTCAGAAAAGGCTTCGAGCACCACCTCGGCTTGTGATGCGGCCTCGACCACCCGCGTCGTGGTGCTGGCCGCGATGCTGCGGCGCAGTTCATCGGCCAGTGTCGACTGGGGTTTGAAACCGACGAGCTGCACGCTCTTGAACTGCAGTTCGGGGGCGCGGCGCAGTTCGAAGCCGCAGGCCGAAAGACCCACGGTGCCCCAGGCGAGAATCGCTCTGCGTTTGATCATCCCACCACGATGTTGATCAGACGACCCGGCACGATGATCACTTTTTTGGGTGCCTTGCCTTCGGCGAACTTGATGAACTCCGCATTCGCCAAGGCCGTCGCTTCGATCACCGCCTTGTCGGCCGCAGCTGCCACCGTGATCGACCCGCGCAGCTTGCCGTTGACCTGAAGCATCAGCTCGATCTGCTCTTGCACCAGCGCCGCTTCATCCACCTGCGGCCAGGGTGCGTCGAGCAGGTCGCCGTGCACCGCCGCATAACCCAGGTCTTGCCAGAGTTGCCAGGTGATGTGCGGGCAGGCCGGGTAGAGCGCGCGCAACAAGATGCCGAAGGCCTCGCGGATGACACCCGGCGCACCCACCTTGAAGGCTTCGAGCGCGTTGAGCAGCTTCATCGCACCGGAGACCACGGTGTTGTATTGCATGCGCTCATAGTCGAAAGCGATCTGGCGCAGCACGTGGTGCACTTCGCGGCGCAAGGCTTTGGCTTCTTCGCCATCACCCCCGCTGTTGTCGCCGGTCGCCTTGATCGCTTCGGCGTTTTTCACGCCGTAGTTCCACACACGTCGCAGGTAGCGGTGTGCACCTTCGACCCCCGCGTCGTTCCACTCCAGCGTCTGCTCGGGTGGCGAGGCAAACATCACGAACAAACGTGCAGTGTCGGCACCGTATTTTTCGATCAGGTCTTGTGGGTCAACGCCGTTGTTCTTGGACTTGGACATGGTCGTCCAGCCGTCGTAGGTGACCGGCTTGCCATCGGCCTTGGCGGTGGCCGACACCACTTGCGCGTGGTCGTCGCGCACGATGTTGAGGTCGTGGGCCCAGAAATAGTCTTTGCCGCTGTCGGTGCGCGAGAAGGCCTCGTTGAGCACCATGCCTTGGGTCAGCAATTTGGTGAACGGCTCGTCGACCTTCACCAGGTGCAGGTCACGCATCACCTTGGTCCAGAAGCGTGCGTAGAGCAAGTGAAGAATCGCGTGTTCGATGCCACCGATGTACTGGTCCATCGGCATCCAATACTGCGTGCCGGCGCCGACCATGGCGCGGTCGTTCTTGGCGTCGCAGTAGCGCATGAAGTACCACGAGCTGTCGACGAAGGTGTCCATCGTGTCGGTCTCGCGGCGCGATGGTTTGCCGTAGGTGGGGCAGGCTGCATTGAGAAACGCCGCGTGTTTGTTGAGCGGGTTGCCGCTGCCGTCGGGCACCACGTCTTCGGGCAGCACCACCGGCAAATCCTTCTCGGGCACCGGCACCGGGCCATGTTCATCACAGTGGATGATGGGGATCGGCGTGCCCCAGTAACGCTGGCGGCTGATGCCCCAGTCGCGCAGGCGCCAGGTGGTTTTCTTATTCCCCAGCCCTTTGTGGGCCAGCGCGGTAGCCACGGCGTCGACGGCGGCCTGGTGGCTCAAGCCACTGAAGTTGTCGGAGTTGATGGTCACGCCGCGCTGTTTGTCGGCGTACCAGTCTTGCCAATGGTCATAGCTGTAGTGCTGGCCGTCGACGTGCACCACTTCGAGAATGTCGATGCCGTACTTCTTGGCAAACGCAAAGTCGCGCTCGTCGTGGGCGGGCACGCCCATCACGGCGCCGTCGCCATAGCTCATCAGCACATAGTTGCCGACCCACACCGCCACCGGCTCGCCGGTGATCGGGTGCGTGACGCTCAAGCCCGTGGGCACACCCTTCTTCTCTTGTGTGGCCAGCTCGGCCTCGGTGGTGCCGCCGGTCTTGCACTCTTCGATGAAGGCCGACACGGCCGGGTTGTGGGCCGCCGCATGCAGCGCCAGCGGGTGCTCGGGCGCCACCGCGGCGAAGGTCACGCCCATGATGGTGTCGGCACGGGTGGTGAACACGTACAACTTGCCGTCGCCGATCAGCTGGCCGTCGGCGCCTTTGATCTGGTGCGGGAAGGCGAAGCGCACACCTTCGCTCTTGCCGATCCAGTTTTCTTGCATCAGCTTCACCCGCTCGGGCCAGCCGGGCAGCTGGTTTTGCACGTGGTCGAGCAGCTCGTCGGCGTACTTGGTGATGTTGAGGTAGTAGCCGGGGATCTCTCGCTTTTCAATCACAGCGCCCGAGCGCCAGCCCTTGCCGTCGATCACTTGTTCGTTGGCCAGCACGGTCTGGTCGACCGGATCCCAGTTCACAACCTGGGTGCGCCGCTCGGCGATGCCGGCCTTGAGCATGCGCAAGAACAGCCACTGGTTCCAGCGGTAGTAGTCGGGCGAGCAGGTGGCAACCTCGCGGCTCCAGTCGATGGCCAGCCCCATCGCCTGCATCTGCTTCTTCATGTAGGCGATGTTGTCGTAGGTCCACTTGGCGGGCGGCACCTTGTTCTTGATGGCGGCGTTTTCAGCCGGCAGACCAAAGGCGTCCCAGCCCATGGGCATCAACACGTTCAGGCCCTTCATGCGCAGCTGGCGCGTGAGCATGTCGTTGATGGTGTAGTTGCGCACGTGGCCCATGTGCAGCTTGCCGCTGGGGTAGGGCAGCATCGAGCAGGCGTAGAACTTTTCCTTGCTCGTGTCTTCGGTCACACGGTAGGCGTCGGCGGCCGTCCACGCCGCCTGGGCAGCACGCTCGATGTCATTGGGCTTGAAGTCGGAGTTCATGGGTTGAGCCGTGCGAGCGGCAGCCTCTTCTTGGGGGGTGGGCGATTATAGGAACGCGCCTCTCGCCGCGCCCCCCAAGATCAGCAGGGGCGAGCCAACCCGGCCGACCGCCGCCAAGGCCAGGTTGTCAGGCCTTTTTGACCGCGTCGACCGCGTACTCCAGCATGGTCGGTGAGATGTACTTGCGGTGCGTGGACGAGATGAGTGACATGTAGAAGCGCCCAAAGAGGTTCTTGCAAGCCACCCGGGTCGAGAGCGAAAACTCCACCCGTTCGTCGTCGATGAGCTCCACGGCCACGCAGGAGCGAAACACCAGGTGTTTGTCGTCGGCCCCCAGAATGACCTGCGCCAGGTGCGAACCCACCTCCTGGTCTCGCACGGGAAAACGCCCCGCAAACACCCCTTGGGTCGGCTCGCCCAGCAGCGAAGACACCGGGCAACCCAAAGGCGAGGTGCGCAGCTTGAGCGGGCGAACCAGCAGGTTGCGCAGCGACATCAACCGGGCCACGCCCACGGGCCGATTGGCCAAAAAGCCATCGAGAAATGCCGCCAGCAATTCCGAAGGGGGAGCGGTGCTCAGACGGCCCAGCGATGCCGCCTGAACCGTCAGCGTGAAGCGGTCTTCGTGGTGCACGCGCCGATCATTCAGCTCTTTGCGCAAGAGCGAGTTCGCCGGCGAACCATGTTGCTCGAACACACGCGACGGGCGAATCTCGCTCACGTACCCCGGGCCCTGCCGCATGCGCGCCCAGGTGCCGCACAGGTGGCCGAGAGCGGAGCGGTATTGTTTGCAGGCGGCTTCGAGCAGGCTGCCGGGGGCGTCATCGAGCGAGAGCACGGTGGTCGCCACGTCATCGCGGTTCACGGGGTGGTTGCGCAGCAGGTTCACCACCGCTTCGGGCAAGAGCTGGGTCAGCGAAGGAATGTTGGCCTGGTTGGCAAGCACCTGCTGACGCAGCTCTTCGCTCAACTGGCCTCCCAGCTCGTTGGTGTGGCAAGACAACGCAAAAAAGGCGGGGTGGCCGGAGCCTTCTTCCAGCGGCGCGAACTGGTGCCAGGTTTCACCGGAAAAACGCACGGTGAACAGGCAGTCGGGCGGAATATTCACATAGCGCAGCGCACGCACGAAGCTCGCAGGATCCTGCTGCAACTCGTCGGGAGTGGCACTGGAGAAGCGCAACTGTGACCCGCCGCTGCCCGACACCGCCGTGAACACGCGGTGGCCCTCATGCCGGTGAAAGGGGTGGCCACGGTCCCCCACTCCGAAGGAGTAAAGCGCGGTTGCGTCCCCTTTGGCGAAGTCGGTTCCGCCGAGCTTGGCGGAGGGCTCGTCGAGCTCGTCGACAAACTGGTCGTGCTGGCGTTGGCGTGCGAGCACACCGTAGAACAGCTTGTTGCCGCTGCCATGGGTCAGCCGCGCAACCAGACAGACTTCAACCGGTACGCCGCCCGTGCGAGAGGGCAAGGCGACAAAGGGAAACGTGCTCGTTTGCCGCGTGAACCGTCTTGCAGAGACCGCCGTTTGAGCCAGGGAAGGATTCATTGCGACGAACCGGTGGTGAGCGTGGTTCATTCTCGCTGCACGCCCGTGCCATGGTCAACGCACGAACCCGCTCTCAGAAGCGCGGCAGCTCCGCAAACGGCAACAAACCCTTGCGGATGTGCATTTTTCCGTACTCGGCGCAGCGTGCCAGCGTGGGGATGACCTTGCCGGGGTTGAGCAAGCCGGTCGGGTCAAACGCACGTTTGAGCGCCAGCATCTGCTCGCGCTCGGCGGGTGAGAACTGCACGCACATCGACGACAGTTTTTCGATGCCCACACCATGCTCGCCGGTCACCGTGCCGCCGAACCGCACGCTGGTTTCCAGGATGTCGGCACCAAAAAGTTCGCAGCGGCGCAGCTGGTCGGGGTCGTTGGCGTCGAAC
>JBKJJF010000167.1:0-10932 GCA_046598195.1 Rhizobacter sp. | reverse complement strand
AGGCTCAGGGCCGATGCCGGGCCCGGCACCGCCCCCCCTACACCGGCAACATCGCCAACACCGCATTCGCCCCATTCAACAACTCCTGGGCCGACACCTGCGACAGCCGCCCCTTGGCCTGCAAGGCCTGCACCGCGTCGACATAGCGCTCCAGCGTGTGGCGCGCCAGGCGGTTGGCGGCCACCTGGTGTTGCCCGCCGATGGCCTCACCGCGCGCTACGAGCTGGATGAAGGTGAGCACCTTGCCCGCCAGCTCATCGTCGAGGCCGGTGGTGTAGAGGTAGACGTAGCTGGCCTCCACCAGGTCGAGCGAGGCGCGGCAGATGGCGCTGCAGGGGGCGCTGCCCACGACCGAGGTCACGGCGAGGTGGCGGCTGCGCGCGGCATCGTCTTTGAGCACGTAGCCGGCGCGCACCGTCTCGCGCAGTTGGGTCAACACCGGCACCACATAACTGCCGTGCGTGGGATAAAGCTGGTCGACCACACTTTGTTCAAAGGGCACGTAGCTGCCATAAAGAAAGCAGAAGGCCGCGCCGCTGTTGGCGCCGCTGTTGGTGGCCGTGGGCACGTCGAACTCGGCCAGGCGGATGCCGCCCAGCGCGTTGCCACGCGCATCACGCTGGATAACGTTGCCCACCACCGTGACGGGCGCCGCACTCGGCGGCTGCACACCCTCGCGCACCCAGCGCACCATGTGGTCGAAGACGGCGTTGGTCACGTGTTGCACGGGCACACGCGGGTACGGCGGCAGCGCACACGCGCCGACCGTGGGGGCCACGCCGTCACGCGCCAACAGCGGGCGTGAGTTGAGCACCGTGCGGCGGCCCGAGTGGCTGCTGCCGGCCACCTCCCAGAAGCGGTAGAGCGGCGTGTCGGGCTGGCGGGCGGCCACTTGTGAGGGCACGTCGGTCTCGGAAATGAGCTTGAAAATGGGCACCGTGAGGTCGGTGCGCACACGCCCGCCGCCGATGGAGAGCAGGTAGGCATCCACCGGGTCACCGATCAGCGGGTGCAACGCGTTGATGAACACCTGCAGCCGGCCGGCCGATTGCGAGGCGCCAATGGCGAACACCTGCTTGGCGCTGAGCTTGCCGAGCGGGTGCACGCCCACCGGGTGACGAATGGCCTGCAAGGCCTGCGCAAAGATGTCGTAAGACAGGGCGTCGTCGTTGATGGTGCCGCCGGCCGTCACGTCGAGCGTGCCGTAGCGCAACGGGCTCCAGTTCTTGGTGCCGTTGGGCACGCCCTGCACGCCCACACGCTGCGCCGACACGCCCACCCACGCATAACCGGCGCGGGTGATGTGCTCAAACGAAGCGCCCCACATGGCATCAAGGTCGTAGCCGGCGGTCACGTTCTGCCACTCGGCGAGCACGGTGCCGTTGAACTGGTGCGGTGACACTGGCCGCCGCACAAGGATGCGTGTGCGGTAGGCGTGGCCGCTGTCGACCAGTGTGCCGTTGTTGCCGATCGGCACCGCGGTGATGAAGCGGCTGGCCGTGCCCTCGATGAAAAACTCTTCTTCCACATAGCCGATCGCGGCCAGGTTGTGCAGGGTCGACATCCACGGGTAGTCGCGCGTGGCGCTGCCCGGGGCAACGTTGACGCTGACGGGGCCGATGACGGTCGGGTTGGCCACTGCCGCTGCTGCGCCAGTGGGGGCGCACAGGCTGGCCGCCGCCACGAGCATCACTGACAAGACCAGGCTGACAGCCGCGCGTGGCCGCGCAAGGAGGTAAAGGTTCATGCGAGTCTCCGTTGTGGTTGGTATGGCGGGGTGACTCTAGTCTTCGTCCACGCGTTTTTCGCGTTAGGTCGGGTGGCTGTCATGGGCATTCCGATCTGCGGAACTGGTGCGCCCGAGAAGCAGCCCACCACCTTCCCCCAGGTGAGCACACAGACCCATGCCCGGCCTGGGCAGTCGCGGCCGGGCACCGTCGATGCGGCGGCCGGTACACGCCGTCCGGCACCAGGCGGCGCAGGTGGGCGAAAAAGGGCGGGGCGTGTTGTTGCACCGGACGGTACAGCGTCGTAATCGCGCTCTCGGGCGCCTACCTGTGGGCGCCTACCTTCGTGCACGCCAGCCAAAGCCTGTGACTGATTCCCAGCGGTTGGCGACAGGCGAAGTGTTCCGCATCTTCATGACGGCGCTGCGTTAGTCGGAGCCGCCTGACGCCGCAAGACGCGCAAAAGCGGGTGGCAGACACCTACGCCCTGTTCGTCGGAGCGTTTGTCGCGAGCTTCAGCGCGACCTGGGGCGGCCGCTTGCGAGACACATGACTTTCAACCCTGAACAACCCATGCGGCCTCCATGAAATCGATGCTTCGTTTTCTTCTCGGCGTGCCTATCCCGGTCATCACTTTGATCGCTTTGATTCTTTGACCTGGCATCAACTGAGCTGGCTCGTCTGGGGCGCTGAGCGGATAGACAGGGTGATGTTTTCCATCAGCGTCTCCAGCTCTTCCGGCTCGAAGGGCTTGCGCACCGCGCGCACGTTGGGGCCGAAGGTGTGCAGGTGTTCACCGAACTCATAGCCCGAGCACAGCACCACCCAACGGTCGGGTTTCTGCGCCAACAGCTTGCGGGCCAGGTCGGTGCCCGGCAAACCCGGCAGGCCGACGTCGGTCACCAAAATGTCGTATTCGCGTTCAGCAAAGGCAGCCAGGGCTTCTTCGCTACTGGCGCAGGTGTGAATCTCGCGACCTGGGTGCTCCAAGAGCATGGCGATGGTTTCGCGCAGGTCGTCGCTGTCCTCGACATAAAGGATGGTGACGGGTTTCAAGAAGCCTCCAACATTGATGCGCCGAAAGTCTACTGCCCGGGCAGCCCCTTTTCACATTCCAAAACGCAGCCTTCTCAGGCGTTCCCCTCGGGTGTAGGGCTTCTCCCACAACGGGTGTAGGAATCCTCCTTCATGTAAATCCGACATATACGCATTAACCTTGCACTGGGCGCGTTTTCCGACTCCCAGGGAGCTTTGCGGCTTGGGCGTTTTGCGAAATCGCTTTGTACGCTTTGGAAGAAAGCCTCTGTCATGAAGGTCATTGAAAACCCGAACCTCGCCGCACCTGAGCGCGAAATGGCGACCCTGCTTGCCGCGTTGACCCAGCTGCGCCGAGGCGACGCGAGCGTGCGGCTCCCACTGCACTGGGAGGGCTTGCCCGGCAAGGTGGCCGATGTGTTCAATGACCTGGTGGAGCAGAACGCGGCCATGGCCACCGAGCTCGGCCGGCTGCGCCAGGTGGTGGGCAAAGAGGGCAAGCTCAAGCAGCGCGCCTCGCTCAGCGAGACGCGCGGTTTCTGGGGCGCCTCCATCGATTCCATCAACGCGCTGATCGACGACCTGGTGCACCCCACCAGCGAAGTGGCGCGGGTGATCGGCGCCGTGGCGCAAGGTGACTTGAGTAAGAGCATGGCGCTCGAAGTCGAGGGGCGCGAGCTCGAAGGCGAGTTCCTGCGCACCGCCAAGACCATCAACAAGATGGTGGAACAACTGGGCAACTTCTCGGCCGAAGTGACGCGCGTGGCGCGCGAAGTGGGCACCGAAGGCAAGCTGGGTGGCCAGGCCAAGGTGAAGGGCGTGGCCGGCACCTGGAAGGACTTGACCGACTCGGTGAACTCGATGGCTGGCAACCTGACCGACCAGGTGCGCAACATTGCCGACGTGACCACCGCGGTGGCCAAGGGCGACCTCTCCAAGAAAATCGACGTGGACGTGAAGGGCGAGTTCCTCACGCTCAAGAACACCATCAACACCATGGTCGACCAGCTGCGCTCGTTCGCATCTGAAGTGACGCGCGTGGCGCGAGAAGTGGGCACCGAAGGCTCGCTCGGCGGCCAGGCGAGGGTGGAAGGGGTGTCGGGCACCTGGAAGGACTTGACCGACTCGGTGAACTCGATGGCCGGCAACCTCACCTCTCAAGTGCGCAACATCGCGGACGTGACCAAGGCGGTGGCGGCGGGCGACTTGTCCAAGAAGATCACGGTGGACGTGAAGGGCGAAATCCTGGAACTGAAAAACACCGTGAACACCATGGTGGATCAGCTGCGATCGTTTGCCGCCGAGGTAACGCGCGTGGCCCGAGAGGTGGGCACCGAAGGCAAGCTGGGCGGCCAGGCCGACGTGCAAGGCGTTGCAGGAACGTGGAAGGACTTGACCGAATCGGTGAACTCGATGGCGTCCAACCTCACCGGCCAGGTGCGCAACATTGCCGACGTGACCAAAGCCGTGGCGGCGGGTGACTTGTCCAAGAAGATCACCGTCGACGGCAAGGGTGAAATTCTCGAACTCAAGAGCACCATCAACACGCTGGTGGATCAGCTGCGAAGCTTTGCCGCTGAAGTGACCCGTGTGGCCCGAGAGGTGGGCACCGAAGGCAAGCTGGGCGGCCAGGCCGACGTGCAGGGCGTGGCCGGCACGTGGAAAGACTTGACCGAATCGGTCAACTTCATGGCCGGCAACCTGACCTCCCAGGTGCGCAACATCGCCGACGTGACGAAGGCGGTGGCGGCGGGCGACCTCTCCAAGAAGATCACCGTGGACGTGAAGGGTGAGATCTCCGAGCTGAAGAACACCGTCAACACCATGGTCGACCAGCTGCGAAGCTTTGCAGCCGAAGTGACGCGCGTGGCGCGCGAAGTGGGCACCGAAGGCAAGCTCGGCGGCCAGGCCGAGGTGCAGGGTGTGGCCGGTACGTGGAAGGACTTGACCGACTCGGTGAACCTGATGGCCTCGAACCTCACGAGCCAGGTGCGCAACATCGCCGACGTGACCAAGGCCGTGGCCGCGGGTGACTTGTCCAAGAAGATCACGGTGGACGTGAAGGGCGAGATTCTCGAACTCAAGGCCACCATCAACACCATGGTGGATCAGCTCTCGTCCTTCGCCGCTGAAGTGACGCGCGTGGCGCGCGAGGTGGGCACCGAAGGGCGCCTGGGTGGCCAGGCGCAGGTGCGCGACGTATCGGGCACCTGGAAGGACCTGACCGACAACGTGAACTTCATGGCCGGCAACCTGACCGGCCAGGTGCGCGGCATTGCCAAGGTGGTGACGGCGGTGGCCAACGGCGACTTGAAGCAGAAGCTGACGGTGGAAGCCAAAGGCGAGATCGCAGCACTCGCCGAAACCATCAACAACATGACCGACACGCTCGCCACCTTTGCCGACCAGGTGACCAGCGTGGCACGCGAGGTGGGCGTCGAAGGCAAGCTCGGCGGCCAGGCCAAGGTGCCGGGCGCGGCCGGCACGTGGAAGGGCCTCACGGAAAACGTGAACCAGCTCGCCGCCAACCTCACGACCCAAGTGCGCGCCATTGCCGAGGTGGCCACCGCGGTGACGCAGGGCGACTTGACGCGATCGATCACGGTGAAGGCGCAGGGCGAAGTGGCTGCGCTCAAGGACACCATCAACGAGATGATCCGCAACCTGAAGGACACCACGCAGAAGAACACCGAGCAAGACTGGCTGAAGACCAACCTCGCCAAGTTCAGCCGCATGCTCCAAGGTCAAAAGGATTTGTTGACCGTAGGTCAACTAATCCTCTCCGAGCTGGCGCCGGTGGTGGGCGCGCAGCAAGCCGAGTTCTACGTGCTCACGAGCGTGGCCAATGAGACCAAGCTCAAACTCTTCGGCAGCTACGCCTCGGGCGGGCAGGCCTCGCACGGCAAGGAGGTCGAGCTGGGCCAGGGCCTGGTCGGCCAGTGCGCCATCGAGAAGCAGAAGATCCTGCTGACCAATGTGCCGACCAGCGCCTTCCGTGTGGCCACCGGCCTCTCCGAAGGCGCGGCGCTCGACATCGTGGTGCTGCCCATCGTGTTCGAAGGCGAGGTGCGTGGCGTGCTGGAGCTCGCGTCGCTGGAGCGCTTCAACCCGGCGCACCAGGCCTTCCTGGATCAACTGACCGAATCGATCGGCATCGTGATCAACACCATCAGCGCCAACATGCGCACCGAAGATCTGCTCACGCAGTCGCAGTCGCTGGCCGAAGAGTTGCAAAGCCGCCAGCAGGAGCTGCAGCAGACCAACGAAGAGCTGCAACAGAAGGCCCGGTTGCTCGTCCACCAGAACCAGGAGGTCGAGCGCAAGAACCAGGAAGTGGAGCAGGCCCGCCAGGCGCTGGAAGAAAAGGCCGAGCAGCTCGCGCTCACCTCCAAGTACAAGTCGGAATTTCTTGCCAACATGTCGCACGAGCTGCGCACGCCGCTCAACAGCCTGTTGATTCTGTCTGACCAGCTCTGCAAGAACAGCGAAGGCAACCTCACACACAAGCAGGTCGAGTTTGCCAAGACCATTCACTTGTCAGGCAACGACCTGCTGATGCTGATCAACGACATTCTCGATTTGTCGAAGATTGAGTCGGGCACGGTGGCTGTTGACGTGAGCGAGCTGCGGCTCGAAGACCTGCAGCGCTCGGTGGACCGCAGCTTCCGCCATGTGGCCGAGTCCAGGCACGTCGATTTCGAGATCACCGCCAAGCCGCCGCTGCCCAAGACGGTCGTCACCGACGTCAAGCGCCTGCAGCAGATCATCAAAAACCTGCTGTCCAACGCCTTCAAGTTCACCCACCAGGGCTCGGTGTGCCTGTCGGTCGAGCAGGCCAGCGGTGGCTGGTCGCGTGACAACGAAGACCTCAACCGCGCCACCCAGGTGCTGGCGTTCTCGGTGTCCGACACTGGCATCGGCATCTCGCCCGACAAGCAGCAGATCATCTTCGAGGCTTTCCAGCAAGCCGACGGCTCCACCTCGCGCAAGTACGGCGGCACCGGCCTGGGCCTGGCGATCAGCCGCGAGCTGGCACGCCTGCTGGGCGGTGAGATCCGCTTGGTGAGCACGCCAGCGCAGGGCAGTACCTTCACGCTCTATCTGCCCCAGAGCTACAGCGCATCGCGTGTCGGCCGCCACGGCCGGGCGGCGCCGGCGCCGCTTGCCGACGTGGTGCCGCATGTCGAGCGCTTGCGCGGGCCAAGTGGTGATGACCAGGCCTTGCAAACCGACCGTGTCCTGATTGGCCCTCAGATGGCTGGCACGGGCCTGGATGAGTCGGAAGGTTTGCCCTCGACCAACGTGGCAGACGACGACCGCCGCGACATCTTGCTCGGCGACAAGGTGCTGCTGATCGTCGAGAACGACCTCGCCTTCGCGCGCGTCTTGCTGCAGGCCGCACGTCACGTCGGCTTCAAGGGCCTGGTGAGTACCACCGGAGCGGGTGCACTCACCTTGACGGGCGATTTCCATCCTGCGGTGATCACGCTCGACATCTTCCTGCCCGACATGGAGGGCTGGCGCATTCTCGAGCGGCTGAAATCCGACCTTGCCACCCGCCACATTCCGATCTGCGTGGTGTCGACCGACGACTCGCGCGAGCGCGCCCTGCGCTCAGGGGCGGTGGGTTTCCTGACCAAGCCCTTGCAATCGCAAAACGAAGTGGAAGAAGCGCTGGCGCATCTTTACGAGTTTGCGGATCGGCCCAAGAAACGCCTGCTGGTGATGATGCAGCCCGCGACCGCGCGCGACAGCTTCCTCAACTCGCTTGACGCCGACTCTGACATCAACATCGTGATGGCCGATTCGGCCGCATCCGGGCGGGAGCAGCTGGCCACCGGCGGCATCGACTGCCTGATCACCGACGGCAGCGTGCCCGGCTTCGGCCCTGAAGACGTGATCGAGTCGATCGAGCGGCGCCCGCTCGCGCGCCAGATACCCATCGTGCTCGCCAGCGGCGACAACGACGTGGCCGCTGCCTGGGGGCGAGGCCACAGCGCCTTCGCCTTGCGGCGCGCCGACACCCTGGAGCGCATGCTGGATGCGACGGCTTTCTTCCTGCACCGTGGCGAGGCCAGCATGTCGGAGCAGGAGCGCCGCTCGGCGCAGGCCCTGTACGACACCGACCGCACGCTGGAAGGAAAGAAGGTGCTCATCGTCGACGACGACATGCGCAACATTTTCGCGCTGGCCACGGTGCTCGACGCGCACGGCATGGAGATCATCTCGGCCGAGAACGGCCACGATGCCATCCGCCACGTCGAAACCGACCCGAGCATCGACATCGTGCTGATGGACATCATGATGCCCGAGATGGACGGCATGGAGACCATGCGCCGCATGCGCCTGCTGCCACGCGGCAAAGAGCTGCCGCTGATCGCGGTGACCGCCAAGGCGATGAAGGGTGACCGCGAAAAGTGCATCGACGCCGGCGCGTGGGACTACCTCTCCAAGCCCGTCGACACCGCTTACCTGCTGGTGGTGCTGCGTGGTTGGCTCAGCAAATGAACCGACCCGCCCCAACCGATGATCCGGCGGTGATCCTGGAGGACGCTGACGCCAAGGTCAGCATCCTCATCGTCGATGACCTGCCCGAGAAGCTGCTGGTCTTTCGCACGGTGCTTGAAGAGCTCAACCAGGAGCTGGTGTTTGTGCGCTCCGGCCGCGAGGCGTTGCGCGAGATCTTGCAGCGCGAGTTCGCGGTGATCCTGCTCGACGTCAACATGCCCGACATCGACGGCTTCGAGACGGCGGCCATGATCCGCCAGTACAAGCGCGCGGTCGACACGCCCATCATCTTCATCACCTCGTACGCCGACGAGATCCAGACCGAGCGCGGCTACGCGTTGGGCGCGGTCGACTACATCCTCTCGCCGGTGGTGCCGCACATCTTGCGCAGCAAGGTGCGGGTGTTCGTGCGCCTCTTTGCGCTGCAGCGGCAGATCAAGCGCCAGGCCGATGCGCGCGCCACCATCGCCGCCGCCGAAGCGGCGCGCAGCGCAGCCGAAGAGAGCGACCGCCGCTCGGCCTTCCTGGCCAGTGCCAGCCATGTGCTCAACAGCTCCCTGCAAGTGGGCGTTGGCATGCGCGAGCTGACCCGGCTGGTGGTGCCGCAGCTGGCCTCCTTCGCGGTGGTCGTGGGCACAGACGATGACGGCCTGCGGAGCGAGGGCGTTGTGTGCAGAGGCGATGCATCGCCGAGCGAAACGCCCCTCTCGCAGCTGGGCGACATCGTGACCAGCGCCTTGCGGCGCGCGGCGCAGGGCCGGCGCCGCGTGCACCTCGGCATGGCCGAGCTGTCAGGCCTGGGCGTGGCATCGTTCGGCCTGGCGCCGGCCGCGGGCGCCCGGCCCTGGCTCGAAGCCACCGCCTTGCCCCTGCTCAACGGCGACCGCCTTCTCGGTGCCCTGTTCGTTGCGACCGACACGCCCGAGCACCCGATCGGCTGGCGCGTGCTCGACGACCTGGCCGCCCGTGCCGCGGCCGCGCTCGAAAACGCCTTGCTCTACGGCAGCCTGCAAGGCGAGATCGTCGAGCGCCGCATTGCCGAGATGCAGCTGCAGGAAACCGGCCGCCGCAAGGACGAGTTCCTCGCCATGCTGTCGCACGAGCTGCGCAACCCGCTGGCGCCCATACGCACGGCGCTCGAGATCATCCGCCGCGTGGCCGCGCCCGACCCCAAGCTCGAACGGGCGGCCGACATCATGGTGCGGCAGGTGCGGCAAATGACGCGCCTCATCGACGAGCTGCTCGACGTGGCGCGCATCAGCCAGGGCAAGATCGTGCTGGCGCGCGAGAAGGTCGACATCAATGCCGTCATCAGCCAGAGTGTGGAAACAGCGCAACCCTTGATCGACTCGCGTGGCCAGACCCTGCGGGTGGTGCCGCTGGCAGAGCCGATGTGGATGCAGGGCGACTTCGCGCGCTTGGCGCAGGTCGTGTCCAACCTCTTGAACAACGCCTCGAAGTACAGCGAGAAGGGCACCTTGATCGAGCTCACCGCGACCCCCGAGTCGCCAGGCGCTGTCATACGCGTGCGCGACCACGGCATCGGCATCGAAGAGCAACTCCTGCCGCACATCTTTGACCTCTTCACCCAAGGTGCCCGCGGGCTCGACCGCGCGCAGGGCGGGCTGGGCGTGGGTCTCACACTCGCGCGGCGCCTGGCTGAAATGCATGGTGGGCGGCTGTCGGCTGCGAGCGAGGGCGCGGGCTGCGGCTCCGAGTTCACGCTCACGCTGCCCTGCATGGGCTTGGTCATGAGTGGCGACGCACAGCCGGCGGTGGCCGACGCGGCAGCAGCGCCACCCTGCCGCGTGCTGATCGTCGACGACAACCGCGATGCAGCGCAGAGCGTGGCCACCTTTGTGGGGCTGGGTGGCCATGAGGTGTGCACTGCAGCCGATGGCGGCGAGGCACTGGCCATGGCCGAGTCGTTCCGCCCGGACGTCATCGTGCTCGACATCGGCCTGCCAGTGCTCAACGGCTATGAGGTCGCCCGCCGGCTGCGGGAGCTGCCCGCCCACCGCCACACGCTGATAGTGGCGCTGACGGGGTACGGGCAACGAGAAGACAAGCTGCAGGCAGAAGCTGCAGGCTTCAACCACCATTTTGTGAAGCCCGCCGACCCCGCAGCCTTGCTCGAATGCATTGAGACCTGGCTGCGCGCACGCGCCGCCGGGGTCAGTTCACGAACCAGCGCGTGATGCCCGCAGAATGATTCTGCTCCCCCGAGGCTGCCGTCGTGTCGATCCCGACCGAGCCGATCGGCAGAGCTGGGAATTTCGGTTCTTCGTCAATTTCACTGTGATTTCTTCCTCACGCCAATGCCAAGTCCAACTTTCCGCAATGGAACAGAATTCTTGCGCGGTAGTTTGTGAAGTTGCGGAATCCACGGGCGTTGGCCTTGATGAGTTGGATGGCGCCATTGAAGCCTTCGGCGCAGGCGTTGGTGATGTGGTGCTGGCTGAAGTTGAGCAATCCATGTCTCATGGCGCCGGAGCATCTTGACGACCTTTTTGATGGGCTCCAGGCGGCTGCGCGTGGCGTTGTTGGACCACGCAGTGAAGAACCGTTTGGCAGCACCCTTGTAGCGGTAGCTCCAGAACTGAGTGAAGTTTTCCTTGATGCGCCAAGCCCTGCTGGTCTTGAGGTTGCGTTGGTTCAAGGC
>JBKJJF010000135.1:0-9770 GCA_046598195.1 Rhizobacter sp. | reverse complement strand
GCATGGTACTGGTGCGGCCCGCACCATTGCGCCCCAGCAGCGTCACCACTTCGCCTTCGTTGACCGAAAAATTGACGCCATGCAAAACATGGGATTCGCCGTACCAACCGTGCAGGTCTTTGACTTCCAGAAACGCGGCCATGTCAGTGGGCTCCCTTTAACTCGGTGCTGGCACTGCCCATGTAGGCCTCGATGACTGCTGGGTTTTTAGATACCTCGGCATACGAGCCTTCGGCCAGCGTGGAACCGCGCTGCAAGACCGTGATGGTGTCGGCAATGCTGGACACCACACTCATGTTGTGCTCCACCATCAGCACGGTTCGGCTGGCAGCCACCTTTTTAATCAATTGGCGGATGCGGTCCACATCCTCCAGGCCCATGCCTTGCGTGGGCTCGTCCAGCAGCATGAGCTTGGGGTCCATGGCCAGTGTGGTGGCAATTTCTAGCGCCCGCTTACGGCCATAGCTCAACTCCACGGCGGGCAGGGCTGCAAACTGCTGCAAGTCCACGGCATCCAGCAACTCATGGGCGCGGGCATTCAGGGTCTGCAACGAGCGTTCCGATTTCCAAAAATGGAACGACGTACCCATCTCACGCTGCAACGCAACGCGCACGTTTTCCAGCACACTCAAATGCGGGAAAACCGCCGAGATTTGAAACGAGCGAATGACGCCTTGGCGCGCAATCTGGGCGGGCTTTTGTTGGGTGATGTCCTGACCATCAAACAGGATCTTGCCGGACGTAGGAATCAGGAACTTGGTGAGCAGATTGAAGCAAGTGGTCTTGCCCGCACCGTTGGGGCCGATCAGCGCATGGATCGATCCGCGCTGGACACGCAGATTGACTTTGTCGACGGCGACAAAGCCTTTGAATTCCTTGGTGAGCTCTTGGGTCTCCAGTATGCAGTCCACGCGCTTGCCTTCCTCGTTTTAGGTGGGCTCATGCTACGACAGACTGGGGCGTGCCGGCAATGCGCGCAACTACGCAAGGGTTTACCCTGCGCCCTCTGGCACAGCCTTAGGCGCCACCCCCAAATGCCGGTAGGCTGCGAGCGTGGCAATACGGCCGCGTGGGGTGCGTTGCAGGTAGCCTTGTTGGATCAGGTAGGGCTCAATCACGTCTTCAATCGTCTCGCGTTCTTCGCCAATGCTGGCAGCAATATTGTCCAGGCCCACGGGCCCGCCATCAAATCGCAAGATGACGGCTTCGAGCACCTTGCGGTCCATCAAGTCAAAGCCCATCGGATCCACATCCAGCATGGCCAGCGCGCGGTTGGCAATGTCTAAGGTAATGGTTCCGTTGCCTTTGACATCGGCAAAATCGCGCACCCGGCGTAAGAGCCTGTTGGCAATGCGCGGCGTACCGCGCGAGCGGCGGGCGATCTCAAAACCGCCCACCTCGTCCATCGGCACTTTGAGCAAACCGGCGCTGCGTTTGACAATGCGCGCCAGCTCTTCGGAGCTGTAAAACTCCAGCCGTGCAACGATGCCAAAGCGGTCGCGCAAGGGATTGGTCAGCATGCCCGCGCGGGTGGTGGCGCCGATCAGGGTGAAGGGTTGCAGATCGAGCTTGATGCTGCGCGCGGCCGGGCCCTCGCCGATCATGATGTCGATCTGGTAGTCCTCCAGCGCGGGGTACAAGATTTCTTCCACCACCGGCGAGAGGCGGTGAATCTCGTCGATGAAGAGCACGTCGTTGCGCTCCAGGTTGGTGAGGATGGCGGCCAGGTCTTTGGGCTTCTCCAGCACCGGCCCCGAGGTCTGGCGCAGGTTCACACCGAGTTCGTTGGCAATGATGTGGCTGAGGGTGGTCTTGCCCAGGCCCGGCGGGCCAAACAGCAGCACGTGGTCCATCGCTTCGCCACGCATCTTGGCCGCGCCGATGAAGATTTCGAGCTGCTCGCGCGCCTTGGCCTGGCCCACGTATTCGGCCATGCCCTTGGGGCGCAGCGCGCGCTCGATCGCCTCTTCATTCGGCGAGGCGGGCGCGGCGCTCACCACCCTGCGTGCGGGCTCGAACTCATCGGTCTGGATGCTCATGCCGCATTATGAGCAGACGGCCCCTGGCACAATTCCGCCCTATGTCACGCCGCCCCTTGCCCACACACTTCGCCCTTTGGCTGGCGATGTGCGCCCTGCTGCTCAAGGCGGCGGTGCCCATGCTGGCGAGTGCGTCGGCGCAGGCGCAGGGCAAGACGCTGGTCGAGGTTTGCACGCTGTACGGCGTGGCCACGGTCGCGCTGGAAGGCCAAGACCAGCAGCCTGTTCCTGAACGCGCCAGCGCTCACAGCGGTGACCATTGCGCGCTGAATGCGCTGATGGCGCTGGCGGCACCTGACACACCAGCACAGGCGGTTCTCACTGCCTTGCTGGCATCGGCACCGCCGTTGCTTCACCCCTCTTCGCAGGCGCCCGACGCCTGCGCCACCTGGGTCGCTCGCCTGAAGCGCGGGCCACCCGCTTTCGCCTGAACCCACCGTCGTGGGCTGGCTGACACGCCGGCCCGTGTGAGTGCCCGCGCTGGCGTGCGGGCTTGTTCAGGTTGAACGGCACCCCCTGCACCGGCGTGAGCCGTTTCCTCGCCCCTCGCCCCCTACACCCAGCGCACCGTGCACCGTGCACGCTGGGCTCAAATTCGACCACTGACCTTGGAGACTCTGATGATGAAACTGACCCGTTATTTCGCGCTCGCCACCCTGGGCCTGACCGCACTGGCTGCGCAAGCACACTCGTTCAAGCTCGGCGCCATTGACATTGGGCACCCGTATGCCCGCGCCACCGCACCGGGCCAGCCTTCGGGCGGCGGCTACTTGACGCTCAACAACGCTGGCGCCAACGACCGGCTGCTGTCGGCTTCGGCCGAGGTGTCCAAGTTGGTGGAGCTGCACAGCATGTCGATGGAAGGCGACGTGATGCGCATGCGCCAGGTCGAGGCCATTGAGCTGCCCGCAGGCAAGGCGGTAGCACTCAAGCCCGGCGGCCTGCACATCATGTTCATCGGCCTCAAGGCGCCGCTCAAGCAGGGCGACAAGTTCCCGCTGAAACTGAAGTTCGAGAAGGCCGGCGAGGTGACCGTGCAGGTGAACGTGGAGGCTGCCGACACAGCCCACAAACACTGAGCGCCGGCTGACGTGCGAGCGCAGCGAAGCACCCATCAAGCAACGCCCGCGGAGCCGGCTTTGCCGGGCCGCCAGGTGGCGCCCCTGGGGGCAGGAGCGCCAGCGACTGGGGCTAACTCCTCAACATGCCCATCGCCTTGACCAGGCTGCGCCGCATGCGGTTGAACGACTTCTGCAGCGTGCCGATCTCGTCCAATCGGGTTTCGGAGAACTCGGCCAGCGACATGTCGCCCTGGCTCACGCGCCGCGCGGCGTTGGCCACTTCGCGCACCGGTTGCACCACCAGGCGCTGCAGCAGCCAGTTGAGAACCAGGAACAACACCACGAACACCGCGACCAACGCGCCGGTGAAGGTGAGGAACAGTTGTTTGGCCTTTTCTTGCGGCAGGGCCACCGGCACGGCCACGACCTGTGCGCCGACGACCTCGTTGAGCTGCCAGCCGAAGCCGTTGACCGAACCGTACTTGGCCAGCAGGCTGGGCGGCGCGGCGGCGGGGGTGCTGTGGCAGGCCAGGCAGGCCGGGTTGGTGATGCGGATCGGGCGCGCCACGTAGAACAGGCCACCTTGTGGCCCGGCCACCTCGCCCGACAACTCGGTGGTTTTGGGGTCGGCACGGAAACGTTCCACCACGTTCTTTTCCCAGGGCGTGGGTTTGTCGCGCGGGTTGGTCGGGTTGAGGGTGGCCTCTTTGTAGCTGTAGCCAGGCTGCTTGGCGGCCAGGCGGGCCAGGGTTTCGGTGGCGGCAAAGGCGGGCACCGTTTCGGGCAGGAAGTGGCGGTCGAGCATCGGGTCGAGGTGGGGCTTGATGTTGTCCACGGTGTAGCCGCGCACCGCGATCGCCACGTCCATCATGCGCTGGGCATCGCGCACGATTTCGGCACTGGCATGGGTTTGCACCAACCGGTAGACCGTGCCGCCGGCCACCGCCAGGGCCAGCACGAACAGCAGCGCAAAAACCAAGTTGAATCTCAGTTTCAGGTTCATAGAGGGTCTCGGCTGATGAAAGAAACAGGTGGTGGCCCGGGGTCAGACCCCGGCCGGCGGCGGCTGCCGCTCAGTGGTCGGGGTGGACCTTGGAGGAGATCGTCACGTGGCGAAAACGCACACGCTGCTCCTCGGTTTCAAGGTGCGATTCCAGACGGGTCAGCAACTCGGCCACCGAGTCGGCGCGTTGGGACTCTTTGTCGAGCAACAAGTCGGCAATCGGGCCCAGCTCGTGGGCCAGCGCTTCGCGCAGGCGGTCGCGCTGTGCGGGTGTGATGCGAAAACTGCGCTGCAACGGGGCGTCAAGACCTGCCGGCGTGGTGGCGTCAAGTGCGGCGGGTGTGGTGTCGTCGGCTTCGCTTTGGCGCCGTGTGGCCCAGGAGGCCAGCCATTCCTGGCGCTCCTGCACGTTGAGCAGCATGCGGGCGGCAGAGGCCATGAACTCGTCTTCGCTGTGGGCGTGGGCCGCACAGCGCTGCAGGTGGGGCTTGACGTTGGTGTTCAAGCGTTTGCGCAGCGAGCGCTCCACGCGGGCGATAAGACGAGGGTTGATCAGATCGGCCATGTACCTGTGCGGTAACGCTGCGGAGTGCGCCCGAATTCTATTCGCCTGCCCCAGTGAACGCGGGTGAATTCGGGGCGCCGCCCCCGCAACCCGGTGCAAGTTGTAAGCAAATTTTGCACAGCTGTGCAGCGTGCAAACCGCGGCTACTTGGCGAGCGACTTGAGCGCCAACTTGATGCCGTCGCTTACGCCCACGTCCTGGGGCAGGCTCTTGAGGGCGAGGGCCGCTTCGCGGTCGCTATAACCCAGCGCCACCAAGGCTTGCAGGATGTCACCCTGTGTGTCGCTCGCCACACTCGCCGGGCCGGCAAGGTCGGGGCCGAGCTTGCCCTTGAGCTCCAGCAGCAGGCGCTCGGCTGTCTTTTTGCCGATGCCGGGCACCTTGACCAGGCGGGCGCTTTCTTGCATGGCTATCGCCTGGGCCAGCTCGCCCACGCTCAGGCCTGACAGGATGGACAGCGCCGTGCGCGGCCCCACGCCCGAGATCTTGACCAGCAGGCGGAAGGTGGCGCGCTCTTCATGGGTGAGAAAGCCGAACAGCACCTGCGCGTCTTCACGCACCACGAAGTGGGTCAGCAGGGTGACACGCTCGCCGAGCGCAGGCAGGTTGTAGAAGGTGCTCATCGGCACGTCGACTTCGTAGCCGACGCCGTTCACGTCGACCAGCAACTGGGGAGGGTTCTTCTCGGCCAGCAGCCCTGCCAATCGACCAATCATCGACGGAACAGGCCCAGCCGCTGCGCTTCAAGGGCGGCTTCGGCACGCGAGCTCACGTTGAGCTTGCGGTAGATCTGCTTCACGTAGTCGGCGATGGTGTGGCGCGACAAGTTCAGCTGCACACCGATCTCGGGCAGCGTGAAGCCCTTGGCCACCCATAGCAGCACCTCGTTTTCACGGTCGGTGAGCGACACGTGCGGCAGGTTTTGTGGGCGCTCCTGCGGTTTGTTCTGTTTCGCAAAGTAGGCGATCACGCGGCGCGCAATGGCCGGCGACAGCGGCGGCTCGCCCTGGCTGATGCGTTGCAACTGCTCGACAAAGTGTTCGCGTGGCTGTTCTTTCAGCAAGTAGCCAAAAGCGCCGGCTTGCAGCGCCGGAAAGAGGTGGTCGTCGTCGTCGTGGATGGTGACCACCACCGATTGCGCTTCGGGCTGGGCTTCGCGCAAGGCGGCCACCACGTCGACACCCGAGCCATCGGGCAGGCCGAGGTCGATCAGGGCCACTTCAAAGCGCTCGGCGGTGATGATGGCCAGCGCGTCGTGCACACGCGCGGCTTCAAAAACTTGTGCCTGCGGAAACACCTGCAGAGCCAGTGCTTTCAACCAGGCGCGGATTTCAGGCAGGTCTTCCAGCAACAGGATCTTGTTCATCACACGCCTTTCGAGGGAACTGCAAGAGTGAATGCTAGCAGTCTGCGCCTAGGCGGTGCCGAGCGGAAGTGTGAGCCGGATCACGGTTCCGTAGCCCGGGCCCGACTCCACCAAGCACTGGCCTTGCATCTGCTTGGCGCGGTGCTTCATGCTGGCCATGCCGTGGCCGCGGTCGAGCTTGCCGTCGAGCTCCATCGGGATGCCGCGGCCGTTGTCTTGCACCACCAGCACAAAATCTTGCGGGCCCAGGGTGCAACGCACCTTGCATTGCGACGCCCCACTGTGTTTGATGACATTGCTCACCGCTTCGCGCAGGATGCGCGTGGTCTGCACGAAGGCCCGTGCCGAGAGCTGCTGCGTCACGTCTTCGGCGGGGCTGCGCCAATCGACCTCGACGCCGGCCTGGCCCAGGCGCGACACGGTTTCAGCGCGCCAGTCGGCCAGCGCGTCGGCCACTGGCAGCGGCTTGCCGGTGAGGCCACGCACCGAGAGGCGCATTTCTTCGAGTGCCTCGCGCGCCAGCGTGGAGATGCGCTCCGACTCGCTGGTGTGCACGATGGTCAAGAGCTTGGCGCCCAGGTCGTCGTGCAGGTCGCCGGCGATGCGCTTGCGTTCTTTCTCGGTCACCTGCTCAACACGCAGCTCGGCCATTTGCACGTAGTTGCGCTCCATTTCGGCGGTGGCGTCGGCCACCCGGCTTTCCAGCGAGTTGCGCGCCGCTTCGGCGGCTTGCAGGGCCAGCCCAAACGACTTGAGTTGGCGCGAACCGATCACGATGAACATGACCGGCAGCGCAAAGTGCAACAGGTGCACCGGCGGCAGCGGCAGCCAGTGGTACTGGACCGCGCGCTCCACCGCCACCAGCACACCCAGCAGGCCCAACATGGCGGCCATCGGCCAGAAGTTGTTGCGCCGGTTCTGCCACTCGGTGGAGAGGTACAAGGTGATCATCACCAAGACCTCAAAAGCCATCAGCAGGTACCAGGCGCTGCTGACGGTGAACAGGCGCTGCGGCCCAGCGAGCACGAGTGTCATGGGCACCAGCAGACATTGGGTGAGCAGCCCGCCCTCGATGACGCGCGAGCGCAGCGCGCCGTAGCTCAGCAGAAACTGCACCACCAGTGCGGTCAGCAGGGCGAAACCCACACACACCAGCAGCTCGGCGGAGCCGTTGTCGACCGGCAGGTCGCGCAGCCAGGTGCGCGCGGTCAGCGCGTTCCAGGTCAGGATGAGCAGGCCGAAATAGGTGAGGTGCGCCTCTTGCCGGTTGATCCAACCCAAGAACAGCAAAAACGCACCCAGCACCGTGGTGGCAATGGTGATCACCTGCAGCAGTGAGATGTTCCAGAACAGTTCGCTCGCATGCTGCTCGGCCAGCAGGGCGTGAGGGCCAATCTGCACCTGCGACAACGCCCCTGCACGTTGCCGCGACGTCACCTTTTGCAGCGGGTAGCCCTGCACCTTGATGTCCAGCGTGTTGCCCTCGGCGCGCAGCAGGCCGCTCGGCAGGGGAATCAGCTGCGGGTAGAAACAGTTGCGCGTGACGGGCTCGCTCATGCGCCCGCCGCTGTAGACGATGAAGCCGTTCAGCCGCACGTCGGCATTGCTGCACACGCGCTCGATGTAGGCGGCCAGCAACTGGTCGGCCGTGCCGGGTGCGTCAAAGTGCAGCCGGTACCAGACCGGGCCGTCTTCGCGCGGGCGGCTGTCTGACCACTCGTCGGGCAGTTTGATGGGCTTGCCCGGCTGATCCGCCGGGAAGAGCTCGCCGCCACCGCTGATGGCCAGGGCAGTCTCGAGCACGATCACATTGGCCTGCGGGTCGGCGGCGCGGGCGTGCAAGCTGGTCAAGGCCAGCAGCCAGGCCAGGGCGAACGGCCCCAACCAGGCCAGGGTGGCAGCGAAGAAGGCTCGTCGGGCTTGCATGGGCGCCGATTGTGCAGGAGCGGCACCCCGGCCCGCACCGGGCGGGGTGGTGGCGCGACAATCCACTTTTGGAAAGACACACCGTGATCCTTCGCCACGCTTTCATCCCGCTCGACAACATCAAACTTTCGCACCTGTGCGGCAGCCTCGACGAGCACCTGCGCAACATCGAATCGGCCTTCGACGTGAGCATCTCGCGGCGCAACGAGTCGTTTCGCATCGAAGGGGCCAAGCCGGCCACCGAGCGTGCGGTGGCGCTGCTCCAGGCGCTCTACGACCGCGCGCGCAAGCCGATCACGGCCGAGGCTTTTCAACTGGCCCTGATGGAGGCCCTGGCCGATGCCAAACGGGGTGGCCCGCGCGAGGCGGGCGACGCGCAGGGTGAGGCCGAAGAGCGGGTGCTGCGCACCCGCCGTGCCGACCTTGCGGGCCGCACCACCAACCAGCTCCTGTACCTGAACAACATCCGCACGCACGACATCACCTTCGGCATCGGCCCGGCCGGCACTGGCAAGACCTTTCTGGCCGTGGCCTGCGCGGTCGACGCGCTGGAGCGCAGTGCGGTGCAACGCATCATCCTGACCCGCCCGGCGGTCGAGGCCGGTGAGCGGCTGGGCTTCTTGCCTGGCGACCTGGCGCAAAAGGTCGACCCTTATCTGCGCCCGCTCTACGACGCGCTCTACGACCTGATGGGCTCCGAAAAAGTGGCCAAGGCCTTCGAGAAGGGCAGCATCGAGATCGCACCACTCGCCTTCATGCGCGGGCGCACGCTGAACCATGCGTTTGTCATCCTCGACGAGGCGCAGAACACCACGCGCGAGCAGATGAAGATGTTCCTCACCCGCATCGGCTTCGGAGCCAGGTGTGTGGTGACCGGTGACGTGAGCCAGATTGACCTGCCGCGTGGCACCGACAGCGGCCTGATCGACGCCGAGCGTGTGCTGCGGCGCGTGAGCGGCATCGCAATGACCCGCTTCACCTCGGTCGATGTGGTGCGCCACCCGCTGGTGGCGCGCATCGTCGACGCCTATGAGTCTTCACCGCAGGACCGTGCCTGATGGCAAAGCCCGAGTTGACGCTGTCGCTGCAGTTTGCCGACGCCTCGCACCGCGCCCACCTGCCGCGGCACAAGGTGGCACGCTGGATTCGGGCGGCCTTGGCGGCGCCGGGTGAGATCACCGTGCGCATCGTCGGCGCCGAAGAAGGCCAGGCGCTCAATCGCGACTACCGCAGCCGCGACTACGCCACCAACGTGCTCACCTTCGACTACAGCCACGCCCCGGTGGTCAGCGCCGATTTGATTCTGTGCGCGCCGGTGGTTGAGGCCGAAGCGTGTGAACAAAAGATCAGCCTCGAAGCGCACTACGCCCACCTGCTGGTGCACGGCACGCTGCATGCGCAAGGCCATGACCATGAAGAAGAGGCCGAGGCGCAGGCGATGGAGGCCGAAGAAACCGCCATCCTCGCGGGGCTCGGAATTGCTGATCCCTACGCGCGTTGATTGAGCCTCAGCGGTGCGAGGTGCTCAGGTAGCGCTTGCGCCAGAAAAGCAGCCCGAGCCCAAGGCCCACCGCCAGCATCACGCCGCTGGCGATCCACACGCCGGTGGCGGCGTGGATCAGCGGCAGGCTGTCGAAGTTCATGCCGAAGAAGCCGGTGATCAGGTTCAGCGGCATGAAGATGGCGGTCAGCACGGTCAGCGTGCGCATGATGCTGTTGGTGCGGTTGCTTTGCGCCGAAAAGTGCATCTGCACCGCCGTCTCGGCCGACGACTCCAGCCGCCGCACATGGCTCAGCACCCGTTCGATGT
>JBKJJF010000118.1:0-10306 GCA_046598195.1 Rhizobacter sp. | reverse complement strand
CTTCATTTCAAGGCGCAGCTGCCAGTTGATGGATGAGCTGGCATTCGTTTCAGAGGTCTCGCGCAAGGCGGCGTCTTCAAAGCGGCTGCCTGTCAGGTAATCGTGCGGGGCGAAGTTGCTGGCCGTCAGGCGAACCTGCGCGTTGGGGCTCAGAAACACCAGCACGTAGGCGTCGCCAACCAGCTTGCGGCCTTGCTCCAGCCACTGGGTTTGACTGGTGCGGGTGGTGTAACCCGGCGTCCAGTTGAGGTTGCCGCCCAGGGTGATGGGGGTGCCGCGAAAACGGTAGTCGGCGCCCAGGTTGACGGTGCCTGCGGCTTGCTGGTCGAGCCGGTTGTCGGGGCCGGGCACATCTTTCACACGCGACTGGAACACGCTGGCGTTGGCACGCAGGTCGATCGGCGGCGCGTCGGCCACCACGTCGCTCAGGCGCATCTTGGCTTCAAGCTCGATGCCTTGGGTGACGGCGTCACCCACGTTCTGCGTGCGTGCGACGTGGCGTGTGCCTTCGAGCGTGGCTTCGCGCGTGGTGACGCTGCGCATGTAGTCGCTGATGTTGCGGTAAAAGAGGCTGGCGCTGAGGATGCCTCCGCCGGCCAGATAGCGCTCAACCGCCACGTCAACGCCGGTGGCCAACTCGGGCCTCAGGTTGGGGTTGCCCGCACGGTCGGGCCGGGTCTCGGAGTTGAGCGTTGACTGGCGCGGTCGGGCGATCAGGTTTTGCACCGTGGGCGCGCGGTAGCTGCGTGTCAGGCTCAGGCGCAGCTGGTCGCGGCTTTTGGGGTCGGGCTTCCAGACGGCGTGGAACAGCGGTGTCCACACGCCGCTGCGGTTGGTGAACTCACCCAGGCTCGCGCCCGCTTGCAAGGCGCTCGCGCGGGTGCGGATGCCCTCCCAGCGCAGACCCGCGTGCACAGCCCATTGCGGCGTGAGGTTCCATTCGTCTTGCACGTAGGCCGCCACCCGCAAGGCGCTGGCCAGAAAGTTGTCGCCGGTTTCGTCGCTTTGGGTGTGCTCTTCGCGGCTGCGGTTGTTCTCCAGTTCGGCACCGGCCACCAGGCTGTGATCGTTGGCCAACAAGGTGGTGTATTTCGAACCGAGGGTGACGGTGCTGCCGTTGCTGGTGTTGATGTCGTCGGTGTTGTTGTAGCCCGCTGGCAGCGCGCTGCCGTCGTCACGAATCAAGCTTCGCTGCACACGCCCGCGCCAGCGGCCCTGGCTCAGGCCGCCCTTCAGCTCGACCCGCCCGGCTCCGTCGATCTGCTGGTTCCATTGGCCGTTCAGGCGCGCGTTGGCGTAGTGGCCGTCGGTGCTGCCGGCGCTGCGGTCAAAGGGCGCGGCGGCGGCGCCGTCGCGCGTCAGGCGTGAGCTGCTGGTGTTGTCGGTTTCGGCGTAGATCAACATCGGCATCAACACCAAAGAAGCACCCTTGTCGCCACGCCACTGCAAACGCCCGGTGGCATGCAGGCCACGGCGTTTGTCGTGCGACTCGGAGACTTCGCGTGTCACCACCGTGGGGTCAATGGGCGTGCTCAGGTCTTCGCGCACGGTGGTGGTGGTGTTTTCGCTGTCACGGTCGTTCTGAAAGGCCGAGAGCGAGATGTTGTAGATCAGCTTGTCGAGGCTGTCGTTGTGCGTCCACGAGAGGCCGGGCTGCCAGCGGCCGTTTTCATACCCCGTGCCCAGGCGCAGGTTGTTGAGCCGCTTTTTGAAACCTTCACGCGTGATGATGTTGATGGTGCCGGCGATCGCGCGTGCCCCGGTCTCGGCCGTGGGCGCTCGCAAGATCTCGATGCGCTCGATCTGCTCGGGCGTGAGCGTGTCGATTGAAAACCCCGGCGGCAGCCGTTCACCGTCGAGCAAGATCTGCGTGTAACCACTGCCGAGGCCTCGCATGCGGATGGCGCCACCGCGCCCGGGCGCGCCTTGCAGCGTGATGCCCGGCAGGCGCTTGAGCACCTCGCCCACGGTGCTGTCGCCGAAGCGGTCGATCTCGTCACGCCCGATCACGATCTTGGCGGCGGTCGATTGGCGCCGCTCCTGCATGTCGTTGGCCCGGGTTCCGGTGATCTCAACCGGCGCCAGCTGCTGCGCTGCGGGCGCTGAAGCGGCAGCCGCCGGGGTGGCGGGAATGGCAGGCGTGGCGGGTGCCGTCTGCGCATGGGCGGTGGCCGCGAGCGCCGCCCCGGCCAACAAACTCAAGGAACCAAGGAAAGAAGAATTCAAGATCATCCTCAAATCAACGCTAGTTTTTCGTACAAGGTGGCGCGAGAAATACCGAGCAGCCGCGAAGCCGCCAGCTTGTTGCCCCCGGTCGCGGCCAGCGCCTCGCGAATGGCGCGGGCCTCCAGCTCGGCGACGGCCTGCGGCAGTGGCTTGATGGCCGCGGGTGCGGCGCCCGCCGCTGGCACATTCACCACAGGCCGTGCCGGGCGGCCGCGTGCAGCCGCTGGCGTGGCCTGCGCCTCGCCGCCGACCAGGCTCTTGAAGTGCGTGACGTTGAGCGCCAGGTCGTCGGTCATCAGCGAGGCCTGCTCCAGCACGTTGCGCAGCTCGCGGATGTTGCCCGGCCAGCTCTGTTGCGCCAGCAGCTCCAGTGCGTCGCCGCTCAGGCCTTTGTGCGGCAGGCCGCTGCGCCGGGCGATGTCTTCGGCCAGCGTTTCGACCAGCGCCTCCAGATCGGCCAAACGTTCGCGCAGGGCTGGCAGGCGGATCGGCAGCACGTTGAGGCGGTAATACAGGTCAGCGCGGAAACTGCCCGCCGCCACCATGGCCGGCAGGTCGCGGCTGGTGGCCGCGATGATGCGCACGTCAACCCGCTGCACGGTGTTGCTGCCCAGCTGCTCCACCTCTTGCTCTTGCAACACACGCAGCAGCTTGCTTTGCAGCGCGAGCGGCATGTCGCCGATCTCGTCGAGAAAGAGCGTGCCGCCATCGGCCAGCTTGAACTTGCCTTCGCGGCCCTTGCGATCAGCGCCGGTGTAGGCGCCGGGGGCCACGCCGAAAAACTCGGCTTCGAGCAAGGTGTCGGGCACGGCCGCGATGTTCACGCCGACAAAGGCCCGCGCGGCGCGTGCGCTGGCGGCGTGGATGGCGTGGGCCAGCAGCTCCTTGCCAGTGCCGGTTTCACCCAGCAGCAGCACGGTGCTGTCGGTCTGCGCCACCCGGCGCGCCTGGCGTTTGATCTCCATCGCCACCGGGCTCGCACCGATGAAGCTGGCCACGGTGTACTTGGGCCGGCGCTGCGCGGCGAGCTGCTGGCGTGCGTCGTCGAGCTCACGTTGCAAGCGGCTGAATTTGGTCATCAGCGGCTGCATGGTGGTCTCGGGGTGGTCGAGCAGCACCAGGCCCATCGCACCGATCACCTCGCCTTGTTCGTTGCGCAGCGGCAGGCGGCTCACAAGAAAGGTGCCGGCCTGGTTGGTGAGCAAGTCGACCAACATCGGCTGGCCGGTGTCGACCACATGCGCCATCAGCGTGTTGGGCACCACCTCTTCAACACGGCGGCCGACAAAGTCGGACTCTTCGTGCCCCAGGTCGGGCAGGAAACGTTTGTAGCCTTCGCTGATCCACACGATGCGGTGGCTGCGGTCGATCACCATCATGCCCATCGCCGCCTGGGCCAGGGTGTCGAACATGCTCTGCGCGGCAAGCTTGAGCACGCCGTCGGCGTCGGCGGGCAAGGTGGGGATCATGGAAGGCACTTTACTGCCACAAGGCGATTCGACAGGCTCAACGCGCACGGCGCTTTTCAGCCCTCGGGCACTTCCTTTGGGGCCATCGGCTCGACCACGGCAAACACGCCACTGCAGCGCACGACCACCTTGTCGCCCACCCGCAGCTGGCATTCGGCAAACGAGAGCCGCGCGCCATGTTTGAGGATCTCGACGTGCGCTTCCAGCCAGTCGCCCACCTTGGCGGCGCCGATGAAGTCGGTGGACAGGTTCACCGACACCATGGCCGCGACCGTCTTGCGGGTGATGTTCATGTTGCGGCCGAGTGCACTGTCGGCCAGCGTGACCAGCATGCCGCCGTGGGCGATGCCGCGCATGTTGGTGTGCTGCTGGTCGACCCGCAGGGCAATGATCACGGTGCCGTGGGGCCCGGGGCGCTGGTAGATGGGGCCAGCGTGCATCAGCCACTGGCCGCCAGGGATCAGCGGCGCGTAGCCCTCGGGCACAGTCATCGCAGTCATTTCAGAACCAGGCGTCTTGCATCTTCAGCGTGGAATCATTCAGGCTGCGCAGCAACTCGTGCTGCGCCCGGGTGCGCGGCAGCTCCCACTGGAAGAACCACTCGCTGGTGTGCAGCTTGCCTTGGTAGAACGCCACGTCGTCTTCGCTCCGGGCCGCAGGCAAGGCACGCGCTGCCACCACCGCCTGGCGCAGCCAGACCCAGGCGACCACGGTGTGGCCAAAGGCTTCGAGAAACACCGAGGCATTGGCCAGTGCACGCTCGCCGTCTTCTTTCAGCAGCGGGCCGATCTTGTGCACGGTCTCCAGCACGTCAGCCCAGGCCACACCCAGCGCCTCGGCTTGCGCGCGCAGGCCGGCATGCTCAGAGGCTTCGCGCATCGTCGCCTGCATCTGGCGGCCCAACAGCTCCAGCGCCGCGCCTTGTTGCATGACCACCTTGCGGCCCAGCAGGTCGATGGCCTGGATGCCGTGTGTGCCTTCGTGGATCGGGTTCAAGCGGTTGTCACGGTAGTACTGCTCGACGGTGTACTCGCGGGTGTAGCCATAACCGCCGTGGATCTGGATCGCCAGGCTGTTCGCCTCCAGGCACCACTGCGAGGGCCAGCTCTTCACGATGGGCGTGAGCAGATCCAGCAGCAGGCCGGCCTCAACGCGTGCGGCCTCGGACTCACCGGTCTTGTGTTCGTCAACCAGACGCGCGGCGTACAAGCCCAGCGACAAGCCGCCTTCCACGTAGGCCTTTTGCGCGATCAGCATGCGGCGAATGTCGGCGTGCGCAATCAGCTTGACCTGCGGCTCAGCCGGGTTCTTGCTGCCCGAACGGCGGCCCTGTGGCCGTTCGCGGGCATAGGCCAGCGAGTCGAGGTAACCGCGGTAACCCAGCATCACGGCGCCCATGCCCACCCCGATGCGAGCCTCGTTCATCATCACGAACATGCAGGCCAGGCCGTTGTGGGGCTCGCCGATCAGCTCGGCGACACAACGCCCCTTCTCGCCGAAGGACAACAGGGTTGAGGTGGTGCCGCGCCAGCCCATCTTGTGGATCAGGCCCGACAGCGCTACGTCATTGCGCGCACCGAGCGAGCCGTCTTCGTTGACGTGGTGCTTCGGGCAGATGAAGAGCGAAATGCCCTTCACACCGGCCGGTGCACCGGGCAAGCGGGCGAGCACCAGGTGGATGATGTTTTCGCTCAGCTCGTGATCACCGCCCGAGATGAAGATTTTGTTGCCACTGAGGTGGTAGCTGCCATCGGCCTGCGGCACCGCGGTGGTGGTGATGTCAGACAGGCTGGAGCCGGCTTGCGGCTCGGTCAGGCACATGGTGCCGAAGAAGCGGCCGGCGAGCAGGTGCGGCAGGTACTTCTTCTTTTGCAACTCGGTGCCGAAGCGGTTGATGACGTTTGCGTTGGCAATCGTCAAGCCGACATACGAATTGGTGGCCGCGTTGGCGCCCTTGAAGATGGCCGAGAAAGCCTGGCCCATCAGCACCGGCAGCTGCATGCCGCCGAGCTCATAGTCGTGCGTGGGCGCGATGAAGCCGGCCTCGCAAAACGCTTTGAGCGCCTCTTTCACCTCGGGAATGATATGCACGCGCTCACCGTCGAAGGTGGGCTCGTTTTCATCTGACTTGCGGTTGTGCGTGGCGAACTTGTCGGTGGCAATGGCGGTGGCCGCGTCGAGCGCAGCCACGAACGTTTCGCGGCTGTGATCGGCGTGGCGCGGGCGCGTCGTCAGCGCCTCGGCTTCCAGAACTTCGAAAACCTGAAAGTCGAGGTCGCGGCGGTTGACGATGTCAGTGGTCATGTGCAGTTTGCCGTTCGCCCTGAGCCTGTCGAAGGGCTTGCACCGCGGTGCTCGCTGGCTTCGACAGGCTCAGCCCGAACGGAGCAAGTGAATCAGGCGGCCAGCAGCGAGTCGCTGAACTTGCCCAGGTGGTGCTCCACGTCACCGAAGGTGGCGTTGATCACCGTCAGGCGCTTGAACAGGTGCGCGGCCATCAGCTCGTCGGTCACGCCCATGCCGCCGTGCATCTGCACCGCGTCTTGGCCGATCTTGCGGGCCGATTGGCCGATGTAGGCCTTGGCGGCCGACACATGGCGGCGGCGGTCGGCAGCGTCGCTTGTGTCAACCTTCACCGCGGCCAGCAGCGCCATCGAACGCGCCTGCTCGGCCGCAATGGCCATCTCGGCCATGCGGTGCTGCAGTGCCTGGAACTTGCCGATGGGCTGGCCAAACTGCTTGCGGTTCTTCAGGTACTCAAGCGTCTGCGCGTTGAGCACGGCCATCACGCCCACGGCCTCGGCGCACAGGGCAGCAATGCCACGGTCAATGGCGTGCTCGATGGCGGGCAGGGCCTGGTTCACGGCACCCAGCAAGGCATCAGCGCCGACCTTCACGTCTTTCAGCAGCACCTCGCCGGCGCGCTGGTTGTCTTGCGTCGCGTAAGCGCGGATCGTCACACCCGCGGCCTTGGCATCCACGACGAACAGCGACACGCCGTTGGCATCAAACGCGCCGCCCGAGGTGCGGGCCGAGACCAGCAGCTTGTGCGCCGACGGCGCACCCAGCACCACGGCCTTGTGGCCGCTGAGCGACCAGCCGGCACCGTCAGCGCGGGCGGTGGTGGCGACGTGGTGGGTGGCGTAGCGTGCACCGGGCTCGCCGTGGGCCAACGACACCAGCAGCTCACCTTGGGTGATGCCACCCAGCAGCGTGTCGCGCTGGGCCGGTGTGCCGATGTCGTTGATCAGGCTGCCGGCCAGCACCACGCTCGCCAGGAAGGGCTCGAGCGCCAGGCTCGCGCCCAGCGTTTCGGCGATCAACATGGTGTCGATGGCGTTGCCCCCCAGGCCACCGGCCGCTTCGGGGAAAGGCAAAGCCAGGATGCCCAGCTCGGCATAGGTGGCCCAAGCTTGGGCGCTGTGGCCGAGCGGGCTCTTGAGGATGGCGCGGCGCTGCTCGAAGCTGTAGTCCTTGGTCAGGTAACGCTTCAGGCTGTCTTGAATCGCGGTTTGTTCTTCGCTGAGGTTGAAGTCCATGGTGTGTCCTTGTGTTCTGCGTCGGGGCGTCGGATCAAAGACCCAGGATCATCTGGCTGATGATGTTCTTCTGGACTTCGGTCGAGCCGCCATAGATGGTGGTCTTGCGCACATTGAAGTAAGAGCCGCTGATGCCGGCGTCACGTGCGGCAAAGCTTTCGGTGAGCGGCTGCGAGCTGCCGGCCAGGTCTTGGCCGTCGCGCAACCAGGGCACCGAGTAGGCACCCAGCGCCTGCATGCACAGCTCGGTCAGCGTCTGCTGGATCTCCGAGCCCTTGATCTTCAGCATCGAGGCCTCGGGGCCGGGTGCGTGCTGCTTGCCTTCGGCCGAAATGACCTTCAGGTTGGTGATCTCCAGCGCCATCAGCTCCATCTCGACTTGCGCGATGCGGTCGCGAAAGCGCACGTCTTCGATCAGCGGCTTGCCGTTGTCTGCGAGCTGGCGACGCGCCAACGCCTTCAGCCGGCGCAGCGCCGACTTGGAGCGGCCCACGCCGGCAATGCCGGTGCGCTCATGGCCGAGCAGAAACTTGGCATACGTCCAGCCCTTGTTCTCTTCGCCGATGCGGTTTTCGACCGGCACACGCACGTTGTCGAACCAGACCTCGTTCACCTCGTGCTCACCGTCGAGCATGATGATCGGCTTGACGGTGATGCCCGGCGTCTTCATGTTGATCAGCAGGAAGCTGATGCCTTCTTGCTGGCGGCCCTCCGTGCTGGTGCGCACCAGGCAGAAGATCCAGTCGGCGAATTGGCCGAGGGTGTTCCAGGTCTTCTGGCCGTCGACGATGTAGTGCTCGCCTTCAGCGTCGGTGCCGCGCACGGCGCGGGTCTTGAGCGAGGCGAGGTCAGAGCCGGCACCCGGCTCCGAGTAACCCTGGCACCACCAGTCTTGCGCCGAGATGATGCGCGGCAGGAAGTGGCTCTTTTGCGCCTCGTTGCCAAACTTCATGATCACGGGCGCGACCATCTTCAGCCCGAAGGGCAGCTGCATCGGCGTGCCGGCTTCTGCGCACTCGTCATCAAAGATGTGGCGCTGCACGGCATTCCAGCCCGGGCCGCCATGCTGCTCGGGCCAGCTCGACGCGCCCCAGCCTTTTTCGAACAGGATTTTTTGCCACCGAATGATGTCTTCGTGGCTGCCGCGTTGGCCGGTCTGGGCTCTGTCGCGGATGTCAGCGGGCAGCTTCGCGTTGATGAAGCTGCGCACTTCATCGCGGAACTTCTGCTCTTCGGGGCTGTAGTCGAGATTCATGCATGTCTCCTGCGGCGCTGGAAAAAAATGAGGTTCCGCATTCTGCATCGCAAAACGAAAAACCGGATATTGGAACTTTTACCAATCAGGTTTTTTCGATTCTGCGCCACCCGCCTGTCACCCAGGGGACAAGCGGGTGGCAGCCTTCGTTCAATCGGGATTCACCTTGTTTACAAGCCCGGCCTCAGTGGCTACGATGGACGCGTTTGCAAAATAATGTTCCGCAATGCAGAACATCAATCCACACCCCGCCAAACCGGGCTGACACGAGCGCTGTGTCAGGCCCCGGTTTGCGCAAGTCGCAGTCCCCGCCAGTGCCCTTCAGGAGCTTTTGCACATGAGCAATCAACCGACTTCCACCCAGTACGACGTTCGCGGCACGGTTGCCGTCGTCACGCTGGACAACCCTCCCGTCAACGGCCTGGGCTACTCGCTGCGCAGCGGCATCGTGGCCGGGCTCGACAAGGCGCTGGCCGACGACAAGGTCACAGCCATCGTGCTGATCGGCAGCGACCGCGCCTTCTCGGGCGGCGCCGACGTGAAGGAATTCGGCACCGCCAAGGCTGGCATGGACCCCAACCTGGGCGTGGTGATCCGCGCGCTCGAAGACTCGCGCAAGCCCGTCATCGCTGCCATCGGCGGCATGGCGCTCGGCGGCGGCCTGGAGCTGGCGATGGGTGCGCACTTTCGCGTGGCCAAGCCCGATGCACAACTCGGCTTGCCCGAAGTGAAGCTGGGCCTCTTGCCCGGCGCCGGCGGCACACAACGCCTGCCACGTTTGATCGGCTTGGAGGCCGCGCTCAACATCATCGTGTCGGGCGTGCCCACGCCGGCCAAAAAGTTCGAAGGCACACCGCTGCTCGACGCCATCATCGAAGGCGACCTGCTGGCCGGCGCCGTGGCATTCGCTGAAAAAGTGGTGGCCGACAAGCTGCCGCTCAAGCGTGTGCGTGACTTGAAGGTCAAGGCGCCGGGCGCCGACGCTTATCTGCAATTTGCCCGCAACACGGTGGGCGCCATGTCAAAGAATTTCCCCGCGCCGCTGAAGTGTGTGGAAGCCGTGGCCGCATCGGTCAGCAAGTCTTTCGACGAAGGCATCAAGTTCGAGCGCGAGCTGTTCATGCAGCTGATGGCCACGCCCGAATCGCGCGCACTGCGCCACATCTTCAACGCCGAGCGTGCGGCCGCCAAGATCAGCGACATCCCTGCCGACACCCCCCTGCGTGACATCAAGAAGATGGGCATGATCGGCGCCGGCACCATGGGTGTGGGCATCACCATGAACTTCATCAACGTGGGGCTCGGCGTGGTGCTGCTGGAGATGAAACAAGAGGCGCTCGACAAGGGCCTCGCCACCATCCGCAAGAACTACGAAAACTCCATGGCCAAGGGCAAGCTCACACAAGCCCAACTCGACGAGCGCATGGCCCTCATCACGCCGACGCTGAGCTACAACGACTTCAAAGACGTTGACCTCGTGATCGAAGCCGTGTTCGAGAGCATCGAAGTGAAAGAGCAGGTCTTCAAGACGCTCGACGAAGTGTGCAAGCCGGGCGCCATCTTGGCCTCCAACACTTCGGCGCTCAACCTCGACAAGATCGCTGCCTTCACCAAGCGCCCGCAAGACGTGGTGGGCCTGCACTTCTTCAGCCCGGCCAACGTGATGCGCCTGCTCGAAGTGGTGCGCGGCGCCAAGACCGGCAACGACGTGCTGGCCACCTCGATGGCCCTGGCCAAGAAGATCAAGAAGGTCGCCGTGGTCTCGGGCGTGTGCGACGGCTTCATCGGCAACCGCATCGTGGCGCGCTACGGCCAGG
>JBKJJF010000200.1:0-2302 GCA_046598195.1 Rhizobacter sp. | reverse complement strand
ACCACCACGTCGGCGGCTTCCATGGCGGTGTCGGTGCCGGCCGCTCCCATGGCCACGCCGATGTCGGCCTGTGCCAGGGCGGGCGCATCGTTGATGCCGTCGCCGGTCATGGCGGTGGGGCCGTGCTGGGCCTGCAAGGCCTTGATGGCGGCCAGCTTGTCCTCGGGCAGCAGGTTGCCGCGGGCCTCGTCGATGCCAGCCTGGTGGGCGATGGCCGAGGCGGTGGCCTGGTTGTCGCCGGTCAGCATCACGGGAGTGATGCCCAGCGCCTTGAGCGATGCCACCGCATCGCGTGAAGAAGGTTTGATGGTGTCGGCCACGGCAAAGAGCCCCAACACGCCATCTGGCGAAGCCAGCAAGGTGACCGTGCGGCCGGCTTCTTCGTGCTCCTTCAGCTTGGCTTCGAGCGCCGGCGAGCACTGGTTGCGCTCTTCGATCAACCGGTGGTTGCCCAGCACGTAGTTGACGCCGTCGATCTCGGCCTGTGTGCCGCGCCCGGCCAGTGCCTTGAACGCCTTGGCCTCCAACGAGGTGGGAGAAAGCCCCTGCGAGATAGCGCGCGATACCGGGTGATCAGATTGGCTGGCCAAGGCCATCGCCAAGCCCTCAATCTGCTTGCGGTCGGCGCCTGAATTGATGGGCTCCCAGGTCACGAGCTTGGGCTTGCCTTCGGTGATGGTGCCGGTCTTGTCCAGCGCGATGGCCTTGAGCTTGCGCGCTCCTTCGAGGTAGATGCCGCCCTTGATCAGAATGCCGCGGCGAGCCGCTGCCGCCAACCCGCTCACGATGGTGACGGGGGTGGAGATGATCAGGGCACACGGGCAGGCAATCACCAGCAGCACCAGTGCCTTGTAGGCGGCTTGCAGCCAGGTCCAGTTGAACAGCCACGGTCCCAGCAGCGCCACGGCCAGCGCGATCACGAAGACGGCCGGGGTGTAGATGGCCGCAAAACGATCCACAAAACCCTGCGTCGGTGCGCGCGTTCCCTGCGCCTCTTCCACGGCATGGATGATGCGCGCCAACGTTGAGTTGGAAGCCAGCGCCGTGACCTCGAACTCGAAGGTGCCGGTCTCGTTGATCGTGCCGGCAAACACCGGGTCGCCCACCGCCTTGTCGACGGGGATGCTTTCGCCGGTGACGGGCGCCTGGTTGATGCTGGAGCTGCCGCTGGTGACACGGCCGTCCATCGGCACCCGTTCACCCGGGCGCACGCGCACCGCGGCCTGCAGTGCCACGCTGGCCACCGGCAGCGTGCGCCACGTGCCGTCGGCTTGGCGAACCGCAGCTTCTTCGGGGGCCATCTCCAGCAAGCCCTTGATGGCGTTGCGCGCACGGTCTACCGCGCGTGCTTCAACGGCTTCGGCAATGGCATAGAGCGCCATCACCATCGCCGCCTCGGGCCACTGGCCAATGGCGAATGCACCTGTGACGGCCACGGCCATCAGCGCGTTGATGTTGAGCCGGCCGTGACGCAGCGCGATCAGGCCCTTCTGGTACACGTCGAAACCGGCCATCCAGATCGCGACCGCTGCGACTGCCAAGCCCACGCCGTTCCAGACCGGGGTGTCGGGCGCAAAAAAGCCGATCACCTCGGCGCCGATGGCCAGCAGAAGGGCCAGAGCAAGGCGCCACGGGCCAGATTCGGTGCCGTGGCCATGGTCATGGTCGTGCCCATCGTCAGCGCTGTGCGCTTGGGCTGTGGCGTGTGCCAATGGCTGTGGGTCGTAGCCTGGTGTGCGCATGTCAATTCCTTCTTTTGATTCAGCGCGATTAAAAACTCTGTAGTGGGTGCAGAGTCAAGCCTGCTGCTTAACCTTGAGCCAAGCATGCCTGCACTCAGCAAGGCGATACAGGTGGTTTAAACTTTTCCCATGGTGTGGTGGTGGCGCTCTGCCTTGATGTGCTTGCTCGTTGTTGCTTTGCCTGTGCAGAGCTGGGCGGCCGCGACCCTGTTCAATTGCGGCCCGACCCACCACCGCATGGTGGCGTCGGCAACCCTCGCAAGTGGCGGCATGGGCGGCCATTTCCACGACTCACAACACCACCGTGGCGCGGCGCATGCGGGCCATTCACCTGCCCACGAGAGCGCTGCGCCCGACATGCAGGATTTGCAGCCGATCGATTCAACCGAGTCGGACGCAGACGATCACTCGCTGCAAAAGCTGGGCAAGTTCAAGTGCAGCGCGTGTGCATCGTGCTGCCTGGGCCTGGCCCTGCCGAGCAACATGGTTTGCTTCGATGCCAGCGTGTCCACTGACACCTTCGTGCCTGGCATGCCCCAAGCGGTCGTGGTCTTTCTGAC
>JBKJJF010000240.1:0-13250 GCA_046598195.1 Rhizobacter sp. | reverse complement strand
CAGCCTCGATGGCCGCCACCAACGCCCAGCCAGCAAGGATGTCGATCATCGCCAGGCCCAGGGCGCGCAGGGAGAAGGCGCGGCCGCTGAAATGCTCCACCGTCCAGGGCACCATCAACAGCACTGCCAGTGGGATCAGGCGCAGCGCGCCAGCGTTTGGGTGTCGCCGAAGCCTGAACCCCTCCCCAGAGGTCGAACAGCGCTGCGCCGATGGCGATTAATCAAGCCCCGAACAAGCCAGCGCCCAGCAGCCTGGCATCAATGCCTGTGGGCGGAGGGGTCTGCTTCGAGGCGAACGCTGCGAGCCCCTCGCGCAGAGCCGGGAAGGCCGATCTCACCGGCAGCAACCCGTTCACGTTGGCGAGGATCACGAAGCCATCGCCCGTGTCCGGAAACAGTGTCATCTCGGCATAAAAAGTGGACAGGATGCCGTTGTGAAACAACGCCGGGCGGCCACTGACGGGCATGCTGAACCAGCCCATGGCGTAGGGCTGCGCCGGGGCGGGCGTGTGCAGCAACGCCAAGCTTGCGGGCGAAAGAACGCGCAGCCCGCCTTCCTGGCCATCTCGGCCCTGGAAGGCGAGCCACCGGCCCAGATCGTCGGCCGTGGTCACGAGGCCTCCGGCACCGCCGAGAAAGCCCTCGCCCTCGTCCAGCGGCACGGCCTGGCCGAACGCCTCCACGTGCCCCTGGGCAAGCGCTCGACCCGACGCCAGCACGGCGCTGCGCAGCGCTTGCATCGTCGGGCGCACGACGCTTGATCGCATGCCGAGCGGGGTGAAGACAAACCGCTCCACGTAGTCCTGGAGCGGCATGCCGCTGCGCACTTCAACGATGCGGGCCAGCAGGTCGTAATTCGGATTGAAGTAGTGGAAGCTCTGCCCCGGTGCGCCGGTGCGCCGGTGGGACGAGCAGCGGACAGGCTGGTCACACGATCCGCGAGCGACGCAGGCTGCGGCAACCGCATCTCGGCGAAACCGCTGTCCGTTAGGCCGCTGCTCTGGTTCAGCAGCTGCCTGACCGTGATGCTTGCCGCCGAATCGACCGAATCAGCCGAATCGGCGAGCTTGAAGGATGGCAGGTAGCGCTGCACAGGCTGATCGAGCTCGATGCGCCCGGCATCAACGAGTTGCAGCACGCAAGCGGCGGTGACGCTTTTCATCAGCGAGCCTGCCACGATGGGTGTGTCGGCGCGCATCGGGCGCCCGGTGGCCGCCTCGCCGTACCCGCGTACGAAGCTCACCCTGCCGTGGCCGACGCCTTGCGAGCTACAGGCTTGCGAACAAAGCGTGAGGCGGTGGAACTTGGACTGAAAACCTTGCTGCGCCTCAAGCAGCAAGCCGAGATTCGCAAGCTACGCGGAAAGATTACCTGGGAAGGTGACCTGGATGCCATGAGGCGTGACAAGTGATTCTTGTCGATTCAAGTGTGTGGATCGACTACTTTCGTGGAAGACAGACTGCACAAACGGATTGCCTCGAAGGCTTGCTTGATTCGCAAGAACTTGCGATCGGCGATCTCATGTTTACGGAAGTGCTTCAAGGCTGCAAGCTCGACAAGGAGTTCAACGAGGTTCGCCGGCTGTTGGGTCGTTTGCCTCTCGTTGTTCTTGGCGGCAAGGACGTCGTTGTAGAAGCTGCGAAGAACTACCGAAAGCTGCGAAACCTTGGATTGACTGTGCGCGGAACGATCGATGTCGTTTTGGCTACGCGATGCATAGTGAGCGGGCACCAGTTGCTCCACAGTGGCCATGACTTTGACTCGTTCGAGCAGCACCTCGGTCTTCGCTGCGTGAGTTCCGCCGTCTAACCCGGTGGTTGACGACCACGTAAAGCGCATCGTGGAGCGCCACGGCGGAGCGATCTGGGCCGAAGGCGCACCAGGGCACGGCGCCTGCCTCCACTTCAGCCCGGAAGCTGGTTCAGGCGCGACCGGAGCTCGGCAATTTGATCCAGCAGGTCGAGCGCCAGCGCCACGCCAGCCGCATTGACTTCGAGGTCACGCGTCAGGCGGGTGGCCAGGCGTGCGCGGCGCAGTGCGCTGCCGGCAAAACACCAATCGTGTGGGCCCTGGCCCACGGGTTCGAGCATGCCTTCGAGCACCCAGACGCGCACCTCGTCGACCTCAACGCCGCAGGCCTGGCACAGCTCGAGCAGGGTGAAGCCTGACGCTTCTTCGATCACAGGGCCCGATGCAGCGGGCAGGAGGGTGTTGCTCATGGCGGGTCATCCTCCAAGACGTTCGCGGGGGTTGAATTGGGTGGCTTCGTGCAGCGCCTGGTAGGCCTGCTTGGCGGCCTCGGTGTTGGCCGGCGGCAGCACGATCGTGAGCACGGCATACAGGTCGCCGGCGGGTTTGTCCGCCGAGCTGCCTGGGATTCCCTTGCCCTTGAGCCTGAGCTTGCGGCCAGCGGCCGAGCCGGGCGGAATGGTCAGCGTCACCGAGCCTTCGGGGGTGGCCGCGTCCACTTGCGCGCCGAGCGCGGCTTCCCAGGGGGCAAGCGGCAGGTCGAAGAAAACATTGCGGCCGTCGACACGAAACACCGGGTCGGGCGTGAACATGATTTCCAGGTACAGGTCGGCGGCCGCGCCGCTGCCCAGCCCCGGCCCGCCCTGGCCTTGCAGCCGAAGGTGCTGGCCGGCGACGATGCCCTTGGGGATGCTCACCTCCAGCTGGCGCGAGTGCAGCGACACGTGGCCCTGCGCGTCGAGCGCCGGCATGCTCAGGCTGATGCTGCGGGTGGCGCCGCGGTAGGCGTCACGCAGGTCGATCGCCACCTTGGCGTGGTGGTCCTGGCCTTGCGCGTGCATGTTGCGGGCGTGCGGCTGGCCGCGCCGAGTGCGTCGGCCGAACAAGGCCTCGAAGAAGTCGCCGTTGGGCATGCCCTCGGGCTCGCCTGAGCCGCTGAACTCGAAACCTTCGTTCCAGTCGGGTGGTGGCGAAAAGTCTTGCCCGTTTTTGTAGTGGCTGCCCATGCGGTCGTAGGCGGCGCGCTTTTCGGGGTCTTTGAGCACCTCGTTGGCTTCGCCCAGCTCCTTGAAAAGCGCTTCGGCGTCGGGCTGCTTGCTCAGATCGGGGTGGTACTTGCGGGCGAGCTTGCGGTAGGCCTGCTTGATCTCGTCTTGCGTGGCGCTGCGCGGCACGCCGAGTGTTTCGTAGTAGTCCTTGAATTTCATGCGCCGTCACTCAACGCAGGTTGACCGGGAGGCCGTCTCGGTTGAAGGGCACGTAGGCGCCGATCTGGCCTGCCTTGATGGCTTCAACCATCTTTTGCAACGGCGCTTCGGCCTGCATGCTGGTCGGGCCCACACCACGCTGGCCCGCCATGCCGGCCACGAACACGATGGCCCAAGGCTGGCCGAACTGCTCTGACTCGTCAACCAGCGATTTGAAGCTGCTCAGCTCCTCGGGTGCCTTGTCGGCACACATCAGCGGTGCCAGCGCGCCGCCATGGCCCCTGGCAAAGGCGGCGCGCTGTTCGGCAGACGCATCGGCTGGCAATTCGGCGCCTGCAAACACGAACAACAGGCGTTGCGGCTCGCTTTGCTGGCGTGCAGCGCTGAGCAGGTCTTCGAAGCTGTCAATGTTCATGGGTGGGCCCGGCGTGAAGGGTGGCGTGGCCGACCTTAAGCACATGCCGCAGTCAGGGCTTTGTGCTGCGTCAAGGCGCGGCCTTGCGTCACAGTGCACTGATTCAGGTCAATGACAGCGCGTGCCACTGCGCCGTACCGTGCGCCACCGAAACGAGGAGCCCACCACCATGCAAGACACCCCTGTTGCCACCCACACGCTGGCCAACCTGCCGGCACAAGACATCAGCGCCGAAGTGCTGATTGAAAAATACGCCAAGGGCGATGAGCGCTCGGCCGAAGCGATCAACCAGCGTGTGGCGCGCGCACTGGCACAGGCCGAGTTGCCCGCCCAGCGTGCGCTGTGGGACGAGCGTTTTGCGCAAGCGCTGCGCCACGGCTTCGTGCCGGCGGGGCGCATCCAGTCGGCGGCGGGCACCGCGTTGTCGGCCACGTTGATCAACTGCTTCGTGCAACCCGTGGGCGACTCGATCGCCCACGCCGACGACGGCCACCCCGGCATCTACATCGCGCTCACCGAAGCGGCCGAAACCATGCGCCGTGGTGGTGGGGTGGGCTACGACTTCTCGCGCATCCGCCCGCGTGGCGCCTGGGTGGGCAGCACGCAGAGCAGCGCCTCGGGCCCGGTGAGCTACATGCGGGTGTTCGACCGCTCCTGCGAAACGGTCGAGAGCGCCGGCGCACGGCGTGGCGCCCAAATGGGCGTGCTGCGCTGCGACCACCCTGACATCGAAGAGTTCATCCACGCCAAAGACAGCGGCGACCTGAAAAACTTCAATCTCTCGGTGGGTGTGACCGATGCTTTCATGGAGGCGGTGCAGGCCGATACCGAGATCGAACTGGTGCACCGCGCCGAGCCCGGCGTGGCACAAAAGGCGGCCGGCGCCTACCTGCACGACGGGCTGTGGGTGTACCGCAAGCTGAAAGCCCGCGAGCTGTGGGATCAGGTCATGCGCTCGACCTATGACCACGCCGAGCCGGGCGTGCTGTTTCTCGACCACATCAACGCCGACAACAACCTGGCGTATTGCGAAACCATCGCGAGCACCAACCCGTGTGCAGAACAACCGCTGCCGCCTTACGGCTGCTGCTGCCTCGGCTCGATCAACCTCACACGCTTCATCACCGACCCCTTCGAGCCGAATGCACGCTTCGATGAAGAGGGTTTTGCCAAGGTCGCCAAGGTGGCGGTGCGCATGCTCGACAACGTGCTCGACGTGACGGTCTGGCCGCTGCCGCAGCAGCAAGAAGAAGCGCGCAACAAGCGCCGCGTGGGCCTGGGCTTCACCGGGCTGGGTGACGCGCTGATCATGCTCAACCTGCGCTACGACACGCCCGCGGCGCGCAGCATGGCGCGGCGCATCTCAGAGCTGATGCGCGACGCGGCCTACGACGCATCGGTCGACCTGGCACAAGAACGCGGCGCCTTCCCGCTCTTCAATGCCGACCTGTACCTGAGCAGCGGCACCTTCGCCTCGCGCCTGCCGCAGCGCTTGCGTGAGCGCATCCGCGCGCACGGCCTGCGCAACTCGCACCTGCTGTCGATCGCCCCCACCGGCACCATCAGCCTGGCCTTTGCCGACAACGCGAGCAATGGCATCGAGCCCGCCTTCAGCTGGAGCTACACCCGCAAGAAGCGCATGCCCGATGGCGGCTTCAAGGAATACGCGGTCGAAGACCACGCCTGGCGTTTGTACCGCCACCTCAAAGGCGCCAGCACACCGCTCACACCTGCTTTTGTGACCGCACTGGAGATGAGCGCGCTCGACCACGAAGCCATGGTGGCCGCGGTGGCCCCGTGCATTGACACCGCCATCTCCAAGACCGTCAACGTGCCGGTCGACTACCCCTACGCCGACTTTCAAAACCTCTACATGCAGGCCTGGCAGTCGGGCCTGAAGGGGCTGGCCACCTACCGGCCCAATGCCGTGCTGGGCTCGGTGCTGAGCACCACGCCCACGGCGAGCGCCACGGTGATGAAGTTGAACGACGCCAACCAGCGCCTCGCACTTGACCGCCTTCCGGCCCCCGTGCTCTCGTCACTGCGCTGGCCCGGCCGGCCCGAGCTGCCAGCCGGCAACTCGGCCTGGACCTTCATGCTGCGCCACCCCTTCGGCGAGTTCGCGCTCTTCGTTGGCGAGCTGGCCACCGAAGGCAGCGGCCCGCAGCCGTTTGAGGTGTGGGTCAACGGCGCCGAGCAACCGCGCGGCTTGGGCGCCCTGGCCAAAACCTTGTCGATGGACTTGCGCGCCAACGACCCGGCCTGGCTGCAGCTCAAGCTCGACGTGCTCGCCACCGTGGCCGAAGAGCGTGCCTTTGAGATGCCGTTCCCGCCCAACGGCGAGCGGCGTTTGTTCCCCGGTGTGGTGGCGGCCACGGCGGCGGTGATTCGCTGGCGCTGTGAGCAGCTCAAGGCCTTGCCGCGCCTGGGCCGAAGCGGCCCCACCCCGGTGATCGACGCCATGTTTGCGCGTGACGAGCCGCACACCGGCCCCTCGGGCACGCTGGCCTGGGCGGTCGACGTGGACAACCCCGCCACGGGTGAAAACTTCACCCTCACGCTGAAAGAAGTGACGCTGCCCGGCCCCGACGGCGTGGCCGTCACACGGCCCTGCGCGGTGGGTTTCTCGGGCAACTACCCGCGTGCTCTCGATGGCCTGGCACGTGTGCTTTCGCTCGACATGCGGGTGATCGACCCCGCCTGGATCGGCATGAAGCTGCGCAAGCTGCTCAACTACGCCGAGCCGCTGGGCCACTTCATGGCCTTCGTGCCCGGCCTGCCGCACGGCGAGCGCCGCCAGCAGACCTGGCCCTCGACCGTGGCCTACCTCGCGCGGCTCATCATGCACCGCTACGCGATGCTCGGTGTGCTGACCGAAGAGGGTTTCCCGGTGCGCGACATGGGCGTGCTCGAAACCCCGGACGACGCCGCCTCAAGCCCGCTGCTCACCGGCAAGGTGTGCCCCGAGTGCGGCAACCCCAACGTGATTCACAAAGACGGCTGCGACTTCTGCACCGCCTGCGGCTACGTGGGGCAGTGCGGGTAGGCAGGCCAGGGAAAAGCTCAACTCATCCCGCCCTGAGCCTGTATCGCCGCATCAAGGCCAGGCCGGCCAGCACCAACAGGCACACCGCGGCAAAGCCTGCACCGGCATAGAAGGTGAAGGCCGAGCCCAGGCGATCCCAGGCCAGGCCGGCGACCACGCTTGAGAGCAACATCGCCAGGCCACTGAGCAGGTTGAAGAAGCCGTAGGCCGTGCCGCGCAGATCGGCCGGCGCGGTGTCGGCCACCATCGCCGCCAGCAGCCCCTGGGTCATGCCCATGTGCACGCCCCACAGCGCCACGCCCACGGCGAGCAGCACCCAGCCGCCGGCCAGCGCCAACGCGAGATCCGCGATGATCAGCACCCCCAACCCCGCCGCCAGCAGCTTGTAGTGGCTCACGGTGTCTGACAGCTTGCCGAACGGGTAGGCCGAGGCCGCATAGACCAGGCTCATCAAAACCATCACGACGGGCACCCAGGCGACCGGAACACCGAGTTGCGACGCCCGCAGCACCAGAAACGCCTCGCTGAAGCGCGCCAGCGTGAACACCGCGCCGAGCGCCACCACCGCCCAGTAGTCGCGGCTCAGGCGAGCCAAGGATGCGCGCCGCAAGGGGTTCACCGCCACCGTGGCCGCGCGACGTTCGGGCTCACGGATGCCGACCAGCAGCAACAGCACCGCCAACACACCCGGGATCACGGCGACCCAGAACACGGCCCGGAAGTCGTTGGCCCAGGCCAGCATCAGCCCCGTGGCCAACAAGGGGCCGACGAAGGCGCCGACCGTGTCGAGCGACTGGCGCAGGCCGAATGCGGCGCCACGAATGGCCGGTGGTGTGATGTCGGCCACCAGCGCGTCGCGTGGCGCACCGCGAATCCCCTTGCCCACACGATCGATGAAGCGAGCCGCGACCACGACCCCGACGCCACCCGCCAACGCAAAGGCGGGTTTACTCAATGCGCCCATCGCGTAGCCCAGCAAGGCCAGGCCCTTGCGACGCCCCAGGCGGTCGCTCAGGACACCGGAGAACACTTTGGTGATCAGTGCGGTCGATTCGGCGATGCCCTCGATGACGCCGACGGCCAGCACGCTGACGCCGAGTGTGCCCACCAGGAAGAGCGGCAGCAGGCTGTGAACCATCTCGGACGAGATGTCCATCAGCATGCTGACAAAGCCAAGCACCCACACGCCGGCAGGGATGCGAGTGCTCAAGGGTCGCGAAGTGGGCGCCATCAGTGTCTCCTTCATGTGGTGCGATTCTCGCGGCTTGGCATTCGCCCTGGCGAGGGACAACACGGTTCAGTGGAGCGAACCAGAACCCATCTCCGTTCGGGCTGAGGTATCGAAGCCGCCTCTCGCTGCCCTTCGACAGGGCAGTGCGGGCAGGCCACACGAAAGCGACCACAATTCGCGCAGTGACACCGATCCTGTTCCTGCGCCAGCTGACCGACAAAACCCGCACCCGGCGTGCCAACCGGCAGCTAGGCGGTGTGCTGGCGTTCGTGGCGGGAGCCGTCAATGCAGGCGGTTTTCTGGCCGTGCAGCGCTACACCTCACACATGACCGGCATCGTGTCGGCCATCGCCGACGATCTGGTGGTGGGCAGCGTGGGCTTGGCGCTGGCTGGGTTGGTGTCGCTGCTGTCGTTCATCGCTGGCGCTGCCACCACGGCCTTGCTCATCAACTGGGCGCGGCGGCGGCAGTTGCAAAGCAAGTTTGCCCTGGCCTTGATGCTGGAAGCCCTGCTGTTGCTGCTGTTCGGCCTGGTGGGGGCAAACCTGAATTCATCGGTACACCTGCTGGTGCCCACCGCCGTGCTGTTGCTGTGTTTCATCATGGGTTTGCAAAACGCCATCGTCACCAAGATCTCGCAGGCCGAGATCCGCACCACCCACATGACCGGCGTGGTCACCGACCTGGGCATCGAACTCGGCCGTCTGCTTTACTGGAACCGCACCCGCGAAGGCAACGACGTGCACGTGGTGCGAGCCAACCTCGACAAGCTTTTCATCCACGCCACCATCTTGGGCCTGTTTTTCGGCGGTGGGGTGGTGGGTGCGCTGGCGTTCAGGGCCGTGGGCTTCTCGGCCACGATCCCGATTGCCGTGTTGCTGATCGCCATGGCGCTGCCCTCGGTGGCCGCCGACCTGGCTCAGCGCATCGGCCGCTCGCGTGCGGCCTGAGAGCCTGAGCCACACGACAGATGCCCGACCACCCCCACCCCGCCGAGCACGTTCGCCCCTTCGTCTACGACGACGCCCACACCAAGGCGCTGCATTTTTCGATCGGCGAACTGCAAAGCCGCATGCGCCTGGAAAAACCCGATTCGCTCGACGTCGAGTACACGCGCGCCATGATGGGCTTCTTGCTGTTCAACGGCCAGCCCGAGTCGATCGCCATGATCGGCCTGGGGGGTGGCTCGCTGGCGAAGTTTTGCCACCGTCACCTGCCCGCCAGCCGCGTCACCGTGGCCGAGATCAACCCGCATGTGATCGCGCTGCGTGACGAGTTCTGCGTGCCACGCGACAGCGAGCGCTTTCGGGTGCTGCAAACCGACGGGGCCACGTTCGTGCGCGACACACCGCAGCGGCACGACGTGCTGCTGGTCGATGGCTACGACTACGACGGCATGCCCGAGAGCCTGGCGTCGCAAACGTTTTACAACGACTGCCACCAGGCGCTGTTGCCCGAGGGCCTGCTGGTCGTCAACCTGCACATCGAACACCCCGAGTACGCGCTGCTCGTCGGGCGCATCGAGCGCAGCTTCGCGGCCAATGTGCTGCGGGTGCACGTCAAGCGCGAAGGCAATGTGATCGTGTTCGCATCCAAGGCACCATTCTTCGAGCGCCAGCGCCGCGGTGTGCTGAGCCAGCCGCAGACTCTGGGCAAACAGGCCTGGAGCGAGCTCAGGCCGACCTTCGCGCAGATCATTGCGACGCTGCACGAGAGGGGATCGTTGCCCTGACCGTCAGCCTTCAAGAGCGCGGGGCCGGCGCGTCACCTCGAACGCCAGCGCAGCCTCTGGCAGCAGCGGCTGCACGGCCTTGCAAGAGAACTCCACCGGCGCCGTTGTTGTTGATGCCCCCAGACACAAGGCGACCAGGTGGTTGGCGTTGGGCCTGAATTGCCAGAAGCGCCAGTGTGCAGGCGAGTCGTCCAGGCCTTCTTCAAAACCGATGTCGACACGGGCCTGTTGGTCGAGCTGAAACGAAAACTTGTTCAGCGGCAGCGACAGCCCCATGCCGCGCGCCTTGATGTAACTTTCTTTGAAGGTCCAGAGTTCCCAGAAACGGTGGGCCTGCTCGGCGTCGGGCAGGGCGCGCAAGGCCTGGGCTTCTTGTCTTGAGAAAAAGCGGTCGGCGACCTCCAGCGGGGCGGTGCGCGCCATGCTCTCGGTGTCGACACCGACCTCGCGGCCGGTGGTCACGGCGAGCACGACCAGGCCATCGGTGTGTGACAGGTTGAAGCGCAGCTTCTGCGCCAGAGGGTGCGGGTTGGTGATGTACGGGCGCCCGTGCGGCCCGGGCTCGAAGGTCCAGCCTGCGGGTTCGATCGGTGCGTAGCGCGACAACACGGTGCGCACCAGCGCGCGGGTGATCAGGTAGCGGTGCTGGTCTTTCTCGAAGTGGAAGCGCGCCATGCGCGTGCGTTCTTCAGGTGTCAGCAGGCTCAGTTGGCGCAGGTTGAGCGCCTCGTCTTGCTGCGGGGTGAACGCATGCCACAGGTGAACCTGGTGTGGCGCCGGCAACTCGTCAAGCGGTCTCATGCACACACACCAGTGCCTTGGCGGCAATGTGGGTCTCTTTGGGGTAAGCGAAGGCGTTGTTCACGTAGAGCGTGCCGTCGATGGTGGTTCGTTGGTTGACGTGGCTGTGGCCGTACACGTGAATCGCCGAGCCGAGCCGGCGAACCTGCTCGTCCAGCCGAGTGGCACCCAACACCGGGTAGAGCATGCGGCCGGGTTCGCGGATGAACGACGGCATCACGTCGATGCGTGGCAAAAAGTGCGAAAACGTGATGATGGTTTCATCGCCCCGGCGTGCCAGCGATTCGTTCATGTCGAGAAAATGGGTGGCCACCTCGGCAGTGCCAAAACCTTCAGGCCAGCGGCAGGCGTGAAAGTCCATCCACCGCTCGCGCAGCTCGGCGCTGGGCGGCCCGAATGAAAAGTCGTACCAGCTCATCATCGGGATGATCGACAGCGTGCCGCGGTGATAGGGCTGCATCGAGACACCGCAGGCTGCGGCCAGGGCGCTCACCGCGTCGAGCTTTTGAAGCGATGTGAGCGTGGCGGCGTCGCGCACCACCCACAGGTCGTGGTTGCCGGGCACGAACAGCACCTTCATGAAACGCCGCGCGAGTGTGTTGAAACATTTCTCCAGCTTGCCCAGCGAATCGGACACGTCGCCAGCGAGGATCAGCACGTCGTTCTGGAAGTCGGTGAGCGACAGGCTTTCAACCCAGCGTGCGTTGACTTCGTAATCGACGTGAACATCGGACACAGCAAAAACTCTCATGGGCGAAGTATCGGCCGTTCTTTCTCCCTAGCCGGTAGGGCGCTGTTCGAATGAGTCGAACGTGCCCTCGGCGGACAACACCTCGACCGCCTCGACAACCGCTGCTGCGGGGCCCTGGCGGGCCCAGCTGACGATGAGGTCCAGCGACTCCGGCGTGCCGGCGACCACCGCTTCGACCGACCCGTCACGGCGGTTGCGTACCCAGCCGCGCACGCCGAGCCTTCGCGCCTGCCCGACCATCGACCAGCGGTAGCCGACACCTTGAACCAGGCCTCGGATTTCTAGCCGCAACACGGATTCAGCCACGTTTCACTCCTGGGTTTGCCAGGGTGCAGTTTGCCTAACCCTCGTCTTCGCTGCGTTGCGCGGGCGAGCTGAGAGCACGTGCACCCATCGCATCGGCTTCACCCTCCAGCGACTGGTCGTCGTTGATACCCACGCCCTGCAACTGCGTCGTCGCCTGCACGCGGCCCTGGCGTTGCTGCACCACGTGCCAGGCCTCGTGAGGCAGGTGTTGCTCTTGGCCCGATGCCAGATGGATGTCGTTGCCCTGGGCGTAGGCCAGGGCGTTCAGCTGGGCCGGCTTGTCGGAGTTGGCATGCACCCGAACCGACGACATGTCCATGCCCGAAAGCGACTCGATGCCGCTTTTCAAGCCGTCGGGCATGCCGGTCTGGTTGGGCTCGACCTTCGCCTGCACGGGGGCAAAACGGCCTTGCAGGGGCATCTCTTCTTCCTCCGGCCCGGCGAGCTGCACCGCCTTCATTTGCAGCTCTTCTTCGGGTGCCTCTTGTCGCTGCGCCGCTCCACCAAAAGCGGCCTCGACCTGATGGCGCTGCGCCACCATGCGCTCGCTGGCCTGCAGCTGCGCGGCGGCCTGGCCGCCCGAGCTGCGCTGCTGAACCTGATCGGCGCCGGAGCTGGACGGCGCAGAGCGGCGGGAGACATGGGTTTTCATGGGCGAAGCTCCAGTGAGTGGGCAGCAGCCACCATGCTCCAACCAAACGGATGGCCGGAACATCGGTGAATTGCGGAGTTACAAAAAAGTCGCACAGGGATCTCGATGGGGGGTTCGATCAAGTCGGTGGCGGGGCCTCAGATGACTTCGTTCAGGTTGCCTCCACCTTTTCCATCGGCGTCGTCACCTTTGCGCTTCGCGTTCGGGTTGACGTCGATCACACGCTTTTTCGACTCTTTTCTGCGCAGTGAGTTGCTCATCCAGGAATCCAGCAGCCTGAAGAAGGTGGCCAACAGCCCCAGTGTCAGGGCGATGCTCACGAAGATCCACTTGTTGCCCTCGTAGCTGCCGGTCAAGGCGATCGCGGCGGTGCTGTTGGTGGCCAGCGTATCGTTTTGCGGCGGTGCCTGGAACATGGGGGCGTCGGTGCCCGGTACGGTCATCAGCATCTGAGATGCCATCTGGCAGACCATGGCGGTGATGAGGTAGCCCCGGCGCCAATTGTTCTGCGCCGACCAGATCAGGGTGCCATCGTTGACCACCTGAAGCGCCGTTCCGACACCTGCTGTGATCAGCGACATGTCCACCCGGGTGGCCGTGTTCAGGAACGCGTTGATTGGGCCGTTCATCAGTGCGAGTGAGCCGGTGGTCACAGGGATCACGAGCTCCCTGAAGACCCCGCCTCTTGAAAGCGCTTCGCCGTCTTCCTTCAAGTAGGCGGTTGCGGTGTCGATGCGGCCCTTGAGGCTCTGGTTGTCGTTGTCCAGGCGGGCAATGGTGTCGTCTTTGGACTGGAGCTCTTGTTGCCCTTCAGCGTTGATCTCGAGCAGCCGCTCAAGAAGGACTTGTTTGACGGGGCTCGCAAGCTCGTGGCTCAAGAGAAGGCGGATGTCGTCTGTCACCAGCGTGTCGGTCTCGATGTCGTTTGGGGCGAGCGGCTTGTTTCCAGCCAGCTTGTAGGTGCCCGATCTGGCTTGGCGTATCCGAACGCGCTGCGCCACCGGGCCGAAAGCCGCGCCCAGCTGTTGCCGCTGCGCCGCCATGCGCGGGCTGTCGCCGAGCCGATCGTCGGCGTCAGTCGCCTGCAACAGCTTGGCGGGCAAGCGTGTCGACGCAGCGGGTTTGCGATCCTGCGGTGTC
>JBKJJF010000185.1:0-7339 GCA_046598195.1 Rhizobacter sp. | reverse complement strand
CGGGGCAACGCAGCTGCCGCGGCCCCCAGCGGGATGCCGATGGCGCAGGCAGCGAGCACGGCCACGGCCACCAGCAGCAGGTGCTGTGCGGTGAGCCGGCCCAGGTCGTCAGCGAAGAGGCGCTGCATCAGGCCAGCTTTGGGTGCGGCGGTGGGCGTAAGGGGTGTGGCAGGCGGCGCCATAAAGGCGCGCGCGATGTCGGCGAAGCTGCGGCCGCGCAACTCGGCGTCGCCGTTCATCTCGATCATGCGGGCCACGTTGACACGCCCTTCAAGCGCCGCGATGGCCTTCCACGCCAGCGGAAAACGCTGCGCTACATCGAGCCGGTACAACAGCACCGCGTCGTAGCGCGGAAAAAACGCCAAGTCGTCGTCAAGCACCACCAGCTTCAGCTCGGCGATCTTGGCGTCGGTGGAATAGATGTCGGTCAACACAATGCGGCCGGTGGCGAGCGCCTCGTAGGCGATGCCGTGGTCAATGCCCAGCGGCTTGTGCGGCAGGCCATAACGCGCCGCGAGGCCGGGCCAGCCGTCTTGCCGGCCCAGGAACTCGTGCGACAGGCCCAGCGTCAGTTCGGGGTGGGCCTTGAGGTCGCTCAGGCGCTTGAGCCCGAGGCGCTGGCTGTCGGCCTGGCGCATGGCCAGCGCATAACCGTTGACGAAGCCCAGCGGCACCGCCACACCCAGGCCCTGCTTGGCCAGCTCAGTGCGCATGGTCGCGAGGTCGGTGGGTTGGGCGTGCTTGAGGATCTCGGCATCGATGGTGCCCAGGTACTCGGGGTAGACGTCGATCGCGCCCGCCTTGAGCGCCTCGTACACCACGGCGGTGTTGCCCAGGCCCTGGCGGTGCTCTGCGGGGCCGTGCGCCCGGGCGGTCTGCGTGATGATCTCGCCGAGGATGTACGACTCGGTAAAACGCTTGGAGCCCACTTTGAGCGCCGCACCGTCTGCGGCCGCGCCGGGTGTGAACACGATGGTGCAGGCCGTGGCCAGCAAGCCGATGAATGTGAATTTCATGCGTCATCTTGCCAAGGTTCGCGCCCGCAGGGTGCGGCTTCGGCGATGGAGCGTGCCTCAACGCCTGGCAGTGAACTGCTTCTCTCGTTGACAAACATCAAGCAGGTGGCGCGCCAGGGCCCTTGACCCAAGGGCCGGCCACCTTGGGCAGCCAGGCTTGCGCCACACGGCGCAGCTCGCCGTCGATGCGGTAGGCCTCGTCGCGGCAGTCGAACAAAACATGCTTGCCGCGCTGGGCACGCACCAGCGAAAAGGCCTTGGCGTAACCGCGGCTGTTGTCAAACATCAAGGTCATGTCGGCCAAGGGCGCCGCGTGGCCGATGGCGGCCTGGGTGCGCGGGAAACGCACGCGCAGCTTGTCGAGTGGCACGCCGTGCCCGCCCTGCTGCTTGCGGGTGTTGACCCGCAGCACCGACAGGTTGACCGAGGCCAGGCCGACGAAGAGCAGCACCACGAAGTAACCCGCTTCTTGCAGCTGCACGATGTCGTCGGCCTTGGACTCGAAGCTGCCATTGGGCAAACGCCGCCAATGCGAAAACACGGTCTCGAAGGCAAAGGGAATGCGCTGCTCCATCACCAGGCGCTTGAAGGTGCGCACACCTTCTTGTGAGAGGCGTTGCCAGCGTTCGTCGTCGTCGCGCAGACGCTGGGCCCAGGCGGGCAGCTTGTGTGTGCGGTCATCGACCGGCGGCAAGATGGAGGCGGTGAGCCGGTCGGCATTGACCAGCGGCATTTGCAGCGTGGGCACCAGGCGTTCGTACCAGAGCGTCGATTTGCCCGAGCCGTTGTGGCCGGCCAGCACAAACGCGGCGGGCCGCCCTTCGGCCACCAAGGCCTGGCGCAGCAGCTTGGCCAGCGCAGGCGGGTGGCGGCTCACGCAGCCTTGTCAGCCACTTTGAATTTGCCGTCGGCGCCCAGGCGGCCCACACGGCGGGTGCCATCGGACGCTTCGCGGATCACCCGGCTGGGGTCGGCGGGGTCGACGGAGTAGGCAAAGATTTTGGTGGAGTTGCTGCCGCGAAACACGGCGCTCTTTTGGATGCCTGGCTTTTGCAAGGCATTGGCCACCTTGTGCACCAGCACCGTGGCGCGGTCGGCGGCGCGGGTGCTGGCAACCCGCTTTTTGGGCTGCCCGGTGCGCACCAGCACCAGGTCATCACCAACGGTCATGGACTTGCCGTGCAGGCGCAGCTCTTTGTAGGCGCCCGAGCCCGCTGCCTGCTTGATGACCACTTTGCTTGCCATGGGAGGAATGATCGCCGAAATGTATTGATTTAGCCACCTCGACCAGGCCCGCCCCGGGCGTGTGCGTGCCGACTACTGCACGCACACACACCGGGCGGCCGGGCCGCTCACGCTCAGGCCGGCACCACCGGGTCAGCCGGCACCGGTGTCACCACCGGGCGGCGCTGGAAACCGCGCGCCTGTGCCTCCAGCTCTTTCAGCGGCTGGCCACGCAAGGCCTCTTGCCCGTGCGCGCCGTTGAAGTTGGCGGTGCGCATCTGCTGGAAGTGGCGCGAGGCCCAGGTGGTGGTGACGTCGAGCGCGGCGTCGGTGCCACTGTCGGTGAACAGCTCCGACCTGGCGTGTGCCGCGTCGTAGTGGATGTAAAAACAACCCGCTTCCTTGCGAAAGCCCTTGGTCGGGGCCTCGCGCCAATGCAAGCGGCCCAGCAGCTGCAGCTGGCCCTTGCGGCCTTGCGGCGTCTTGAAAACCCAGATGTACTCGGGCTGGCCGTCGGCCAGGATCTGCAGCTTGTCGGAGCTGGACTTGAAGTAGCCCGGCAGGCCTGCTTTCAGGTCTTGCTCGTAGTTTCTCCAGTAGTAGAAGGCGTCCATGGGTCTCCTCTGATCTCGTTGTGAAGAATGAGCCGAGTGTGACAGCACTGCGGCAAGCCCTGAATGGCCGTACGCTGCACCCTTGTTTAACCCCGGATCACCCCCCCGCATGACCCGCGCGCCCCAGCCTTCGTTGCACGGCGAACTGCGTTTTGCCCTGCTCGCCTCGGGCGCGCGCATCGCCTGGGCGGCCAGCGGCCAGGGTTTGGCGCAGGAGCCGGCGCTGGTGCGCGTGGCCCACTGGATGACGCATGTGGAGCAAGACGCCAGCTCGCCCCTGTGGCAGCCGTGGCTGCAGCGCCTGGGGCGCTCGCTGCGGCTGATCCGCTATGACGAACGGGGCTGCGGCTCGTCCTCGGCCGACGCCACCCCGCCCGGCCTGGCCGCCGCGCTCGAAGAGCTCGAAGCCGTGGTCGACGCCGGCGGTCACGCGCGGGTGGCCTTGCTCGGTGTGTCGGGCGCCTGCGCGCCGGCGGTGGCCTACGCCGCCAAACACCCGCAGCGCGTGACCCACCTGGTGCTGCACGGCGGTTACACCCACGGCCTGCGGCTGCGCTCGCCGAGCAGCGAAGCGCTGGCTTTTCATGAAGCGCAGGTGCAGCTGATGGCGCTCGGCTGGGGGCGGCCCGACTCGGCGGTGCAGCAATTTTTCACCGCCAGCATGTTGCCCGACGCCACGCCCGCGCAGGCCGCCGCGCTCAACGCGCAGCAGCGCCTGTCGTGCAGCGGCGAGCGTGCGGCGGCGATTCTGAGCGCTCGGGCCGACCTCGACATCCGCGCGCTGCTGCCCCAGGTGAGCTGCCCGACCCTGGTGTTGCACTGCGAGGGCGACACGGCGGTGCCGCTGGAGCAAGGCCGTGTGCTCGCCTCGGCCATCACCGGGGCGCGTTTTGAGACCCTGCACAGCCGCAACCACATCCCGCTCGCCGGTGAGCCGGCCTTCGAGCGTTTTTGCGAAGCCATCACCGAGTTCATCTCGGTCGACTCCCCCGAGGCGGCCCGCTTCACCCGCCGCGAGCGCGAGCTGCTCGACGCCATGGCGCGCGGGCTCGACAACCTGCAGATCGCCGCCCACCTGGGCCTGGCCGACAAGACGGTGCGCAACACGCTCTCGTTGTTGTACGGCAAGCTCGGCGTCGAAGGCCGGCCGCAGGCCATCGTGCGGGCACGCGAGATGGGCTTCGGGCGGGTGTGACAGCGCGGCGTGGGCCGGGGCGCTTGTCCCGGTTGCACACCGCCCGCAGCCACCGATCGGGACACACGCCCCGTGGCGCAGACCGCACCAACGCGCTGCAATGGCAAACATCCACACACCCCCACAAGGAGCTTCCATGACCCACCCCGCCGCCCGTTCCCTGCATTGGTTTGGCGTCTACCTGTGCGTACTCGGCCCAGGCCTGCTGATCGCCCCGGCCTTGCTGCTCGCGCCCTTTGGCATGGCTGCGCCACAAGAGGTCTGGGTGCGCGTGGCCGGTGTGCTGGCGCTGTTGATTGGCAGCTATTACGTGCTGGCCGCACACCACGAATTCATGCCCCTGGTGCAGGCCAGCGTGATCACGCGCTTCGTTGTGCTGGGCGTGTTTGTGGGCTTGGTGGTGTTCGTTGCCGCACCGCCTGCACTGATCTTGTTTGGCCTGGTCGATGCCGCCGCCGCAGGCTGGACGGCACTGCTGCTGCGCCGCACACCCCTGGCCATGAAGCGCGCTTGAGGCCGCCACAAATACTTGTCGGCCGACAAGTAAGGTACCTCGAACATGCTAAAAAAGGGCCGCTCTGTGCAGCGGCCTTGGCACATTGCCTTGCCGCGCTGCGCAGCATTCGAGGAGCATCAGGTGGATCGTTTGAAGAACAAGGTGGCCGTCATCACCGGCGGCTGCTCAGGGATTGGCCTGGGCACGGTAGAGCGCTTCGTGGCCGAAGGCGCCCAAGTGATGGTGGGAGACATTGACGACCAGGCTGGCGCCGCGCTCGAAGCGCGCTTCGAGGGCCGGGTCGCTTACCAGCACTGCAACGTGATGGAAGAGACGCAGATCGAAGCGCTGATGGCCGCGGCCGTGGCGCGCTTCGGCGGGCTCGACATCGTGTTCAACAACGCCGGCGCCGGCGGCACACCCGCACGCATCGACGAGATGACGGGCGACGGCTGGGACCGCACCCAGAGCCTCTTGCTGCGCTCGGTGGCGCTGGGCATCCGCTACGCCGTGCCGCACATGAAGGCGCGTGGCGGCGGCGCGATCGTCAACACCGCGTCGATCGCCGGGGTGCAGTCGGGCGCAGCGCCGATTGCCTACTCAGTGGCCAAGGCCGGGGTGATCCACCTCACCCGCCTTGCCGGCGCCGAACTCGCACGCAGCGGCATCCGCGTCAACGCGGTGTGCCCGGGGCTGATCCTGACCAACATCTTCACCGCCAACCCCGAGCGGGTGCCACCGGCAGCCGCCCCCGCCGTCAAGGCCGCCATGGCCAAGGGCGCCCCGAATGCGCAGCCCATCAACAAGGCCGGCCTGCCCGAAGACATTGCCAACGCGGTGCTGTTCTTCGCGTCAGACGACTCCGCCTTTGTGACCGGCGAGCACCTGCTGATCGACGGTGGCGCCTTCATCGGCCCGCGCCATGTGTGGGACACCGCGGCGCAGGCTGAGCGCGAGGCGCGCATGAGCGGCGCGGGCTCGCCCAAGCCCTGAGAGGGTGAGCGTTTTTTAACTTCCGTTCGGGCTGAGAGGGTGAGAGTTTTTTGGTTTGCGCCCCACCCCCCCGTTCGCCCTGCTATGAGGACTGTTTTGTCAAGGCCAAGAATCAGGGCGGATGTGTAAAGCGGTTTTTGGGGTCTGGGGTGCACCCCAGCAAGAGCCGTTGTCCATCAAGGCAAGCCCGCGGCAGCGCTGTTGGCGCGTGGTGCTGGTTGCCGCGGGGCGGACACTGGGCGAGCGGGTAGACGCGCGGCTGCGCGCCATCAACACACTTGTCAAGGTTGAAGCCGATTGAAGCGAAGGCGGGGTGCGACGAGGGTTCGAGCCCAAGCTCGAACGACCTTCTATCCGTGGTGCAGGCTTGCCTGCACCACCACATGCAACATACGCGCGAAGCGCTTGGAGCTCCCCCTGAGATCGACACACCCCATCTGAGACAACGGTCACCGTGAGGTGACCCGGGCGAACGGCGGGCGTGTGAACCTTCGATCATGATGCGGCAGCCTTGAGTCCTGTGTCGGGTGGCGCGAGTGCGCCGTACTACACGGCGGGTTGGGGCACGGCGGGTTTGAGCGTGGCACCTTCGGGGATCACACCGTGCTCAAGGTAGTGCCACAGTGCAATGGCCAGGCGCCGCGCCAGGGCGACGATGCCGATGCGTCGCATGCGTGAGCCCGCGCCAGCAAAGCGCTTGTTGAACCACTGGGTCAGGGTGCTGTCGGGCTGCAAGCGCAGCCACATCCACCCCAACTCCACCAGCAGCGCCCGGGCGCGCTTGTTGCCAGCTTTGCTGATGCCTTGCTCGCGCTGGGAGTTGCCGCTGTTGAAGGGGGTGGGCGTCATCCCCAGGCAGCCCGCGAGTTCACGCCGGTTGGCGAAGCGCCGCCAGCCGAATATCTCTTTGCTCAGCACCCAGGCACTGCGCAGGCCGATGCCGCGCAGTAGGGCCAGTTGCGCCACCACCGGGTGCTCGCCCGCTTTGAGTTGCTCGCGCTGCAGCGCTTCGATGGCGCGCAGCTGCTGTTTGACAAGCTCCAGCCGCGCCAACTCGTGCTCAATCTCTGCACGCAATACCGGGGGCACTTGCTCGCTGTGCTGGGTCCACCACGGCGCCCACTCGCGCCCACCGATGTGGCTCACCCGCAGGTTGTGCAGCACCAGCAGCGAGCCGATCCGGTTGGTGTGGGCGGTGCGCTCGCGGGCGAGTCGTTCGCGCTCTCGGTGCACGCGGCGCTCGTCTTCTTGCTGCGCGCTTGGCTCGTGCAGCACCGACCACACGCGGCGCTCGCCCGTGTGCCAGCGCAGCAGCATCGCCAGCAGCTTGTCGCCGTCGAGCCGGTCGGTCTTGGCCTGGCGGGCGCGCCGGTTTTGCTCGATGCTGGCAGCATCAACCACGATGTTGTTCACCCCCAGCTCGCTCAGCCAGCGGTGCAGCCACCAGCCGTCTCGCCCGGCTTCGTAGCACGAGTGCACTGGCGCTTGTGCGCTCAGATTGAACCGCACTCGCGCCCGGGCGATTCGCTCCGTGACCGCAGCTTGATCGCCCGCCGCCACCGTGCAGCGGCTCGGCCCCCGTCGGCCATCACCAAAGGTCAGCTTCCACGTCTTGTCGCCCAGCTCAAAACTCACGTACAGCCCGCAACCAAGCGCTGTATCCTCAACTCGAAGGACTGTTTCAGGCTTTGCCATTTCAATCTCCTATGAAGTGGTTCTTCGCAAGGCCTCGTTTACTCCAACGTGGCTTGCTTGAACAGTCCTTCATAGCATCTGACCCTTCGACAAGCTCAGGACAGGG
>JBKJJF010000104.1:0-23133 GCA_046598195.1 Rhizobacter sp. | reverse complement strand
ACGCCTTGCGCGATGTCGTTGCTCTGCTTGTCGTAGCAGACCATCACCGCGCAGCCCTTGTAGTCGATGCCGTACTCGGTGTTGTCGTAGCCGATGCGCTTGATGGTGTCGCGCGCGACCTGGATGTAGTCGACGTGTGCGTTGGTGGTGATCTCACCCGCCAGCACCACGAGGCCGGTGTTGGTCAGCGTCTCGGCGGCCACGCGGGAGCGCGGGTCTTGCTTGAAGATCGCGTCGAGGATGGCGTCGGAAATCTGGTCGGCGACCTTGTCGGGGTGACCTTCAGAGACGGACTCGGATGTGAAAAGGAAATCGTTCGACACTCTTAAACTCCAGTAGGTTGCAGACTGCGTTGCCGGCCTAAGGGGTTGAGCGGCGAACGCTTTAGCAGAATTTTTGAATCGCCCCGCAAGTAGTTCATAACTCGGCGATGGCGGCATTATAAGAACCAGATGTTGACCTTATTCCATTGGTTTGCGGGTCTGCCCCTCGGCTTGTTGCACGCCATGGGCACGGTTTTGGGTTGGGCGGGTTATCTGCTCTCGCCCGAGTACCGCAAGCGCCTGGCCGCCAACGCCACCCAGGCCGGCTTGAGCCCGGTGCAATGGAGGCCCGCCATCGCCTCGGCCGGGCGCATGGTGACGGAGCTGCCCTTCCTGTGGATGCGCCCCGCCGACCGACCCATCCTGCCGCGCATGCGCTTCGAAAACGAGGCCGTGCTGGAGGCCGCGCTGGCGCGTGGCAAAGGGGTGCTGCTGCTCACGCCGCACATGGGCTGCTTCGAGGTGGCGGCGCAGGCAATTGCCGAGCGTTTTGGCGCCACCAGCCCGATCACCGTGCTGTACCGGCCGGCGCGCAAAGCCTGGCTGCGCGAGCTGGTCAAGACCTCGCGCGAGCGCCCTCAGCTGTTTGCCGCCCCGGCCACGCTGGCGGGGGTGCGGCAGATGATCCGCGCCCTGCGCAAGGGCCAGATGGTGGGCTTGTTGCCCGACCAGGTGCCGCCCAACGGGATGGGCGTGTGGGCGCCGTTTTTCGGCCGCCCGGCCTACACCATGACGCTTGCCACCCGCCTGGTGCAGCAGACCGGCGCCGAGCTGCTGCTCACCTGGGCCGAGCGTTTGCCGCGCGGTGCAGGCTACGTACAACGCTTCTACGCGTTTCCCGAAGAACTGCCGGCCGACGCGGCAGAATCGGCGCGCCGGATCAACGCCGCGATGGAGCGCCTGATCCTGCAGTGCCCGCAGCAATACCTCTGGGGCTATCACCGCTACAAGTCGCCGCGGTCACAAGCGGCAGGCGACACCGAACAACAACAGGAGTGATGCGTTGGCCACGAGTTGGGGTGCCCGTTTGCTGCTTGGTGTGATGTGGTTGCTGCACAAGCTGCCGCTGCCGCTGCTCGCGGTCTTGGGCAACGGTGTAGGTCGGCTGCTCTATTGGGTGGCCGTGCCGCGCCGCAAAGTGGCCTTGCGCAACCTGGCGCTGTGTTTCCCAGATCAGCCTGAAGCGCAACGCATTCGCCTGGCGCGTGAGCATTTCCGCTGGCTGGGTCGCAGCATCCTGGAGCGCAGCCTGCTGTGGTTTGCGTCGGCCGAGCGGCTCAAGAAGATGATTCACGTCGAAGGCGACGTGAAGCTGGCCGAGCGCAGCGAGCGCCCGGTGATGTGGCTGGTGCCGCACTTCATGGGGCTCGACGTGGCGGCGGTGGCCATGCTGCTGTACCAGAACCACCCCGCCTGTTCGATCTATCAGCAGCAGAGCAACCCGGCGATGGACATCATCATCCGCAAGGGCCGTTTGCGCTTCGGCAATTCCGAGATCTTTCCGCGCAGCGACAAAGCCTTGCCGCTGATTCGCGCCATCCGCAGGGGCCGGGCGTTTTTCAACCTGCCCGACATGGATTTTGGCGAGCGAGACGCCGCTTTTGTGCCCTTTTTCGGCGTGCCCGCCGCGACCTTGCTGGCACCGTCGCGCATGGCGCGCGCGCTCGACATGGTGGTGCAACCCATCGTGGCCGAGATCTTGCCGGGTGGGCAGGGTTACCGGGTGCGTTTTGGCGAGCCGCTCGAACACTTTCCCACCGACGACGCGGTGGCCGACACCGCCGCGATGAACCGCTGGATCGAAGACGAGATTCGGCGCAACCCGGCGCAGTACCTGTGGGTGCACAAGCGTTTCAAGACGCGGCCTGCCGGGGAACCTTCGCTGTACGACGGCACGCGAGGGGGATAATCGCCGCATGAAAGTGCGCTTCACCAAGATGCAAGGCGCGGGCAACGACTTTGTTGTGCTCGATGCCACGCAAGCCCCCATCGAGCTGACAGCCGAGCAGTACCGCGTGCTGGGTGACCGCCGCTTCGGCGTGGGCGCCGACCAGATCTTGGTGGTGGAGAAAAGCCGCACGCCGGGCGTTGATTTTCGTTATCGCATCTTCAACGGCGGCAGTGGCGACGAGGTGGAGCAGTGTGGCAACGGCGCGCGCTGCTTCGTGCGCTTTGTGCGCGACAAAAATCTGACCGACAAAACCACCATTCGAGTCGACACCGTCAGCAGCCTGCTGGAGCTGCGTTTGCAGCCCGATGGCCGTGTCACGGTTGACATGGGCGCGCCGATCTTCGAGCTGGCCCGCGTGCCGTTTGATGCTGCGGGTGCCACAGCGCGCCCGCAAGGCCACTGCGAACTCTGGCCGCTCGACGTGGGTGATGGTGTCGTGATCGAAGTTGCCGTGCTCTCCATGGGCAACCCGCATGCGGTGCAGGTGGTGCACGACGTGGACCATGCACCCGTTGAAACGCACGGCCCGCTGATCGAGCAAGACAGCCACTTCCCGCGCAAGGTCAACGCGGGCTTCATGCAGATCGTCAGCCGCAGCCACATTCGGCTGCGTGTGCATGAGCGGGGTGCGGGCGAAACGCTGGCCTGCGGCACGGGAGCCTGTGCGGCGGTAGTCGCGGGCATCCGCCTTGGCCTGCTCGACAACAAAGTCGATGTCGACGCGCGAGGCGGCCGCCTCAGCATCGAGTGGGCAGGTGGTGAGAGCCACGTGCTGATGACCGGACCGGCCGAAACCGTCTATGAAGGGGAAATAGAGCTGTGAGCATCCAAGGCACGCAAGGCGTCACCGAGCAAGACATCGCCAACTACCTGGCCAACACGCCCGGCTTCTTCGAGCGCCACGCCGAGCTGCTGGCGGCCATCCAGATCACCAGCCCGCACGGCCAGCGCGCCGTCTCGCTGCAAGAGCGGCAGATGGAAATGCTGCGCGACAAGCACAAGGGGCTGGAGCAGCGCATCGTCGAGATGATCCGCCACGGGCAAGAAAACGTGGCCATCGCCGACAAACTGCACAAGTGGACGCGCGCCATCATGCTCACCAACAACCCCGGCGACCTGCCCTCGGTGCTGGTGACCGAGTTGAAGCACCAGTTCGCCATCCCGCAAGCCGGCATTCGTGTCTGGGGCGCGGCCGAGGCCTTCGGCATGCTGGGCTTTGCCAAGGGCGTGAGCGAAGACGCGCGCAGTTTTGCGTCCAGCCTGAGCCTGCCCTACTGCGGCGTCAACTCGGGTTTCGAAGCGGCTTCGTGGCTCGAAGATGCACGCCTGGTGGCGTCGATGGCGCTGATCCCGTTGCGCAGCCACAGCGAATCGGCCGAAGCCTTCGGCATGCTGGTGCTGGCCTCACCCGACCCCACACGCTTCAGCGCCGACATGGGCACTGAGTTTCTGGCGCGCATTGGCGAAATCGCCAGCGCCGGGCTGGCGCGCTTGTTGCCAGTGAAATGATTTGACGATGGCCGCTGAGAAGCCGTTGACGCCCGTCGACGACGACATCCGGCGCCATCTTGTCCACCTCGAAGTGGAGCGCCGTCTTGCCGGCCGCACGCTCGTGTTGTATGGCGAGTCGCTGGCGCGCTTGCAGAAGTTTGCCGCTGACGCAGGCGTGTTGATTCGCGCCGCACAAGTCCATCACATCCGCCGCTGGGCCGCGCAGCTGCACGCACACGGCCTGGCCTCGCGCAGCATTGCGCTCACGCTCTCGGCCTGGCGTGGCCTGTACCGATGGGCGGGGCGCGAGGGCCTGGTGGCGCTGAACCCGGTGGAAGGCGTGCGCGCACCCAAGGCCGCCAAGCCGCTGCCCAAGGCGCTGTCGGTCGACCAGGCGGTGGCGCTGGCAGAGCAGAACGATGAACAAGGCAACCCGGTGATTGCCGCGCGCGACCACTGCATGGTGGAGCTGCTGTACGGCTGCGGCCTGCGTGTGGGCGAACTGGTGGGCCTGGATGTCAACCCCAGCGCTCAGGCCGCGGGCTGGATCGACGCCGCCGATGCCAGCGTCCACGTGCTGGGCAAGGGCAGCAAACGGCGCAGCGTGCCGGTGGGTGAGCCTGCGCTCAAGGCGCTGCGCGAGTGGCTCACCGTGCGTGGCCAGATCGCAGCGCACGACGAAGCCGCGTTGTTTGTGGGCCAGCGCGGCAAGCGCATCACGGCCGGCCAGGTGCGCGCGCGGCTGAAGGCGCGTGCGTTGCAGGCCGGCCTGCCGACCCACGTGCACCCGCACATGCTGCGGCATTCGTTTGCCTCGCACCTGCTGCAATCGAGCGGCGACTTGCGTGCGGTACAAGAGCTGCTCGGGCACGCCAACATCACGACCACGCAGGTTTATACGAAGCTCGATTTTCAGCACCTGGCGAAGGTTTATGACGCGGCCCATCCGCGCGCAAAAAAACGTTAGCGCGACCAAACACCACCCCACCGTTCGGCCCGAGCCTTCGAGGCCCCAGCCCGAGCGGTTCCAGATTCACGAGACGAAGCACCCACATGAAATCCATCACCCTGCGCGAAGGCAAAGAGCGCTCGCTGCTCAAGCGCCACCCCTGGGTCTTCGAGAGCAGCATCCAATCGGGCAAGGCCGACCCCGGCGAGACGGTGCGGGTGAACGCACGCGACGGCAAGTTTCTCGCCTGGGCGGCCTTCAGCCCCAGCTCGCAGATTCGTGTGCGGGCTTGGAGCTTCGATGAAACCGAGCGCATCGACGCCGCCTTCTTCGAGCGCCGCATCACACAAGCCCTGGCCATTCGCAGCCGCCTGCCGATCGCCAGCGACGGCCTTCGGCTCATCCACGGCGAGGCCGATGGTCTGCCGGGCTTGATCGTTGACCGTTATGCCGACACGCTGAGCGTGCAGTTCTTGAGCGCCGGTGCCGAGCGCTGGAAGGCCACCATCGCCGACCAGTTGCTCCAGGCCACCGGCCTCACCCGCTTGTATGAGCGCAGCGACGCCAGCACGCGCAGCCTCGAAGGCCTGCCTGAGGTGAAAGGTTGGCTGCGGGGCGAGGGCGCTACCGAAATCACCATCCGCGAGCACGACTGGCAGCTCACGCTCGACGTGGCCGAGGGCCACAAGACCGGCTTCTATCTTGATCAGCGCGACAGCCGCAAGCTCTTTGCCGACACCGTGCGCCACTTCGGCTTTCAGCGTGTGCTCAACTGTTATTGCTACACCGGCGGTTTCAGCGTCGCCGCGCTGGCGGGTGGGGCAGGGCACGTGACGAGCGTCGACTCGTCAGCGCCGGCGCTTGAGCGCGCCACGGCACATGTGGCGCTCAACGGCTTTGAGGCCTCGCGCCACACGGCTCTTGATGCCGACGTGAACCAGACGCTGCGCGATGCGCTGAAAAATGGCCAACGCTTCGACGCCATCGTGCTCGACCCGCCCAAGTTCGCGCCCACCGTCGCCCACGCCGAGCGCGCTGCGCGGGCCTACAAAGACATCAACCGCCTGGCCTTCATGCTGCTGGAGCCGGGGGGTGCGCTGTTCACCTACTCGTGTTCGGGCGGCATCAGCCCCGACCTGTTCCACAAAATCGTGGCCGGCGCCGGGCTCGACGCCAACGCCGATGGCTTGTTCTATGCCCGCACCGGCGCCGCGCCCGATCACCCGATGACGGTGACCTTCCCGGAAGGCGAATACCTCAAGGGGTTGGTGATCCTGAAGAAGTAGCGGGCGCCCGTGCGGCGCGAGGCAGTGCAATCGATGGCTCGAACTTGGCTCGGTGCACGCTGAAAAAAGCCTTGACGTTGCGCACGTTGGCGTCTTGCGTGAAGAGGCGTTGCACCAAGGCGTGGTACGCCGCCATGTCAGTCACCTGCAGCACCAGCATGAAGTCCGGCCCCGGCGAGACGCGGTAACACTGCTGCACCGCCGGCTCGGCCACCGCCCGCGCCTCGAAGGCCGCCAAGTGCTCGGCGCCTTGCCGATCGAGCGTGACTTCAGCCAGCGCGGTGAGCCCCGGGCCCAGGCGCTCGGCCGAAAGAATCGCCACCCGCCGCTCGATCACCCCGGCTTCGACCAGGCGCTTCACCCGCCGCAGACAGGTGGCCGGCGAGGTGTGGGCGGCGGCGGCCAGGTCTTGGTTGGAGAGCGAGGCGTCGTGTTGCAGCAACGCCAGCACCCGCAAATCGGTGTCGTCAAGACTCAAAGGTGTGGTGTTTGATTCCGCCATTTGACTTTGTGTGAAATGTTTGACCAACTGATTTGGTGTGTGATTGATTATTTCCATTGCGGCCAAAACATGCAAGCATGAACCGATGCCTCTTGCCTACCATCGCCACCTTGTTCAAGCCCCATGGGGAGTTCATTCATGTGTGGAATCGTCGGCGCCGTCAGCACCCGCAACATCGTTCCCATCCTCATCGAGGGCCTGAAGCGCCTTGAATACCGGGGTTATGACTCCTGCGGTGTGGCCGTGCATCAAGACGGCGAGCTGCGCCGCGCCCGCAGCACCGCGCGTGTGGCCGAGCTCGAAGCCGGCGTGGCCACCGACAACGTGCAAAGCGGCACCGGCATCGCCCACACCCGCTGGGCCACCCACGGCGCGCCGGCATTGCACAACGCACACCCGCACTTTTCATCAGGCCCGGTGGGCAAATCGGCCGCGTCGGGCCGTGTGGCCCTGGTGCACAACGGCATCATCGAAAACCACGACGAGCTGCGCAACGAGCTCAAGACCCGCGGCTACGCCTTTGACAGCCAAACCGACACCGAGGTCATCGCCCACCTGGTTGACCACTTGTATGAGGGTGACCTGCTCGCCGCCGTGCAGCAGGCCACGCTGCGCTTGCGCGGGGCCTACGCCATCGCGGTGTTTTGCCGCGACGAGCCGCACCGGGTGATCGGCGCGCGCGAGGGCTCGCCGCTGGTGCTGGGTGTCGGCGCGGGCGACCGCCAGGGCGAGTTTTTTCTCGCCTCCGACGCCATGGCCCTGGCCGGTGTCACCGACCAGATTGCCTACCTGGAAGAGGGCGATGTGGCCGACCTGCAGCTCGGCAAGGTGTGGGTCACCACCCGCTCGCGCGACGGCTTGCGCTTCAAGGCGGTTGACCGCGAAGTGCGCACCGTGCTCGTGCACACCGGCGCCGCCGAGTTGGGGCCGTATCGCCACTACATGCAAAAAGAAATCTTCGAGCAGCCGCGTGCCATTGCCGACACGCTCGACGCGGTAGAGAGCATCTCGCCCGAACTGTTTGGCGACGGTGCTTACCGCATCTTCAAAGACATTGACCAGGTGCTCATCCTCGCGTGCGGCACCAGCTACTACAGCGGCTCGGTCGCCAAATACTGGCTGGAGAGCATCGCCAAGATCCCCACCAGCGTGGAAATCGCCAGCGAATACCGCTACCGCGACAGCGTGCCCAACCCACGCACGCTGGTCGTCACCATCACCCAGAGCGGCGAAACCGCTGACACGCTGGCAGCACTGAAGCACGCGCGCAGCCTGGGCATGAAGCACACCCTGACCATCTGCAACGTGTCGACCAGCGCGATGGTGCGCGAGTGCGAACTGGCCTACATCACCCGCGCCGGCGTAGAGATCGGCGTGGCCTCGACCAAGGCCTTCAGCACGCAGCTGGTGGGCTTGTTTCTGCTCACGCTCGCCTTGGCACAAGTGCGCGGCCACCTGAGTGAGCAACAAGAGCTCGCGCACCTGAAAGCCTTGCGCCACCTGCCGCTGGCCGTGCAAGCGGTGCTGGCGCTGGAGCCCCAAGTCATCGCCTGGTCAGAGATTTTTGCGCGCAAGGAAAACGCACTCTTCCTCGGCCGCGGCTTGCACTACCCAATCGCCTGCGAAGGGGCACTCAAGCTCAAAGAGATCAGCTACATCCACGCCGAGGCCTACCCGGCAGGTGAGTTGAAGCATGGCCCGCTTGCGCTGGTGACGGCCGAGATGCCGGTGGTGACGGTGGCGCCCAACGACGCGCTGCTAGAGAAGCTCAAGAGCAACTTGCAAGAGGTGCGCGCACGCGGTGGTGAGCTGTTTGTGTTTGCCGATGCCGACTCGCACATCGAATCGGGCGAAGGCCTGTCGGTGATCCGCATGCCCGAGCACTACGGCGCGCTGTCACCCATCCTGCATGTGATCCCGCTGCAGCTGCTGGCGTATCACACGGCGTGCGCGCGGGGGACGGATGTGGACAAGCCGCGGAACTTGGCGAAGAGTGTGACGGTGGAGTGAAGGGGGGGCTCTTCAGGTGATGTTGGCTCAATCAAGTCGAACGCTGGTTCGCCACATTGACGGGGAAGTACATCCGCTGAGGAACGCATTGCTCGACTTGGCAATTCGAGCCGGCGATCAAGCAGGGCCCAATCGACCGCTTGATCGCCTGGTTACTTCAGACGGCCATCGTAGTACCAGGGCCGCAGCTTCGTGGCTGTGATGCTGGTGGCGTCTGGGTGCTTTGGATTTAGCAGGGCATTGAATTCTTCCGGCACGATCACCGACGGCACCAAGAGCAATGCCGAGGCCACGCCCATCAACCACGCATCACCGATGTCGAGCGACACCTTGCCTTCGGGCACGGCATTCCAGCCCACCGGCAAGGTGGTGGCAGGTTTAACCTGCTTGCTCGCCCACACGCCATCGGGCACGTCGATGCGAACGAGGAACCTGTTCAGGGGCAGGCCCGCCGTATTGAGATGGACGACAGTTTCGAGGCAGGCCAAGGCCGCGGTGGTGGCGGTATAGAGGACAGGAGTTCCTGCGCGATTCCAGCGTCCACCCGTCTTCTCGGCACCTTTGCCGCTGAGGTCGTAGGACTCGTAGTCCTTGGTGTCGCTGGCAATGCGCCAAAGCGACACCGTCACGAGTAGGCCCCGGTTTGGGCTCGCTCCAGCAGGTTCGCCACAATCGCCTGGCCTTCGGCGGTGTCCATCAGCTCGGCAGGGCGGCGCCCACCCAGCGCTGAGACAGGTTGGTCTAACCATCCTGCCACCCATTCCGCGGCATTGAAGCCGGTCGGGTCGCCTGACTCGACGACCATGGCCTGAGCTTGGCCCACCAGACGGCTGACGCCAAGAACGCGGGAACTCTCATCCGGCGACAAGGATTTGTTTTCGCGCACCTTGCGGTCGACCGTTGCTCGCGGCAATCCCAGCGTTGTGAACAGTCGCTCCTTGGTGATGCCCATACGCTTGGCAACCGTAACCACCATTTGAGCGGGCACGCCTTGCTTGATCACTTGCACCCGTTCGAGGGGCTCGAACCGGAAAGCCTCGATGAACACCGCATTCGCCGCGTCATCGGCCCGGGTGCTGGATTCGATCTGGTTGCTGCGCGAGCGCGGCTTGGCTGCTGACTTAGCGGGGGTCGAGGGTCTTGCGAGTACAGCCTTTTGCGCCATTGCGATTGCTCCTTTGATGAAATATTATCCATCAAACGATGAATTGAGGGGTGGAGCCACGACAGGAGGGGCGAATCGCTAGGGAGCTGGTTCAACCATTGCTTCACGGCGGAGCAGTGCCTGAGCGGGCCCCCACCTCCGTGGTAAACCCCGACGGACTTTGGCGTGGCGGCGGCATTCCAAAAACAGCAGTTCCGACGGACTTTGCGCTTCGATGCGACCTACGAAGAATCAACAACTTATGAGTGGTCACTCCGACGGACTGTTGTCGACTCGTTTTGCCACTCGGCCCGATCAGGCCGAAGTCCGCTGTGCGGCGTGTCCGCACGGTCGCGCACCTCCCTCGTACGCACGGTCTCGGCCTTCGGCACAACCCGTAAATGGCATGCCGACGCTCGATGACGGGGAGTCAGTTCCAAGCGGGGTATGAGCCTGGAGAGGCCTGACCGCGGGGACGCGCGGAGTCGGCAAACCAGGCCTTAGCAAGCCATTGTTTTACAACGACAAAAAAGCTGTTTCTTGAGAGAACGGAAGTCAAAAAACTCTCACCCTCTCAGTCCCTGCTCCGGGCGAACAGGAAATGCGGCGCTGTACCGATTTGCCATTCAACAGAGCCAGAAGTGCCCGCCATCAGGCCGGGCGCCGCGCCGACGCCAGCAGCAGCTCGTTGGGCCCCACCCAACCGTGCGGCGTGGTGAAGCGGCGCAACTGCTCGGTGATCTCTTGCCAGGCTGCCGCGCGGGCCGCCGCGGGCAAGGGCTTGAGAAGTTCGATCACCGGTGAGCCGGCACTGCGCACAAACTCGACATAGTCTTCGCAGCGTGGCGTGCGAAATGGCGCCGACACGGCCTGCACTTCGATCTCAGCGAAGCCGGCTTGCTGCATCAGCTGGGTCAGTCGCTGTGGGTTGCCCAGGCTCAGCAGACCACCCGGCGTGGCCGGGTCGCCGGCGCCCACGCCAGCATGGCGCTGTGCAACGGCCAGGGTGGTGGTGATGCAGGGGTTTTGCTTGGGGCCTGCGAACACCAGTGCGCTGAAGCGCCCGCCTGCGGCCAGCGCCGCATGCACGTGTTTCAGCGCCAGCAGGGGCTGCTGACAAAACATCAGCCCCAGGCGGCACACCACCGCGTTGAAGCCGTTCACCTCGGGGCCCAAGGCCTGGGCATCGGCTTGTGCAAAACGAACCTGAGACAAGCCCGCCGCGCGAACCTTCTCGGCTGCCAGCCTCAGGATGGCCTCGGAGATGTCGACCGCCAGCACCTGGCCCGTGGGCCCGACGCGGCGTGCGACATCCAGCGTCTGCTCACCCGCGCCGGCAGCCAGGTCGAGCACGCTCTGCCCGGGGGCCAGTCGCACGGCATCGAGCAGGGCGGCGGTAGCGGGCTCCAGCCAGGCACGGATCAGGCTGCTGTGCTGGTTCCAGCCTTGCGCTGCGCTGTCCCAGGCTGCAGCAGTTGCGCCACCTGCGACAAGGGGCGTGGTCGCGTTCATTCGGCGCGCACGCCGGTGGCGCTGATGACGCCGCGCCAATAGGGCTGCTCCAGTGCGATGCGCTCGCGCAGTTCGGCCGGCGTGCTGGCCACGGCCCGCATGCCGGCCTCGCCGAGTGCGCTTCGCAGGCCGGGCTGCTGCGCCACCCGCTGCAAAGATGACGACAGCCCCTCCACCACCTCAGCGGGTGTGCCGGGCGGCGCAAAAAATGCGAACCACTCGCGCATCACGAGCCTGGGGAAACCTTGTTCGACGACGCTGGCGACCTGGGGCAGGAAGCTGCTGCGCGTGGCCCCCGAGGTGGCCAGCACGCGCAGCTTGCCTGCGGCGAGATAGGGTCGAAGCAGGCCTTCGGGCAAGGCCAGGGCGGCGAGCCGGCCGGCCATCAGATCCACCAGCGCTGGGGGGCCGCCGGGGTAGGGCACGTGCTGCCAATCGACCCGGGCATCGCGCGCCAGCAGCGCGATCATCAGATGCGGCAGCGTGCCCACACCCGGTGAGCCGTGGCTGGCCTTGGACGGGTTCTGGCGCACCCAGTCGATGAGCTTGGCCAGGTCGGTCACGCTGTCTGGCACGGCGGGCCCGACCGCCAGGCCCAGGGCGGCTTCGGCGGCCACCGAGACCGGTTTTAAGTCCAGCAGCGGGTCGTAGGCCAGCTTCTCGTACAGGTAGGGGTAGACCGTGGCCACGGCAGCCTGGGCCAGCAAGAGCGTGGTGCCATCGGGTGCGGCCTGCTTGAGCGCGGCCACGGCGATGCGGCCGGCAGCGCCGCCTCGGTTGTCGACGATCACGCCGCCGGGATGGGTGGCGCCCAGAGGCTCTGCGTAACGTCTGGCCACCACGTCCGGCACGGTGCCGCCCGGCGCCGTGCACAAGATGCGCAGGTGGGTGCTCGGTGGCGTGCCCGGCGATTGCGCGCGGGCCGTGGGCATGGCGCACAGCCAGGCGGCGCAGGCCAAGAGTTGGCGGCGGGCGGTCACGGGGTCTTTCATGCTTTGCTCCTGAGGGTTCAAAAAACGGATTTCAGGAGAACCAGCTTGCGCGCCCTTCGCTTAGAGATCGGGTAGCGATTCGAGCGATTCGAGTGCCTCGCGCGCCGTGGCGGCGGATTTTGTGTCCCCGGCCGTTTGCAGCTGTTGCACCGCGCGCAGCAGATGCTGTTGCACCGAGCGGTGCAGCGCGGCCCGGCGCGCGGCCACGGGCGCCCACTGCGCACCCGCCACACCTGCCAACAACGGGCCGGTGTAGAGCGCGCGCACCGTGTGCAGCGCCGCCGGCAGGCCTTCAACCGTGGCGTTTGCCAGTTGTTGCAAGGCGAGTTCGAGTGCGCACACGTCAGTCCAGCAGCGCTGCGGGTTCAGGCGCAGCGCGCCGTGGCGCAGCACGATTCGGTCGTCGCCGCCCAGCCACTTGCGCAAGCGGTGCAGCGCGTTGTCGAGTGCGTTGCGGGCGGCGTCGCCTTCGGAGTCGGGCCACAGCGCGTCGGCCAGTGTGTCTTGGGCGATGGGTGTCTGGCCTTGTGCTGCCAGCAGGTACAGCAGCTCCAGCAGACGGCGGCTCTCTTTGCGCCCACTGGGCAGGGGGCCGTCAGCCCGGGCGATGCGCCAGCCGCCCAACGCGTGCACACGCAGCGCCCACGGCCAGCGCTCGCCCGCTTGCGCGGGTGCCTTCAGCCCGTTGCGCTGCACGATGTCGCAGGTGATCTCGGGTTCGATGCCGTTGGCCAGCGCCAGCGCGGCCAGGCGGGCCATCATGTCGCCACAGCAGAACAGCATCGGCCCATGCCGGTAGCCGCATTCGCGCGCCACCGCCAGCGCCTGCTGCAGATGATTCAAGGCCTGAGGTTCATCACCACGCCGCAGCGCTGCGTAGGCCGCCACCAGGTTGTCGATCCAGTGGTGCCAGCGGGCCACGGCATGGAAGGGGTGCGCAAAAACCTGCGCCAACAGATGCGCTGCTTCGGCGTGTTCGTCGCAGCAGGCCGCTGCCAGAGCGTTGGCAATGAGGGTGATGTGCTCGCGCATCGGGAAGCCACCCGCCTGGGCGCTGATGACGGCGGCCCGCATCAGGCGAAGCGCCGTGGTGTGGTCGTTTTCGAGCAGCGCCACGATGCCACGCTGGTGTTCATACGTGCTGCGGTCGACCGCGTTGTCTGGGTGCAAGGCCTGGGCGGCCAGCTCCATGTGGCGGCGCGCCGCGGCGGCGTCGGTGCAGCCCAGCGCCACGATCATGCGCAGCAGTTCGGCGCTGGCCCGCTGCGGGGCGGCGGCTGGTTCGGTGGTGACCAGCGCCAGCGCCCGCTCGGCGTCGGCCAAGGCCGATGTGTGTTGGCCCAGCAGTGTCTTGACCAGAATGCCCACGCCCCACCAGCGCATCAGCGTGGCCGGTGCGGCCAAGGGTTGGGCGCACAAGGCGTCGATGCGCAACACGACACGTTCGAGCCGATCGACATGGCCACGCCACAGCAGGTGATAAGCGAGCGTTGCCAACAGCAAGCGCTGCCCCGGTGCCGACTCGCGGTGCAGCAGCCGCTCGGCACGTTCGGCCAAGCCCTCGGCCAGAGCGTGCCAAGGCGCGCGGTACACCACGGCGGCCAGGAAACCAGGCACCCAACGCATCTCGATGTCTTCGTTTTGGCGCACGGCTGCCCGCGCGGCGTGGGTGGCCAGCACACCCAGCCAGCGGTCCAGGTCGATGAAGCGCCCGGTGGAAACCAGGGCCGTGCAGGCGGCTGCCGCGGCCTCCAGTTGGCCGTCGACGTCGCCTGCCTGGTGTCGGGTTTGGTAGGCGTGTTCGATGTCGTGCAAGGCCAGGCCGGGGTCGCTGTCGAGAAGGCTCAGGCCGCGCCAGTAGCGCAGCGCGGTCTGTTCGGTTTTGGGCAGCCCGTCAATGCTCTGGCGCAGGGCTTCGGTGCGCCCGCTGGCCATGAAATCGGCCGCCGTGCGCAGCAGCAGGGCCTGGGCCTCGGGCCAGTGTTCACCGTCGAGCAGCAGCCGCAGCGCAGCGTCCACCTGCCCGTCTTCGGCCAACAGCTGGCCCGCCCGCAGCTGCAGCGCGCGCAGGGCGTGGCTTGCGTGCTGCTCTTGGTGGCGCTTGCGCAGAAAGTCGCTGAACAAGGCGTGGAACACATAGACCGTGGGCGAGCCTTCGCGGCGGTCGGTGAACAGGCTTTGTGCGGCCAGCCGCTCCAACAGCGCGGGTGCCGTGGCCAGGCCACTGAGGGCCACGGCCTGTTGCGCGGTGGCGCGCGGCAGGTAGGCGATCGTGCCCAGGGCTTGCTGCTCCGCAGGGCTCATGCGCGCAAGCACTTCACCCGCAAAGTAGTCAAAGAGTTGCTGGCGCGCGGCCAGGCTGGGCCAAGGCGCGTGGGCCGATGAACTCAACAGCATCAGCGTCAGCCCGCCGGCCCAGCCCTGGGCCGCAGCCAGTGCTGGGGCCACGTCGTCCGCGTGCCCATGCAGGCGTGTCAGCGCCAGCGTCTCCGGGTCGTCAAACCGCAACTGCTCGGCGTCGACGAGGGCCAGCTGCTGCTGAACCAGGGCGCGGGCATAAGCCGCGGGTGGGGGCTCGCGGCTGATGAAGACCCACTGCACGCCGCTGGGCAGCTCGCCCAGGCCCTGCGCGAGCGCCTCGTGCAGCAGCGAGTGGGCCGCCAACTCCTGGTAGTTGTCCAGCACCAGCACCCAGGGCGGCTCGACATGGCGCATGAAAAGCCGCAGCCGGCGGCGCAACCAGCCGGCGATGTCAGCCTCATCGTCGGCACAAAAGGGCGGCAGCTCGAGCGCCGTGGCTGCGACGCCCTTGAGCAGCACATCGAGCGACTGCACGAAGGTGGCCGGGTCACCGTCGCCCGCATCGAGTTGCAACCACAACGTGGCCACCGCGCGGTGGCGCAGCCAGGTGGCGACCAAGGTGGATTTGCCGGCCCCGGGCGCGCCCCCCAGCCACTGCGCCGGCAGGTCCGAGCCGCCATCGAGCAACGCGAACAGCCGCTCGCGCGCGAACACCCGCCCGAGCCGGGGAGGCGCCAGTTTGCCGAGGGCCACGTGGTGTCGCGTTGCTGAGGCAGCCATGGGGCGGTGCAGTCAAAAAAGGTGCACGATTTGCACGCGCGGATTGTCGTCTTCGACAGGTCGCCGAATAAGCGGCGAAACAAGCCTTGAAACAAGCGCCATGCGCGCCCGCTTCTCTGCGGATCGCCCGGCCGCGGCGCACCCTACGCTGTGACCATTGGCCGTGGATGCAGTGGCCCCGCGGCGGCGTTATGCCGCGCAAGAACCCCCCCGGCGCTGTGCCCACATCGCCGCACGTTGAAAGCCGTACAACTCATGAACGCTTGGAAAAAAACCGTCAAACGCTTGCGCGCCAACACGCGCGAGGCACTGGCCCTGCTGCTGGTGGCCGGCTTGCTGGTGAGCGTGGTCACGCTCAACCTTGTGGCCGAGCGGCAGACCAACGAGCGCAAGGGGGTTGAAACCCTGCAATTCGAGAAAGACCCAGACGCCTGGTTGGCGAACCAGCACAACGCCTCTGACTTTCGGCAGGCGCTCAGCACACGCAGCGTGGCCACCGTCGCGTTGGCTTCTGCCCACCCGGGCCTGGTGCTCTACACCTTGAAAAACGGCGAACGTGGCAGCACCCTCGTTCCCGGTTGCACGGCCGCGGGTTGCGCCGGCACCGACCTCGACCGCCTCGGCGACAAGAGCGCCGAGGCAGGCTTCGCGCTCGTCGCCATCGATATTGACCCGCGGCCCGCCAGCCGACGGTGGTCGGAGGCCGTTCAAAACCTGGGCGTGCCGGTGCTGCTGATCGCTGCCATGCTTGCCACCGTGTTGTTGGCCACCCGGTTGCAGACGGGCATGGGTGCCGCGACGGACCGCCTGTCGGCCCGCCCCGAAACACGTTTTGCCGACGTCATCGGCAATGCCGAAGCGAAGGCGGCCTTGCAGCGGGTGAAGGCCTTCATTCACGACCCCGGCCGGTTCGCCAAGCTGGGTGCCGTGGCGCCGCGTGGCGTGCTGTTGGTGGGCCCACCCGGCGTGGGCAAGACCTTGCTCGCCAAGGCACTGGCCGGCGAGAGCAAGGCCAGCTTCATCGCTGTCGACGGGTCGTACTTCACGGCCACGTTTTATGGCGCCGGCGTCAACAAGGTCAAGGCGCTGTTCAAGCTGGCACGCCGGCACGCACCGTGCGTGCTGTTCATCGACGAGATCGACGGCATCGGCAAGCGCACCCGCGGCGGCGAGGGGGGCGCCGAGTCAGAGCTGAACCGCATCATCAACCGCGTGCTGGTCGAAATGGACGGCTTCGACGCGCTCGACAACGTGGTCGTGGTGGCCGCCACCAACCACGAAAGCAGCATCGACGACGCCATGCTGCGCCCGGGCCGCTTTGACATGCTGGTGCGTCTGGCGTTGCCGACCTTGCCCGACCGCCAGCACCTGTTTGACCTTTGCCTCGGCAGGGTTCAGCACGACGGCTCGGCCGACACGGCGGCGCTCGCGCGCATGACGGCGGGGGCGTCACCCGCGGCCATCGCCAACATCGTCAACAAGGCGACCACCCAGGCGGCCGAAAACGCGGCCTCCCAGGTCACGGCCGACGACCTGCTGCGCGCCGTCGAGACGCACCAGCTCGGTGGCGAGGTGTCACCAATCAAAGACCTTTTCACACAAGACCTGCGCACCCGGCTGGCTTATCACGAGGCGGGCCATGCGCTGGTCGGCCACTGGCTTGGCGCGGGTCGGGTTGAGCGTGTCACCATCGAGCCCCGGGGCCAGGCCCTGGGCGTCACCTACATCACGCGTGCGCATGAAGACCCGCTGTACGAGCAGGCCGAACTCACCAGCCGCCTGGCGATGACGCTGGCCGGGCGCGAAGCTGAGTTGCTGGTTTTCGGTGGCGTCTCGACCGGCGCTTCCGAGGACCTCAAACAAGCCTCCGAGCTGGCCATCAAGATGGTCGGGTCGCTCGGTTTCTCAGATGTCTTCGGCCTGTTGAGCGTGGCCGGCGTGCCCAAGGAGCTGCTCGGCCCCGACATTCAACGCGCTGTGCTGGCCGAGGCGCGCTCGATGCTCGAAACCAGCCAGGTGAGCTGCCGCCAGGTTCTCACCGCCCAGCGCCCGCGGCTCGACGCGATGGCAGCACGCCTGCTCGAATGCGACGTGTTGAGTGGCGATGCGCTGCAGCAGCTGCTGGGCGACGGGCCCCGCGCAAAGCAGCCGCCGCCGAGCCTGCCGACACCGCCCGCCGCTTCTGTTCGCCAGCGCACAGAAGCGCTGTTGGCCACGGCCTAGAGTTGTGTCAGCGAGTTCGGCCGCGGTGCGCCAGCCGGGCTCGCGCCTCAACACTCAGCGCAATCCGGGGAATGCAATCATGAACAGAGTTATCTGGCTTGTCGGCGCCGTCGTCATCATCCTTTTTGTCTTGGGGTACTTCGGGCTGCGCTGAACATCCGTCGGGTTCAGCGGGCGTCGCACCCCGCACAGTTGGGTGTGGCGCCCGGCCGCTCACGCGGTTGTCGCCCTGGGTGGTGAAGGAGACAACCCCGCTGTGGAACCAGATGCCTTCTCCGCCGTTGAAGCTGCTGCTGTGTGTGACCTGGCGGCGCGTGCGGGTGCCGCTGCTGCGGGGTCGGGGTCGTTCGCCCGCCGTCAGGGGCTCCGCGCGGCCGTCACGCGAGGCTTGGCCGGCTGGATGCCCAGCACCGCTTCGATGGGTTCGGGTCGATGCAGCAGAAAGCCCTGCGCGAAGTCGACGCCGATCTCGCGCACCCGGTTCAGTACCTCGGGCCGATCCACCCATTCAGCCACCGTTTTCACGCCGAGCACGCGCGCCACGTCGACGAAGCAGCGCACGGCCGCATCGTCGAGCGGGTCTTCGACCACATCGCGGATGAACTGCCCGTCGATCTTCAGAAGGTCCACGCTCAGGTTTTTCAAGTAGCCGAACGAAGACGCTCCCGCACCAAAGTCGTCCAGCGCGATGCGCACGCCGAGGGCCCGCACCTGCTCGATGAACACACTGGCATCCGCCATGTTGGTGACGGCGGCGGTCTCGGTGATCTCCAGGCAGAGCCGCCGGCAGATCGGGGCACCGGCCTCACCCAAGGTGTCCAGCGCATGACGGTGGAAGGCACGGTCGCCGATCGACTGCCCCGACAGGTTGATGCACAAGGTCTCTACGGCTGACAGGTCAGCCCGGGCGCTCAGCGCGCCGATGGCATGGCGCAAGACCCAGCGGTCGATGCGTGAGGCGAAGTGAAACCGTTCTGCCGCGGGCAAGAATGCGCCGGGCGGAACGACGCTGCCGTCGCTGTCGATCAGGCGCAGCAACACTTCGGCGTGCAAGCCGTGCGCTTGCGCGTCCACCAGCGCCTCGATGCGCTGCGCATAGAGCACGAAGCGGCCCTCGTCCAGGGCTTGCTCAAGCCGTGCGGCCCACTGCATTTCGCCGTGGCGGGCGTGCATGGCCTGGTCGGTATCGAACCAGGCATGCACGCGGTTGCGGCCGGCTTCTTTGGCGGCATAACACGAGGTGTCTGCGGCCTGGATCACGGCTGCCGTGGTGCCCCAGCGCTTGTCGACGGGCACCAGGCCAATGCTGGCGCCGATGCGAAAGCGCCGTTCATCGTGCATGAAGCGGAAATCGTCCATGCGGTCGCAGATCTGCTGCGCCACACGCTGGGCCTGCTCGACCGAACAGTGCTCCAGGATCACCGCGAACTCGTCACCCCCCAGCCGGGCCAGCGTGTCGCGTGCACGCACCGCTTCACCCAGCAGCTTGCTCACCTGCTGCAGCAGCTGATCGCCCACCGAGTGCCCGCAAGCGTCGTTGACCAGCTTGAACTGGTCGAGGTCGATGAACAGCAGCGCGTGTTCGCTGCGGTCTTCGTGCGCTTTGTTCAGCACGCGGCGCAGCCGGGTCTCGAACTCGGCACGGTTGACCAGCCCGGTCAGCGCATCGTGCGTGGCGCGGTAGCTCATCTCGCCACTCAGGCGGCGCTGCTCGGTGACGTCGTGGAAAACCAGCACCACACCCAGGATCTCGCCGAGTTCATTGCGAATCGGTGCCGCCGAGTCCTCGATGCCGAACTCGGCGCCATCGCGCGAGATCAGCATGGTGTGGTTGGCCAGACCGGCCACTTTGCCCTGCTGCAGGCAGATGGCAACCGGGTTCTCGGTCGGTGCACGTGTCTCTTCGTTGACGATGTTGAACACGTGCCCCACAGGGCGGCCCCTGGCTTCGGCGTTCGGCCAGCCCGTCATCCGTTCGGCGATGGGGTTGAGCCAGGTGACGATGCCTGAGGCGTTGGTGGTGATCACCGCGTCGCCGATCGACTGCAGCGTCACGCGCAACAGTTCATGCTGTTCGGCCAGTTCGGCGGTGAGTGTGTGCATCGTGGTGATGTCTTGGAAGGCACCCATCAACCGGACGGGCTTGCCGTCCTCAAAATCGGCGTTGCCCGCCGCCCGCACCCAGATGCGCTGCCCGTTGGCCTGGATGAAAGGAAGCTCCAGATCCCAACCCTTGCCGGTGGCGATGGCCTGTTCGACGGCCGCCTGGATCACGGGCCGAGCTTCGGGCGCGTAGAAGTTGATGGCCTCCGCCAGCACGGGAACGTAGTCAGCCGAAACGCCATGAATGTGGCGGGTCTGCGCCGACCAGGTCAGCTCGCCGCTCTGCAGGTCGAGCTCCCAGCCGCCGACGCCGGCGACTGCGCCGGTGCGGTTGAGCAGCTGTTCGCTCTTGCGCAGACCGTCTTCCTGGCGTTTGCGCTCCGTCAGGTCGATGTGCGTGCCGAACATCCACTCGGGTTTTCCGTCGGGCGTCCAGGTCAGCACACGGCCACGGTCCAACACCCACACCCAGTGGCCGTCACGGTGGCGCATGCGGGCTTCGCAGTTGTAGCTGGGCAACTCGCCGGCAAGGTGCCGGTTCAGCAACTCCCGCGAACGTGGCAAGTCGCTCGGGTGCGCACGCTCCAGCCATGTTTGGATCGAGCTGGGCGCCAGCTCTTGCAGGGTGTGGCCGATGCTGGCCGCCCAGTGCTCGTTGAACCGTGCCTCGCCGGTTTGCACGTTCCATTCCCACGTACCGGCACCGGTGCCTTCAATGATCGACGCCAGCCGCACCCGTTCGGCGTCCAGGGCCCGCTCGGTGCCCAGCCTTTCGGTGATGTCATCGACCGAGCCGACGTAGCCCACGATCAAGCCATCGCCGGCGCGGATGGCCCGGGCGCGTGAACGCACGGTGCGCGTCTGCCCATCCGGCCGCACGATGCAAAACGGCATGTCGAAATCAGCGCCTTGCGCCGCCGTGCGCTGCCACTCGGCAAACGCGGCCGCGCGGTCCTGCGGATGCAAGCTCGCGGCCCAGCCATCACCCAGACTTTGCGCCAGCGTCAGGCCGTAAATGGCTTGCCACTGCTCGTTGGTGTAGGTGCAGGCCCCTTGTGCGTCGGTGGCGAACACACCCAGCGGCGAGGCGTCGCTCAGCGCCCTGAAGCGAGCCTCGCTGTCGGCCAGGGCGGCAGCCGTTCGCAACGCGGTGTCGTGCAGCTCACGCTCGGCCATCAGCGCGCGGCGGCCTTCCAGGGTTTGCACGGCGGCGGCCGCCAAGTGGCCGAGCACCTCACGCTGGGCCGCGTCAAGCTGGCGTGGCCGGCGGTCGATGACGCACAAGGTGCCGGCGTGCGTGCCGTCGCTCAGGCGCAGCGGGGCACCCGCATAAAAACGGATGCGGGGGTCGCCGGTGACGAGCGCGTTGTCTGCGAATCGCGGGTCGGCTGTGGCGTCAGGCACCTCGAAGATGCCGTCTTGCAAGATGGCGTGAGCACAGAACGCCAGTTCGCGCGGCGTTTCGCTCACCCCGGGCAGGCCGACGTTTGCCTTGAACCATTGGCGGTCTGCATCGATCAGGCTGATCAGCGAGACGGGCACGCCGCACACCAGCGCCGCGGCATGCACGAGCGCGTCGAACTGACGCTCGGGTGCGGAGTCGAGCACGCCAAGCTGGCTCAGCGAACGAAGCCGCTCGGCTTCGTTGGAAGGAATGGGGGCGGATGACACGATGAAGTCCCTTGATCCGGCGGGTGTGGAATTGTCTCGCCATCGCCATCGCCATCGCCATTCAGACGCGGCGCTTGCCTTCAGGCCCGATCGTCGGAACAGACGGGAGATTTGCCAGGTCTTTTCATCGAGAGTGCATTCCCGTTCCAAAGTCACGGATCGCCTTGCGCCGGGTTGCTGGCGACGGCAAGTTGACTGCTCGGACACGTCTGTGGTTCGTGCGGGCCAGGTCGGCTTGGCGCACCTAAAGCGGGGGGGCACGACGTTTCCTGCCAGCGCTTGCGAGACCAGGGCGGGTGGTAGATTGCGGGGCTTACAAGAAGCCGTTACCGACCCTCAAGGTGGTGAACGTGTGCTCCGTGATTCTTTTGTACCTGGGTGGGCATGGCCGCGACCTTTTTAACAAACAACACCCGCCGATCGGCGACCGCCATCGGCTTGCGCCACGCGCTGGCCGCTGCATCGGTGCTTCTGGCCGGCGGGTCGCAGGCACAAACCCCCGCCTGCGACCAGTTGAAGAACACCCTGGCCGCGCGCATCGACCCCAGCATTCGCGGCTTCACCCTTGAAACCGTGCGCGGCGATGCCCCCGTGCCGCCGGGTACCAAGGTGATCGGCACCTGCGAGGTCAATGCCTACAAGATCTTGTTCCGGCGCGGTGGCGACACGCGGCCGGCGCCCTTTGGTGGCAGTGCCACCGCAGCAGCAGCGGCGCCGAAGCCGGCACCCGCGCCGCCACCCAAGCCCGCGCCTGCTCCGGTGCCACCGCCACCACCGCCTCCGCCGCCAGCGCCGGTGGCCAAACCAACGCCCACCCCCGCATCGTCGCCCAGCGTTGCTCTGCCGCCCGCACCGAAGCCCGAGCCTGAGAAGCTGAGCGTCACCGAGGTGGTGGCCGCGCGTTCCCTGGCGCCAGCCGTCACGACCCCTCCCGTGCCAACGCAGCTCAACACAGTGCCCACCGCGACGGCCGAGCCCTCACCCCGAGGCACTGGCTTCCTGGCGCGCAACTGGCAATGGATTCTTGCGCTCGTGACCTTGCCGCTGCTGGCCTGGGCTTGGCTCTGGTACGTGCACCGCAGAGACTACGACGAGGCCGGTTTGCCGCGAGGCCCCCGGCTCTGAGAGCCTGGCGCGTCGTCTGACGCAGGCACCTGTTTCAGCTGAAGTCCATCGGCGAGCCGCTCTCAGGCGGCCTTCTTGAACTCCATGGTCCAGTTGGTCTCCCAGCTCTTGCCGTCATCTGCGGAGAAGGCCTGTTCCCAGCGTGGTGTGCCGTCGGGTTTCACTTGCCAGAGGAAACGCACCACGATGGGCGTGCCTTTGTACGTGTCCTTGGCGAAGAAGGTGCCCACGCCGTCGGTGAACTCGCCCGTCATGGGCACGTCGAGTGTTCCAGGCTGGCGGCCATCAAGCCACCAGATCGACCACTTGTGCGTGGTGGGGTCGAAGGTGCGCACGGTCATCGCGTAGTAGGAGCCCCCTGGAAGCTCCAGGTGGTTGTCGTCGCAGTTGCCCATGCCGCCCAGCGTCTTGCGGGTGGATGTGGTGCCGGCGAACACCTCCCAGTCGGTGCTGCCGGCAAGGCGGTCTTTCAAGCGGCGGTGCTCAACACGCCAATCGCCGATGAAAAAATCGAAATCGGAAGCTGCGGACATGGGTTTGCTTTCAGAGGCAGTTGCACGAAGGCGCAGCGGGGAGTTGATCATCAATTGCATGTCATTGAATGACATGCGTGGGTGAGCCCAACAAAACGGCTGCAGCCGTTCGTGCTGCGCTGATGGCCCGCTGCGTTAGCGCTGGCCCTTGCGCCCGCCTGCGCAGCACGCGCGGGCGCGCTGGATCAGCTGGTCGGCCAGGTGCTGGGCCTGGCTGGCGTGGGCGCTGCCGTCGAG